>CAZGAX010000075.1:0-17549 GCA_964523745.1 uncultured Halobacteriales archaeon | reverse complement strand
GCGAGCCAGGATGGCCGAACGGTAAGGCGCACGCCTGGAAAGCGTGTTCCCTTTGGGATTCTGGGTTCAAATCCCAGTCCTGGCGTGGGCGACCCGAACGCAGTGAGGGTCGCCGGATTCCGAACGGGGAGCGGTGCGAGACTCGAATTGAGCGGGACCGGAGGTCCCGCTTACCATGCGAACGGCGCCTCCGGCGCCGTGAGCAGACGGAGTGAGAGTCTCGATGCGAACGGTGAACGGAGTGAACCGTGAGCAGAGCGACCCGTGAGGATGCCTTCTACCCCGAGCAAACCGCCGAGTGCCTGCTGAGCGCAACGAAGCAGTGTGCGAGGCTACTGTGAGAGCTGGGAAGCCAGTCTACGAATTTTGGTTGTTGGCCAATCCGCGATGAGGCAGGCAACCCAACGTAGGATTCGTATGCCTCACCCCAATCGATGCGATTCCCGGTCACGGCACTGTCGGAATATTCCGAGGGTAACAGATATATGTCGGCGGGCGCTTGTATCGGGATACAACACCGACAAAACACCAGATCCTATCGCAACCCAAAGTGAGGAAACTACCGCCATGAAAACTCCCCCTGACGATGGACGCGCGACGGACGACGAAGTGCCACCCGACATCGAGGCGCTCGAGGATCCCGGCGAACTCCTCGAAGGCGAGCGAACGAGAGACGACTTTCTCTCCGTAGCACTGCAACTCCGGGAACCGACGCGGATCGCGGAAATCGCAGAGTGGGCAGGCAGAGGAGAAGATTCAGCCCGGGAATACATGCGGTGGTTCGAATCGATCGGGTTAGTCCGGCGTGCATCCGATGACCCGGAACGATACGAAACGAACCAGTCGTACCTCTACTGGCGGCGCGTCGACAGAATCCGGAGCAACTACCGAGATATAGAGATCGTCGAACGGCTCCAAGGCGTCCTCGACGAACTCGACGAGTTCAGAGAGCGTTACGCCGCCGCGAGGCCCGGCGAGATCGACGTCGTCCCAACCGCCCGAGAGCGGGACGTCGACGTCGAAGACGTTTGGGGGGACGTCTCGCGCTGGAAAACCCTCCTCGCCCGTCGCAACCTCCTCGAAGATGCGCTGGACAGGGAACAGGATCGCTATCTCGATAGTTCGGGCGGCGACTCCGACGGAACCTCGGAGCGGAAACGTCCGGCATAGTGGTGCCGAGCGATGGCAGGTGGTTCCCGGGACGCTGCGCCGGTCGACTTCGACGTCCTCGACGACGTTCGAAAATACCTCGTCAATAGCAACCGATTTGAAGACGTCGAGTGGCGACCGGAGTACGCGCCGGATTCGCTCGTTTGCGTCTACGACAGTGGCTGGTACCCGGTTTCGGTCGACGAGGCGTTTCTGCAGATAACGTGGTTCAAGAACGACGATTTCCACGTCCATTATCAGGAGAACTGGGCCGAGGGTGACGAGAGAAAATGTCGGTGGGACCGCCACCCGAACGACCACAACACCAGGGACCACTTTCACCCGCTGCCCGACGCGGCTACCCCCGGCCAGGACGAATCGTTTTCCCGCAACTGGAAAGACGTAGTGTCCCGGGTGCTGCGGGACGTTGACGGGCGGATCGATGCATTCTGGCCGTGAGACGTATCGAGCGACGCGGCCTCGTCGAACACGCGATCAATGACGTGTCGTCCGGGCCGACCGGCTACCTCTCCGGATGGGTCGGTGCGTCGAATCCACCCCGCACCAGCGGTTTGGCGACGTGGCGCCGGGCACACGGCGGCACCTCGTACCACCCCGGTTCGAGCGTCCGGTCGACCGACCGGCGGACCTTGCCCTCCGCCGTCGTCTTGCAGTCCCGGCAGCGGTAGCCCTGGTCGGCGCCCGCAGAGGCCATCGACCGGCCGCACTTCGGACACTCCGGCGTCGCCAGTTCCGCCGTCACCAGGTCCCGGGCGGCGAACTTCTCGAGCTTGAGCGTGCCGTCGCTCACCTCGCCACAGGCCGTAATGCGGTCCCCGACCCGGAGGTCCCGGACCCGGTCGCGGAACCGCTTGGTGGGTTCGAAGGCAGCACACCGGAGGGTGGCCCCGTCGCCACGGAGTTTCAGGAATACGTGGCCGCCTTCCCGCGTTTCCGGGGCCTCGACGACGTCGCCGGAGACGCGGTACGAACCGCCTGGTTCGGCGGCGTCGACGCTCGCTGGCTGGAGGTGAGCGTCTGTGCCCTGGTTCGTGACGAAAGTGCGGCGGCTCGCCACCGGTTCGCTCGCGATGTTGGCTGCGACCGCCTCGACCGACTCGGGGTCGTCGCCACGGATGCCGAAGAGGACGGGACACGGCGTCCGGGGGACGCAGACCGCGGCGTCCTCCACGCGGTCGACGGTGTCCCAGACTGCCGGATAGCCCCGGTTTGCGGCGGCGATGACCGACTCGTGGGCCACCTCGCGGTCGGTGCCCCAGCGGGACGGCTCGCGGTAGGCGATGTGTTCGTAGGTCCACTCGTCGAAGGCCCGCCAGGCGCCGACGGCGGCCAGCGCGCCGATGATGCCCCGGCCGTTGCCCCGCGTCGCGGTCTCGAAGCCGGCGTCCTCGACGAGGGCGGTGGCCCGGTCCCTGTCGAGGAGGTCACGGACGGCAGAGCGGGCGAAGGTCGCGACGGACTCGGGGACGTCGCCGGGGTCGCAGTCGGCGACGACGGCGCCGGGGTTCGTCTTCGGATCGTCGACTTCGGCGTCATCGAGGGCGTTCTCGGCCAGAGAGAGGGCGCGGTCGGCGTCGAGGTCACAGTGGATGGCCAGCGCGGCGTTACCCCGGGTCTTGTGCTCGACCGCGGGGTTGCACCTCACGAGGAGGACCCGGTCCACGGATCCGCCGCTCTCTTCGACCCGGTCGGCCAGGCTGCTGGCGACGTAGGTTGTACACTGCCCGCGGCGGCGGGAGTCGGTGTCGTCGAGGCCGATGACGGTCACTGGGGCCGTCTAGCCGGCAGGGGCGCAAACCGTTTTCGGGGTGAGCGAGCAATTGTTCCAGTGACAGACTGCAGAAACGATTGGTTTCCGGATGGTGTCAGGGCGGATTGGCCATCCTACTGACCGAAGTCCGAACAACCCCAAAATCCCGGGATATCGGAGGCACAGGCGCCAAAACGCATTTATGCGGTGACTGACTTATGTACCATCGAGAACAGTATGTCCCGCCAGGCGCTGGTCGGCAACGTGACCGCGATGCTCGAAGACGCCGGATTCATGGTCAGCGACCGCTGTGCCATCCGGCCCAAGAGCTTCGACGTCGCCGCCCGACGGGGGGAAGACGTCCTCCTCCTGAAGATTCTGGGCAACATCGACGCCTTCGACGGCTCGACGGGGGCGGAGATGCGCCGCCTCGGGACCTACCTCAACGCGACGCCGATGGTCGTCGGCCTGCGGACTCGCGACGAAGACCTCAAGCCCGGCGTGGTGTACTTCCGCCACGGCGTCCCCGTGCTCTCGCCGGACACCGCGCTGGACCTGTTCGTCGAGGGCGTCCCGCCGTTGATTTACGCGGCACCGGGCGGCCTCTACGTCAACATCGACAGCGAGGTGCTGGCCGACGCCCGGGAAGACCGGGACTGGTCGCTGGGCAAGCTGGCCCAGGAACTCGGCGTCTCCCGGCGGACGGTCTCGAAGTACGAGGACGGCATGGACGCTTCCGTCGAGGTGGCTGCGGAACTCGAAGAGCTGTTCGACGCACCACTCACGGCGCCCGTCGACGTCCTGGGCGGGGCCGACGAGGTCCGCGAGGAGGACGAGACGCCGGCAGACCCCGCAGTCGACCCGGACGACGAGGGCATCGTGACCGTCTTCACGAAGGTGGGCTACGAGGTCCACCCGACGGACAGAGCACCGTTCAAAACCGTCAGCGAAGACGAATCGCGGGCCGAACAGGTGCTAACGGGTCACTCGGAGTTCACCAAGACAGCCGAGAAGCGCGCCCGGATCATGTCCTCGGTCGGCCACGTGACCAGGACCACCTCGGTCTACGTCGTCGACGAAGCCAGCCGGACGAACGTCGACGGGACGGCCATCGTCGAGGAGGCCGAACTGGCCGACGTCGAGGACCGCATCGACCTGCGGGACCTCATCATGGACCGCGTCGAGGAAGAGGAGCCGGCCTGAGTCCTCGGCGCGAGACGACCCTCTCGCCTGTTGGCTGCCCACGGCCGAACAGCGGCGTCAGAAAGTATAGCCGTCGTCGCCGTCGTCGGTGCGCATCGCGGGATCCTGTTGTTCTTCAGCGACGTTGCTGAACGCTTCGTCCTGGATGTCCGGCGAGTCGTCCTCGGCGGTGGTCTCGTAGGCGGAGATGCCACGCGCCAGGAGGTCCTCGACGGCCTTGTCGTAGTTCAGGAACTCGCCCTGGTCGACGAGCCGCTGGATCTCACTTTCCGTCTGGTCGGGGAGGTTGACTTTGACTCGGCTCACGAATCCCGCTTCCACGTCCTCAGTTATAAGCTCCGTCCCTACACTTTTTTAGGGCCCGCCGGCAGCAACCCCTATGAGCGGCGCGACGAACGACCACCGGGAGTTCTCGAATTGCGCGAACGTGGAGGGAACCGACCCGTGAGCGGTGACAGAGACCCCGAGGCATCGCTCGACGAGTGGAAAGAGACCTTCCAGGCCGAACACGACGAGGCCATCGCCAATCCCGACCCCGACGAGGACCACCGCATCGAGGGCGTCACCCAGATCAACTACCGGGTCTACTACGACTACGACCCGGAGTCCGGGGAGCTGGCGCGCGCCAGGGAAGAACAGGTCAGCGACCTCACCGACCCCGAACTCCGTTCCTGCTCCTGTGGCGTCCGGGGCATGACGCCCGAGGAAGCCCGCCAGCACGTCGAAGCTGCCCACGAAGGAAATTGACGTGTGAGGGGTGTGCCACGACGTTTGTGGCGCCATTTTCCACAAACCACGGGGCGCGCGGGAGGTCCCGACCGGTGCGAGGCCGACCGCAGGGAGGCCTCGATGGCGAACGGCGACTGAAGGGAGCCGTGAGCAGGGAGGGACCGACTCGTGCGAGGGATGAGTAGCGAGGGACCCGAGGTCCCTCGGACCGTGCGAACGGCGGCGGAGCCGCCACGTTAAAGGCGGTCGGCGGAGCCGACCGCCCCCGTGGCGCGGGGCAGTGGCGGTGCTGTCCTGGTGGAAAGAAAGGGCGAGGGCCGCGTCGCGGCTCCGCCGTGGTTCGAGAGACGCCGGTGGCGTCTCTCGTCATCACGAAAGGCGCGGAGCGCCTTTCGAACGACGACGATATAGGAGGTCGGCTGCGCCGACCTCCCCGTTGGCGCTTCGTTTAGTCGCTGAGCGACCCCTGTCGAGCGAGCGGTGCGAGACTCTCACTCCGTTCGAGTCTCGATGCGAACGGTGAACGGAGTGAGCCGTGAGCCAGCGGACCGAGGGCTTTCTTGACACCATTCCGAAAAAGGCGAGTAGCCCCGGAAAGCCCTGACGCTCACTCCCCCCTCATCGTCTGCTTCACAGGCCGATTCCAGCCGCTAGACCGGATCGCACGCCAGAAAACCCGTCATCTCGCTCAGCTTCCGTATGTCTCTTCCAGGTAGGCGACGATGTCGTCGCTCTCCGGCATGCCCTCGACGCCGTGCTCCTCGTCGACGAGCACCGGAACCCCGGTCTGGCCGGACACTTCCTTCACCTCGGTGCGCTCGCCGTGGCTGGACGGCACCATGTGCGACTCGTACTCCAGCCCCAGTTCGTCGAGCTTGTTCTTGACCTTCGCGCAGTACGGACAACCCTCGAGTTCGTACAGCTCCAGATTCGTCATCAGCGGGAAATTGCGAGCCCAGCCCCATGAACGCGACGGTGGCTGTGCGCCGGCTGTGCAGGGCCGACAGCCCAGGGCCGTCGGTCGGCGCCGAGCGTTTCGGCAGGGCTCAGTTCTCCGGCAGGTCGGCGTCGGCCAGCAGTTCCGACGCTGTCACCAGCGACTCCAGTTCCACGCCGTGTTCGGCCAAGTTCTCGGCGGCGCCCTCCTCGCGGTCCACGACGACGAGAACCCGATTTGCCTCGGCGCCGGCGTCCCGCAGGGCCTCGACGGCGTCGATGGCGCTCTGGCCGGTCGTCGCGATGTCTTCCAGGACGACAACTTCCTGGCCCGCTTCGAGCGAGCCCTCGATCTGGTTGCCGGTGCCGTATTCCTTCGCCTTCTTGCGGACGATGACGTATGGTGACTCGGCTTTGAGAGCGGTGGCAGCCACGAGCGGAACGGCACCCAGAGCGACACCCGCAGGAAGGTCGCCGTCGAGGCGCGCGGCGAAGGCGTCGGCAACGCGGTCCAGGCAGTGCGGGTCGGTCTCGAAGACGTACTTGTCGACGTAGTAGTTGCTCGTCCCGCCGTGGGACAGTTCGAACTCGCCGTAGCGGACCGCCTCGGCGTCCCGCAGCGCGTCGATGAGCCCCTGGGTGTCCATATCTGGGGCCACGATTGCGGGGCAAAAGGGCTTGCCGGTCCGTCGCGGTGGCCGGCGAGCACAACCACTATGGCGACCCGGTACAGACGACTACCCGAATGACCGTCTTCGGGTCGAGCGGCGTCAGGGGTGTGGCCAACGAGGACCTCACGCCGGCCGACGTCCTCGCCATTGCCCAGGCCGCCGGCGCCGTCCTGGGTGCCGACCGGGTGGCACTGGCCCGGGACACCCGCGCCACCGGAGAGACCTTCGCCGACGCCGTCGCCAGCGGCCTCGCCAGCGTCGGCGCCGACGTCGACAAGCTCGGCATCGTCCCGACGCCGGGCCTCCAGGCCTACTGCGAACGGGAGGGAGTGCCAGGGGTGATGGTCACCGCGTCGCACAACCCCCCGGAGTACAACGGCATCAAGCTCATCGGCGACTCGGGCGTCGAACTCACCCGGTCGACGCTCGACGAGGTCGAAACCGCCATCGGCCGGGGCAACGGCCGGGTCGCCTGGGACGAGACCGGCCGCTCCCGCCGGGTCGACGGCGCCCGAGAGTACTACCGGGAGCAAGTCATCGAATCGGTGGACCGCAAGCGCATCGCCGACGCCGACCTCACCGTCGCCATCGACCCCGGCCACGGCGCCGGCTCGCTCACCAGCCCCGACCTCTTCCGGGACCTGGGCTGTCGCGTCCTCACGGTCAACGCCCAGCCCGACGGCCGATTCCCGGGCAGGAACCCGGAACCCGTCGAGAAGAACCTCGGCGACCTCCAGCGACTCGTCAGGACGACCGACGCCGACCTCGGCATCGCCCACGACGGCGACGCAGACAGGGCGATATTCGTCGACGAGACCGGCCAGTACGTCGAGGGGGACGCGGCCCTCGCCGCGCTCGCCGCTGCCGAACTCCAGTCCGGCGACGTCGTCGTCTCCGCGGTCAACGCCTCCCAACGCCTCGTCGACGTGGCGACGGCCGCCGGCGCCGACCTGGAACTGACGCCCATCGGCTCGACGTACCTCATCTCGGCCATCAGGGAGCGCCAGGGTGCCGGCAAACACATTCCCATCGCCGGCGAAGGCAACGGCGGCATCATCTTCCCGGGCTACCGGATCGCCCGGGACGGCGCCTACACCGCCGCTCGCTTCTGCGAACTCGTTGCCGGCCGGTCGGCCAGCGCCGTCGCCGCCGACTACGACGACTACCACAACGTCCGCCGGGACGTCCCGTACGTCGGCAGCAGCGAACGCGAGGCGATGATCGACGCCATCGAGCGGGCCGCCGCCGACGCCGACGCCGAAGTCGACGAAACCGACGGCTACCGCCTGGACTACGGCGACGCCTGGGTGCTGGCGCGACCCAGCGGAACTGAACCCGTGATCCGGGTCTACGCCGAAGCCCGGGAACAACACCGGGCGGAGGAACTCGCTACCGGGTTAGTCGACGCCATCGAACGTCGGTAATCGAGAGCCGCTCGTCGAGAGCCGCTAATTGGGATCGGGCGCTTAACGTCTACCGGTCGGGATACTCGTCGAGCGCCGTCTCCAGTTGCTCCCGCTCGGCTCGCAGGTCCGCCAGGTCGTCCTCGACGCCACCTCGCTCCAGTCGCTCGCGCTCTTCATCGCTGAGAGCGTCCTGGGCCACGGAACTCTCCTGGAGGCGCTCGTAGTCCTCGCGGCGGATCAGCGCTGTGACGTCCCGGAGGTCCGCGACCACCTCGGGGGCGAAGCGGTCGACGACCGAGGTGAGTTCCCGGCAGCGCCAGGCGAGGTGGCCCCGGGCCGGCGGCGGCCACCCGACGGTCAGGGGCTCGGCGTCAAGCCGCCGGAAGAACGTCTGCTGGGTCGCCACCGTCCGCTTCAGTCTGTCGGGCTCGTCGACGTAGTGGTCGAGCTTCGACCGGGAGTAGTCGGCCATCTCCAGCAGGTGCGGGATCGTCTCCTCGCCGGCGTCCGAGTTCCTGAGGTAGTCGGCCAGGTCGTCGGGCGGCGTCTCGAACGGGACCAGCGGGAAGGCATCGACGTCCACCAGGAATTCGAGCACCTCCCTGGCCGGCGTCTCGGTCCGGTACTCCTGGAACGCCTCGGTCACTGACTCGTCGTACGTTTCGATCGGCTCTCGCAACTCCTCGACGGGCGCCTCCAGGTCGGCCTGGCCGAGGCGCTGAAGGCGTTCGAGGTTCGCAATTTCGTCCTGGACAGCGTTCAGGCGCCGGCGGACGTCGGCGTAGGCTTTCCGGTAGTCCCGGATGGCGTCCTGGCGGTCGTCCAGCCTGGCGGCCAGGTCGGCCACCGGTTCCAGGTCCCGTCGCACCTGTTCGAAGTCCGACTCGGTGAGGCGGCGCTGCTGGAGGTGTTCGTCGGCCTCCTCGAAGGCCTCCCGCAACAGGAGGTCGTCGGGCAGGCGCTCGACGAAGTCGGCGACCTTGCCCTGGAACTCGATGAACGTCTGGAAGTCGCCGTCGCCGGTCGCCGGTTCCTCGTAGCGGTCGAGCAGGGCGGCAAATTCGTCGTGGGCGTCGGCCAGCCGCTCTAACTCCGGCTCTCCGAACTCGTCGATCCGCTCCTGGGCCCGCTCGACCGCCTCCTCGGCTGCCTCGAGTTCCGCGACTGGGTCGCTATCCTCCCCGGCCGACCGGTGGGCGCTATCCGTAGACATCCTCGGGGTCGAAGACTCGCTCGCCGACCGTCTCGCCGTCGACGGTGCGGTAGAAACAGCTCTCGTAGCCCGTGTGGCAGGCGCCGCCCTCCTGGTCGACCAGGTAGAGCAGGGCGTCGCCGTCACAGTCCACCCGGACCTCCCGGACGTGCTGGACGTGGCCGCTGGAGCCACCCTTCTGCCAGAGTTCCTCCCGGCTCCGGGAGTAGTAGTGGGCCAGGCCGGTCTCCCGAGTGCGGGACAGCGCATCCTCGGTGACGTAGGCCAGCATGAGTACCTCCCCCGTGTCGGCGTCCTGGGCGACGGCAGGGAGGAGTTCCTGCTCGTCGAAGGCCAGGGCGGGACCGTCGTCTGTCATACGCTGAGAGAGTGGCGTGGGATGGATAGGTCTTGTCCCATACCGCGTTCGACGTGCTGCCGCTGGAATGGCTAACGCTACGAACAGCCCGAAAGCCCCCGGCCGCTGAGCGAGCGAGACGACGCAAGGACCGCAACGAGGGAGCGGAGCGACCGAAGTGAGGACCGCAGCAAGTCGCAGCCGCTCAGCGGGTGGTCGGCTCTGCCGACCACCTATAACGTGACGGCTTCGCCGTCACGCGGCCGGCCCCCTTCAGTCCCACCCCGTAGCCTGTGGAGGTGGCCGATACCCGTGGGTTGTCAGTGTAGCTGTCGCGGCGTGGTCAGGCCAGCCCCAGCGCCTGGAGCAGGGCAAACAGCAGGTCGCCGGCGGTCAGCGAGACGAGCAGGCCGCCAAAGAGCGGGACCAGGAACGGAATCCCGGGGGAAATCCAGACGACGTCCTCGCTGGTGAGGGCGTCCAGCCCTTCGCGGAGTTGGTCGGGGGAGGTCCCGTAGGCGCTGGAGTCGATGTCGTCGAGGAACGCCTCGGCACCCCAGGGGTCGTCGAACGTTTCCTCGGTGTCAGCACCCGCGTCGGCAACTGCCGCTTCGGCCGTCTCGCCGCCGTCGGGCAGGATGGCGTGGTCGACGGTGGCCATCGAACCGTCGCCGGGGTCGTTGGGCTCGTCGGGCAGCGACGCCGGGTCGCGGAAGTGTTCGGGGTCCTCGCGCAGTTCGTCGAGGCTGGCGCCGCGCCACTGGAGGTACATCCGCAGGGCGTCCAGATCCAGCCCCCGCCAGGCGAAGTACGACTGCAGGCCGGACAGCGAGAGGTCCGAGAAAAGCGATCGGTCGGGGAAGCGAAGCAGCGAGCCGTACTCGGACTCGGCCTCGTCCCACTCGATGGGGGTGGCGACGAACATCCCCGGCGAGACGTGGCCCGACAGGGCGTTGCGGCCCGCGACCAGCAGCGGATAGGCCAAGCCGACGATGACCGTGTTCGAGAGGACGGTCAGCGAGAAAACCCCGAGCGTCGTCTCTACGACAGGGAGGTCGAGGCCGGCGACCTGGAGCGCGGGGTAGGTCGGAAACAGGACGGCGACGACGAAGAAGGCCTTGGCGTCGGCCCCGCCGAAGCCGCCGACGAGCCAGAACAGGTAGGCCAGCGGGATGACGAGGCCGATGCTGACGGCAACTCGAATGAGGAAGAGTCGGCGTTCGAAGCCGGTGACGTCGCCGGTTAGCGTGGTGTAAGCCTCCCAGGCCAGCAGGACGGCGGCCAGTGCGGCAACCGGGTACCACGCCTCGTTGGGTACCCGGCGGGTCTTGACGTCTCGCCAGGCGACGTAGCCGAAAAACGGCACCGCGAGCAGCCGAAGCAAGTCCGGGACGCTGGCGATCACTGCCGGTGCTGTGTCCGGCGGGGTGTTAGCGTTTGCGGCTGGTACGAGGTTACAGTGAGTCTGTGCCAGAGCGACCGGGGCTATCGGCTGCTTAAACTCCAGTACAGTCAGAACTGACGTTGCGCCGCCTCAGATTCCCGTTCGATCTCCGGCACGTTCGATATCAGCACCTCCGCCACCTCGCCTCGGTTGTCGCCGTCGCTGTTGATCGCCCGGGTCGCTTCGACGACCGACACGTCGAATCCGTCGTAGTCCTCGTACAGTTCGGCGACCGGCGGCGAGTTCGACAGCACGACCGAGACGCCCGTTTCGTCGAGGTCGACAGCCAGGTCCCGCAATCGGCGCTGGTCGTCGCGGTCGAAGCCCTCCGCGTGGTAGTCGGTGAAGTCCGCCGTCGTCGAGACTGGCTGGTACGGCGGGTCGAAGTAGACCAGGTCGCCAGCCGTCGCTTCCTCCCGGACGTACTCGAAGTCTCGATCGTAGATGGCGGTGCCCTGGAGGGCCCCGGAGACGGCCCGAATCCGCTCTGCCTGGACCCAGTCGGGATTTGCGTACGAGCCAACGGGGACGTTGAACTCGCCGTCGGAGTTCTCGCGGTACAGGCCGTTGAAGCAGGTGCGATTCAGGTAGAGGAGCAGCGAGGCCTCGCGGATCTGCTGCTCGGTCGATTTGTCCTCCAGGCGGTGGAGGTCGTTGAATTCGTCCCGGGCGTCGTAGTAGTACTCGTCGTCGTGCTCGTGAGTCCGGTTCTCCTCGACGAGGTCCTCGGGGTGGTCCCGGACGACTTCGTAGAAAGTGACCAGGCGCGAATTGAGGTCGTTGATCGAGCCGTCGTCGGGCGCGAGGTGGAAGAAGACGGCGCCGCCGCCGACGAACGGCTCGTGGTAGCGGTCGTAGGTCCGGGGAAACCGGGCGGTGATGTCCGAGAGGATCTGGCGCTTGCCCCCTGCCCACTTCAAAATCGGCTCGACCATCCTGTTGGGGGAGATGAGTCGGCCCCGTTCATAAATTCTCTCAAGCCACCGGCCGACAGGGCCAGTTCGCCGTGGTGGGAACACCAATACCTCGAACTGAACCGGACGTTCAAGTACGATGACGGCCAAGAAGGCGTATGAGTCAGGTGGCAAGTCGTATCGTTCGAGAACTACACGACGAGCCACATCTGGAGGGGCGGCGAATCACTGTCTTGTTCGTCAAAGAACAGGTCGAAGACCGGGGCCTCGAACCGCGGACGGTCGCAGACCGGTACGACCTCGACGTCGCCGACGTCTATCGGGCGCTGACGTACTATCACGACAATCCCGAGGAGATGCGAACTGTCGAGCAGCAGCGTCAGAGCGCTGTCGACGAGGCCGAGCACCTGACGAGCGATCCTGACGACGTCCGCGACTGATGGGGTATCGGATTCTGGCGGACGAAAACGTCGAACGAGCGACGATCAGGTACCTCCGAAAGCTCGACCACGATGTCGTCTGGATCGGTGATGTTGACGAACTCTCATTCGGTGCCGACGACGAATCGATTGCAGCGTATGCCCGAGAGAACGAACGGCTCATTCTGACGCAAGACGACGATTTCTTCGCTACCCTCTCGGTCGAAGACACGGACGGCGTCCTCTTTCAGAAGGACCAGTCCCTCTCGGCCCGCCAGGTCGGAGACGCGGTCCACGAAATTTCACAGTGTATCGATCAGTCAGCGATAACGCTGGAATACGTCAGCCAGACATGGCTGTAGCTCCCTTTCCGGGTGCCAACTAGCAAACCGACCGGTATCTAGCCGTCAAAATACGGAATTGCAAGGAATGCAATTCCGAGCGAAAGAGGTCCGAAACGCCGCCGCTCAGATGACGCGGTTCTGCAGGTAGTCGAGGTGCTTGGCGTTGTAGACGATCTTGACCGTGTCCTCGGCGGCCGACCCGATGCAGGTCAGCCGGACGTTCTTCTCCTCGACTTCCTCGTCGCTGAGGATCTGCTGCATGTCCATGTCGATCTCGCCCTCGAGGACGATGGCGGCGCAGTTCGCACAGGCGCCGGCCCGGCACGAGAACGGCCAGTCGTAGCCCTGGGCCTCGGCCGCCTCGAGGATGTACTCGCCCTCGTTGACGTCCAGCGTGCCGTAGTCCTCGTCGTCGAGGCCTTCCTCCTCGGCCTTCTCGAAGAGGTCGTCGGCGTAGAGGTCCCAGCCCTGGTCGTCAACTACTTCGTAATTGAGGTATTCGACGGTTGGCATCAGCGGAACTTCTGCCGCCTCACAGTTAGAGGTTGCTGTTCGTGCCAAAACCGACAGGAAAATCGTGACAAACCCCAACGTAGGGGTAAACCGGCGGCCGGCGCCAGTTTCGGACCGATCCCGAACCTGGCAAGGGGCCGAGGGGTGCGCTACCGGTCCACGAGGTCCCGCATCGACACGAGTCTGTGGTCGGTGGTGGGCCGCGTGTAGCCCGCCGACTCCTCGCCCATGCCGCTGGTGTAGACTTTCAGTTTCTGCTGGAGCACGTGTGGCTCCCCCTGTTTGTTCTGGACCACGGCCACCGACTCCCAGGCCTCGTCTTCCATACCTGCTGGGTGCGGCCGCCGAGGCTTGAGTGTTGGTACTGGTCAGGCCAGGGCCTGGAGCAGACGGAAGACGGCAAACGAGCCGACGGCCGCCAGCGACGGCGTGAGGATCCACAGCATGACGACCCGGCCGGTCGTGGCGGGGTCGAACAGGTCCTCGGCGGTGAGAGCGGCGGTGTCGTCCTCGCCGATGGGCGGAACGGTGCCGGGATTCTCGTCGGGCCGGTCCACGGCAGCCAGCGCGTCGACGGTCACCTCCGGCGATTCGCCCGATAACGCGGCCTTCGCAGCGTCGGAGATCTGGGTCGTCCGCGTCGCCCGGCCCCAGCCGAGGCCGATGATACACATCGTCGCGCTGACGGCCAGGCTGGCGGGGATACCGGCCTGCGAGAGCCCGGTGATGATGGTGGCGCTGACGACTTCGACGATGAGGGCGGCGAGGATCGGCAGGTCGGTCAGGTCGTTGCCGACAGTGTCGAGGGTGCGCCGGGCGATGGTGAACGCGCCGATGCCGATGGCGCCGGCTGCCAGGAGGATGCCGACATCCATCGAACTGAACGGCCCGAGCGTGGGGAGGACGCCGGCGCCGACCAGCGGCGCGATGGCGTTGGCCACGTTCGACGCACCCGCCGAGAAGGCCATGTAACAGCCGATCGCGATGACGAGAGCCGCTCCTATCCGCTCGCGAATCGACCGGCCCTCAGTACCCGGGTCGTCGAGACTGAACCTGGCTTCGAGGTGGGGGTAGAAGTACCGGCCGATGATCGCCGCAACCCAGAAGGCGATGATGGGGGCGACGATCCACCAAGAGACGATCCGACCCATGACGTCCCAGCGGATAGTCTGGGTAGCGACGCCGAGGCCGGCGATGGCGCCGACGGCAGTCATACTCGTCGAGGCGGGGACGCCGAAGAGGTTCGAGACGAGGAGGGCGGCCCCGACGAAGAACAGGACGATCACGCTGGCAAGCAGGGTGAACTCCGACTGGGGAACGATCTCGCCGCCCATCGTCTCGACGACGTTCCGGCCGACTGTCCAGCCGCCGAGCAGGGCGAAGCCGGTCATCAGCCCGGCGGCGGCGAGTTTCGAGACGGTCTTGCTGCCAACGGCCGGCCCGAAGGCAACCCCCGTCGACGACCCGCCGATGTTGAACCCGACGAAGACGGCGACGGCGACGCCCACGACCAGCAGAAGCTCTACCATCAGGTGTCCCTGAGACTCCCGGGCCTTTCAAATCCTCCGGCTACGTCCCGTCACCCGGTCCCGTCGTCCGAGTCCGACGACCCGCCGGCCGCGTCGTCGTTTGGTAACCGGTCGCGCTCTTTCTCGACGGTCTCGCGAACCTCGCTCGCAGTCTCCTTGGCCCCCTCCGTCTGGTCTCTGGCATCGGCCGCCTGGTCTTTGGCCTCGGCGACCTGGTCCTTGGCGTCGGCGGCCGACTCGCGGGCTGGCTCCGCCTCAGTCCCTGCTGACGAATCCTCGCCAGCCTCTGCCATCGACCCGGCCGCCTCGTCGGCCACCGGTTCGACCTGCTCGGCGGCCGTCTCGACCTCGGCCGCAGCGGTCTCGAGTTCCTCGGCGGTCTCCTCGATCTCGGCGGCCGCCTGTTCGAGTTCGGCGGCCGTCTCGTCGACCGTTTCGGTCGTCTCTCCGAGGGCTCGGGCCAGCACCACGACCTGTATCAGGCCCGTGACGACGAACAGCGTCAGCGCGACGCCGCCCGCCGTCCACAGTGCGTCCGCCAGGCCGGCCGGGACCGACACGACGTCGGCCACGACGAGGCCGTTGGCCAGCACCAGGACGACGGTGAGCGCGAGCAGGAACCGGACGAACCGGCGGTACAGCGAGGCGGTCGAGCCGAAGACCAGCCGTTCGAGCGAGCGTCCGAACCGGCCGAGCAATCCGCCGTTCATGGGGGCACAGTGTCGAGATTCGGAGAAAAAGGTTGCCCCGGCTCGAACCGTCACGCTTTCGCCCCGGCGACGCCCAGCAACGGGCATGTTCCCGGCCTTCGAGGTAATCCCGGCGGTCGACATGCAGGACGGCCAGGTGGTCCAGCTGGTGGGCGGCGAGCGCGGCACCGGCAAGACGTACGGCGACCCTGTCGAGGCGGCCGAACGCTGGGTCGACGCCGGTGCGGATACCCTGCACCTCGTCGACCTGGACGGTGCCTTCGAAGGCGATCGGAAGAACGCGCCGGCCATCGACGCCATCCGCGAGGCCGTCGACGCCGACCTCCAGCTCGGCGGGGGCATCCGGACGGCCGCGGACGGCATCGACCTCCTGGACCGAGGCGTCGATAGAGTAATCCTCGGGACGGCAGCCGTCGAAAACCCGGAGATCGTCGCGGAGATCAGCGAGGTTCACCCCGAGAGCGTCCTGGTCAGTCTCGACGCGAAGGGCGGCGAGGTGGTCGTCTCTGGCTGGACCGAGGGTACGGGATTGGACCCGGCCGCGGCAGCCGGCCGGTACGCCGACCTGGGTGCCGGCGGTATCCTGTTCACCGACGTGGACGTCGAGGGTCAACTCGACGGCGTGCGAACCGGACCGGTCGAGGACGTCGTCGACGCCGTCGACGTACCGGTGATAGCGAGCGGCGGCGTCGCCACCATCGAAGATATTCTGGCACTGGAGACGGCGGGAGCGGCGGCGGTCGTCGTCGGAAGCGCACTCTACGAGGGGGCGTTCACGCTATCCGAGGCCCAGCAGGCCGTCTCGGAGTAGAATTTCCGGACTCAGGCGGCTCACGGCCGGGACGGTGCCGGACTCTGGGGCTGGATGAACTGCGGCAGGATCAGGCCGTAGGCCCCGCCGGCGACCAGGAGTGCCCCGACGAAAGTGGTCTCTGCCGCGCTGAACAGCAGAAACCCCGCCAGGATGGCGACGACCGCGAGCGTTTCGATTCTGTTACTCATGCGACCGGTGGTGTGTGATTTCCACCCTTATACCCCCGGCAGACGGGCGTCAGACGGCCAGCGACAGTGAACGCCGCCCGTCCGGTCGAACAGTACTCTGGTCGGGCCCCCCTTTCTGGACGAACGACCACCCAGTTGGCGAAAGGCGGTAGAATTACGTTCCGTTTGGCGCAATATTTGGTATGGTATTGGCCCAGATGCGACAGGATGGCCACGAGCAGGTGACACACGTTCGCGACGAGGAGACGGGACTGGAAGCGGTCGTCGCGGTCCACGACACGTCGCTCGGCCCGGCGCTGGGCGGGACCCGCATCCTGGACTACCCGACCGAGGAGGCGGCGCTGGCCGACGTCTTCCGGCTCTCTCGGGCGATGACCTACAAGGCCGCCGCTGCGGACCTCGACCTCGGCGGCGGCAAGGCCGTCATCCTCGGGGACCCGGCCGAGGTGAAGACGGACGCCGCCCTCCGGGCCTACGGCCGGGCCGTCGACCGGATGGGCGGGGCCTACATCACGACGGAGGACATGAACACCGAAGTAGCGGACATGGACGTGGTCGCTGAGGCGACCGACCACGTCGTCGGGACCTCCGGGGGACTGGGCGACCCCTCGCCGGTGACGGCCTACGGCGTCGAGCAGGGCATCAGAGCCGCGCTGGCCCACCGGAACGGCGACGGTACGCTGGAGGGCGTGACGGTGCTCGTCCAGGGCGTCGGCAAGGTCGGGGGCCACCTCGTCGAACGACTCGTCGACAGCGGGGCTCACGTCAAGATTGCCGACCCCTCGACGGTGGCCTGCAAGCGAGTCGTCGAGTCAGTCGACGGCGACGTGACGGTCGTCGCCGTAGAGAACGCCCTCACGGAGCCCTGTGACGTGCTGGCGCCGTGTGCCGCCAGCCACCTCGGCCTGGGGAGCGCCGACGCACTCGAGACGGCGATTCCGAACCTCGCCTGTGACATCGTCGCCGGCTCGGCAAACAACGCGCTGGGCGACCACGGGGAGGCCCTCGACCTGGCCGAGGACCTGAAGAAGGCGGGAATTCTCTACGCCCCGGATTACGTCATCAACGCCGGCGGCCTCGTTCTCACGGACCACGACCGCCGGGGGTCGACCCGCGATGCGGCCTTCGACGAGGCGGCGGGCATCCGAAATCGGCTCGAAGAGATGTTCGAAGAGGCCGAATCCGGCCGGATCACGCCGCTCGAGGCCGCCAATCGCTACGCCGAGCGGCGACTGGCCGACGCCTGACGTACCTCCACC
>CAZGAX010000074.1:0-17608 GCA_964523745.1 uncultured Halobacteriales archaeon | reverse complement strand
CCTGGATCTCGACCAGCGCCTCGTCCCACTCGTCGGGGCTCGGCTGTGGGTGGACGCGGTACATCGCCTCGACCCCGCGGTTCCACATCAGCTCGTGCGTGACGGCCTTGTTGGCCTTCAGCATGCACTCCTCGATGATGGTGTGGGCCCGGTCCCGGCGGGGATTGAGTACCAGCGAGCCCTCCTCCTTGCGCTGTTCGTGCATCTGGTCTGCGAGTTCGAAGACGGTCGAGTTTTCCTCGTGCAGCGGCGCGTCGGGGTCGTCCAGCCGGTTCTCGCACTCCGTGTAGGTCAGCCGCTCGTCGCTGTTGATCACCGACTTGTAGATGTCTATCTCCTCGTAGGAGAGCGTCTCCTTGTCAAGGGTCATCTCGACGGTGTGGGCCAGGCGGTCCTCCTGGGGGACCAGCGAGCAGACGGTCTCGGCGAGAATCGGGGGGAGCATGTGGACCGTGTAGGCCGGGAGGTAGACGGTGTTGGCCCGTTCGACCGCCGAGTCCCACATCGCCGTGTCGGGATTTACGTAGTGAGTGACGTCGGCGATGTGGACCCAGAGGGTGTACTCGTCGTCGCGCTCCTCGATGGAGATGGCGTCGTCGAAGTCCTGGGCGTCGACGGGGTCGGTCGTCCAGGTGGTGAGGTCCCGGAGGTCCTCGCGCTCGTCGACTTCGTCCTGGATCTCCTGCTGGACGTCCTCGGTGCGCGTTTCGGCCTCGTCGAGGACTTCCTCGGGGAAGCCGTCGGGGATACCGAACTTCTCGAACAGTTCCTCGCGCTTGTTCTCGAGGTGGCGGGCCAGTTCTTCGTCGATCTCGACGGGGCCCTGGCCCTCGACGGTCCCGGCGGCCGCCTGGGCGTCCTGGTCGGTCATGGCCCGGAATACGGCAGGCCGGTAGTTAGGCGTGTCGCACCCCGCCGTTCCCGGTAGCCTCCTCTGTAGCGTCCCGGGTTGCATTCACAGTTGCGTCCTCGGTTGCGTGTCGGGAACAGGAGCTACCGTTCTCGCTCCCGTTCGCGTTCCTCGACGCTGCCGTACCTGGTCTCGACCAGCGAGCTGTACCGTTGGAGGAAGTCGTCGCGGTCGCCGTGGCCGGCACCTGCCTCGACGAGGAGGTCTTCCAGTTCTTCGCGGGGTTGATGACAGAGCGCGCTGTGGCAGGGCTTGCACAGAAACTCGAAGGTCTTGTCCCGCCGGTCCCAGCGGTCGCCCTGTTTGTCGTACTCTCTGGCCTCCGCTCGAGTGATGGTCGCCCCACAGGCGATGCAGGTGTGGTCGTCCGACGACCAGAGGCCCCACATACCCCCCGGTACGCCACTGCCGTATTTCAGTCTTATCGCGGCAGGGGCCAGCCGCTCGGTCCGGCGAGTGAACTGCCGGCGCCGACCGCCTCCTCGACCCGGCGTGAACCTTACGGTGTTGCACACACAGAGACCGGTATGAGTAACGACCGGGTGACGGTATCACTTGACGAGGACGCACGGGGGGCGCTCGAGGACCTGACCGGCAAGACCGGGCAGGGGCAGAGCGAACTGGTCAGGCGGTCGCTGACGTTCTACGCCGCGAACTTCCAGGCTGCAAACGCCGAGTCCAGCGAACAGCTCGAGAACTACCACAAGATGCTGTCCGGGGGCGAACACGTGCTACTCGACGTCGACTTCCTGCACTGTTTTCTGGACTACGTCTCGGACAGCGACGGCACACCGGACCCGGAGTTTCTGGAGATGGCCGACGAAGTTTCGGACTACCACGCCCGGGAGTACCACGACGAGTTCGACTCGCTGGACGAACTCCTCGAGTGGCTGTCGCTGTGCGGGTTCCTCTCGGTCAGGCGGAGCGACGAAAACCGTTACCACGTCGTCTTCCCGTCCGAACAGATCCGGTGGTTCATGACGCGGTTCATCGAGCGGTCGACGGCCGACCTCCCGTTCGACATCGACATCGAGGCGGGCCTGACGAAAGTGATGATGACCGAACACCACGAGCGCTGAGCAGGTATCGGGGGACCGTGTGGCGACCGACTGCACCGATACGCAGCCGTATTCATCGATCATACGAATTCATACGGATTCGGCGCCGGCACATATCCCTCGTGAAATATTGTGACGGGGTAACAATGATCTATATAATTCAGTGTGGTGTGAGTCGGTGGCATGGAACGAAGTGATTCGTTCAGAGACAGGCTCGCACGGCGTCGGTTCCTCAGGCTGACCGGCGCGCTGGGTGCGGCCGGCCTCGCCGGCTGTCTCAGTCAGGACCAGTTACAGGGAGACGACGGAACCCCGACCGACAGCGACGGGGGTGGCGACGGCGACGGAGACGGCGACGGAGGCGGAGGCGGGTCGTCGGACCCGCTCCCGGTCGGCGTCGTCATCCCGTTCAGCGGCGACCTCAGCGACTTCGGCGGGCCGATGTTGAACGCGCTGAAGATGGCCCAGGCGGACATCAACGCGGCCGGTGGGCCGCTCGGACGGGAGATCAAACTCCTCGACGAGGACTCGGCGACCGACTCGACGCAGGCGGTCAACGCGGCGAACAAGCTCGTCAACACCGACGGCGCACGGTCGATCATCGGCGCGGTCTCTAGCGGCGTCACGATCAGCATCGCCAAGTCCGTCTGCATTCCGAACGACGTCCTGCAGATAACGTCGGCGTCGTCCTCGCCGACGATTTCGACGCTCGACGACGACAACCTCGTCTGGCGGACGCGGACGAACGACCGGTTCGTCGCGAAGGTGATGGCCCGGATCATCTCGAACCAGGGGTCGGACAGCGCGGCCGTCATCTACGTCAACAACGACTTCGGAAAGGCGCTCGCGGAGACCTTCGAGTCGGCGTTCGAGGGGACCACGACCGCGAAAGTCGGCTACTCCTCCGGCCAGTCGTCGTACCAGCAGGTACTCTCGAAGGCGTTCAACGACGACCCGGACTTCGTCGCGTTCGCCGGCTATCCCGAGAGCGGGACGACCATGCTCTCACAGTGGAACGAGGGTGGTTACGGCGGGAACTGGGTGTTGCACACCAGCCTGCTGTCGAAAGACGTCATCGACAACGTCGGCGCAGACGTGATGAACGGCATGTACGGCGTCCGGACGAAGCCGCCGACGGGCGACGCGACGGAGGCGTTCAAGAGCGACTACGGCGAGAAATACCCGGACGCCCAACTCTTTTCGCCGTACTCCTGGAACTCCTACGACGCCCTGCTGGCCTACGCCCTGGCCGTCGAAGCCGCCGGGTCGGCCGACCCGGCGAAGGTGAAAGAGCAGATGCAACCGGTCTGCTCGCCGCCGGGCGACGCCGTCAGCTACGCCGAGTTCGAGGCCGGCGCGTCGAAGATCGGGTCCGACACCGATATCGACTACAGCGGGCCGAGCGGCACCGTGAACTTCGACGACAACGGCGACGTCGCCAGCGACATGGTCGTCGTCGAGGTCAAGGACGGCAAGTTCGCCGACCAGCGGACGATCACGGCCGACGAACTCGTCGGAAACTGACCCCCGCACGGTGGTCCGGAAACGGCTGTGCCGGTCCGAAGTCGGTCGGACAGTGGCGAATCGACGAACCGGAGGACCGAGAACGATGGCGCGACGAACGCGGCCACTGACGGATACCCACGAGAATTCATGAGTGAATCTGCAGACGTACTACCACGAGAGTCTCTGTCCGTCCGAACGCGGTCTCTGCCGAGGACGGACGTGGCGCATCGAACGACGACGGAAGTGATGGACAGATGAGCACGGACGGCGCCCGGATCGGCGTCGACATCGGCGGGACCTTCACGGACCTGGTCACCGTCCGGAACGGGTCGATCGACGTCAGGAAGACGCCCTCGACGCCGGATGCCCCGGAACAGGGGGTCGTCGAGGGGCTGGAGGCCGCCCGTGACCGCGACGGGCTCGACCTGGCGGCGGTCGAGTTCCTCGGCCACGGGACGACGGTCGCGACCAACGCCGTCCTCGAGGCCGACTGGGCGGACACGGCGCTGGTGACCACCGAAGGGTTCCGGGACGTCCTCGAGATCGGCCGGCAGGCCCGGCCGGACATCTACGACTTCGACGCCGAGAAGCCGACGCCGGTCGTCCCCCGCGACCGTCGGTTCGAGGTGCCAGAGCGCCTCGACGAACGCGGCGACGTTCGCGTCCCTCTCGACGAAGACGCCGTCCGCGACCTGGCCGACGACCTCGCGGCGGCCGACGTCGACAGCGTCGCGGTGTCGCTCCTGCACTCGTTCGAGAACGCCGACCACGAACGGCGAGTCCGCGACGTCCTCGCAGCGGAGGGGGTCGACGCCGCCGTTTCGCTGTCGAGCACGACGCTCCCGGAGATCCGGGAGTACGAGCGCACCCTCACCACGAGTCTCAACGCGGCACTCAAGCCGGTCATGGACAGCTACATCGGTCGGCTCGAGGCCGACGTCGCCGACAGGGACGTGACGGCCGAGCTGAAGATCATGCAGTCGAACGGCGGCATCATCACGGCCGACGCCGCCCGGGACCGGCCGGTCAACACGCTACTGTCCGGGCCCGCCGCCGGCGTCCAGGGCGCGACCTACGTCGCCGGGCTCGCCGGCTTCGAGGACGTGGTCACGATGGACATGGGTGGGACCTCCTGTGACGTCTCGCTCGTCCAGAACGGCGACCCGCTCGTCTCCACGGACGTCGAGGTCGGCGACTACCCGGTGAGCGTCCCGATGATCGACATCCACACCGTCGGCTCGGGGGGCGGCTCCATCGCCTGGCTCGACGCCGGCGGCGCACTCAGGGTGGGCCCACGGTCGGCTGGTGCTGACCCGGGGCCCGTCTGCTACGGCCGTGGCGGGACCCGCCCGACGATCACCGACGCACACCTCCTGCTCGGCCGCCTCGCTCCGGAGCGGTTCCTCTCGGACGACCTCGACGCGGACATCGAGGACGTGCGAGCAGCGGTCAACACCCACGTCGCCGACGACCTCGGCGTGAGCCCCGAGGAGGCCGCCCAGGGCATCCTCGACGTGGCCAACGCGAACATGGAGCGGGCGCTCCGCGTCGTCTCCGTCGAGCGCGGCTACGACCCCCGGGACTTCGCGCTCGTCGCCTTCGGCGGCGCCGGGCCGCTCCACGCGACGACGCTCGCCGAGGCGCTGGACGTCCCGCGGGTCGTGGTTCCGCGGACGGCCGGCGTGCTCTCCGCGCTGGGGCTGCTCATCAGCGACATCCTCTACGACTACAGCGTCTCCAGGGTGCGACCGTGGAACGAGGTCACGCCGGAGACGCTCACCGACGCGTTCGCCGACTTCCGCGAGCGGGGTCGGGGCCGGCTGGCAGTCGAGGACCCCGACGCCGACCGGATGGCGTTCGAGCGGTCGGTCGACGTGCGCTACGAGGGGCAGTCGTTCGAACTCTCGGTGTCGGTCCCGGACGGAACGATCGACGGGGAGACCCTCGACGCAATAGCAGAGCGATTCCACGACCGCCACCGGCAGCGGTACGGTCACGCCTACCCCGAGGAGCCGGTCGAACTGGTGACAGTCCGGATGCGGGCCAGGGGCGTCGTCGAGACGCCCGACCTCCACCCGGCCGACGTCGACGGAACCGTCGAGGGGGCCCGCCGGGAGCGGCGCACCGTGACGTTCGACGGCGAGGGGGTCGAGACCGCCATCTACGACCGGTCGCGCCTGCCGACCGGCGCCGAGTTCGGCGGACCGGCGGTCGTCGAAGGCGCAGAGAGCACGGTCGTCGTCCGCCCCGGGCAGTCCGCTCGTGTCGACGAGTTCGGCAGCCTGGTCGTGGAGGTGAGCGAGTCGTGACCGACGCCGACGAGGGGCCCGAGAAGGGGGTCGATCCGGTGACGCTCGAGGTCGTCCGGAACGCCTGCACGGCCGTCTGCGAGGAGATGAACGCGAACCTCATCCGGACCGGCTACTCGCCGAACATCAAGGAGCGCCGGGACTGCTCGTGTGCGCTGTTCGACGCCGACGGCGAGATGATCGCCCAGGCCGAGAACATGCCCGTCCACCTCGGCGCGATGCCGTTCTCGGTCGCCGCCGCCATCGACCGGTTCCCGACGGAGACGCTCGAACCCGGCGACGGCATCCTCCTGAACGACCCCTACCGCGGCGGTGCGCACCTCCCCGACCTCACGCTCGTCACGCCGGTCTTCCACGACGGCGAGGTCGTCGCGTTCGCCGCCAACCGCGCCCACCACGCCGACGTCGGCGGCTCCAGGGCCGGGAGCGTCGCCGCCGACTCGACGGAGATCTACCAGGAGGGGATCCGGATCCCACCGGTGAAACTCTTCGAGGGCGGCGAGGCCAACGACGACGTCTTCGACGTGATCCTGGCGAACGTCCGGACGCCTGACGAGCGCCGGGGCGACCTCCGCGCCCAGGAGGCCGCCAACCAGACCGGCCGGCGCCGCTTCGTCGACCTGGTCGAGAAGTACGGCGCCGGGACTATCGAGACGGCACTCGAGGAGATCAAGAACTACTCCGAGCGGCGGATGCGGGCCGAGATAGACGACCTTCCCGACGGCACCTACCGCGTCTCGGACGTGCTCGACGACGACGGCCTCGGCAACGAGGACCTCCAGGTCAGCGCTGCCGTCACCGTCGACGGCGACTCGGTGGACGTGGACTTCGCCGGGACGGCCTCGCAGACGGACGGCCCGGTCAACGCCGTCCTGGCAGTGACATCCTCGGCGACGTACTACGCCGTCCGGTGCGTGACCGACCCCGACATCCCGCCGAACCACGGCTGCTACCGGCCGATCACGATCGACGCCCCCGAGGGAACGATCGTCAATCCCGAACCGCCGGCCGCGGTCGTCGGCGGGAACCTCGAGACGTCCCAGCGGATCACGGACGTGGTTCTGGGTGCGCTCGGCGAGGCCGTCCCGGAGCGGGTGACCGCCGCCGGCCAGGGGACGATGAACAACGTGACCTTCGGCGGGACCGACCCCCGCGACGGCAGTCCCTACGCGTTCTACGAGACCCAGGGCGGCGGGTTCGGCGGCCGTGCCGGAACGGACGGGATGGACGGCGTCCACGTCCACATGAGCAACACGATGAACACGCCGGCCGAGGTGCTCGAGACGGCCTACCCGCTCCAGGTCGAGCGCTACGAGTACCGGCAGGACTCCGGCGGGGCGGGCGAGTACCGGGGCGGCCTCGGGTTGCGCCGGGACATCACCGTCCGCGACCACGAAGCGACGTTCAGCCTGCTCGCCGACCGCCACCGCCACCGGCCGTACGGCATCGCCGGCGGCGAACCGGGGACGACGGGCGACGCCGTGCTCTACACCGAGGACGACGACGAAGCGGAGGCGCTCCCGGGCAAGACCATACGGGACCTCCCGCCCGGAAGCACGGTCAGCATTCGAACGCCGGGCGCCGGCGGGTACGGCCCCGTCGAGGACCGCGACCCCGAGGCCGTCCGCCGCGACGTCCGACTGGGGAAAGTATCGGCGGCCGCCGCTCGCGACACCTACGGCGTGGACGTGGACGGCCACCCAACCGGAACGAGTTCCGACGGGAACGGCGAGGACCACAGGAACCGCGAAAATGTTGACGGGGTGGGTGAGGATGCCGACGACCGATGACCACCACCGCCGCCGCAGACGGCCCGTCGCGGGCCCTGCGGGTCGTCCCCTACCTGCTCGTCACCGCGGTGGGGTACACGCTGTTCGTCGTCGCGGGGCTGCCGGGCCGACTCACGGCGCAGTACGACGTCTCGCTGGCGGCGTTCGGGCTGCTGACGAGCCTCCCGCTCGGCGCGTTCGTCGTCGCCCAGCCGCTGGCCGGCCGACTGGCGGACCGGTACCCGACGACGCGGCTGTTGCTGTGGGCGGCCGTTGTCCACGCGATTCTCGCCGTCGGGCTGGACCTGGTCGGGGCGTTCCCGGCGCTGCTCGCGCTTCGGTTCGCCTGGGGGTTGGTCGCCGGCCTCGTGCTCTCGGTCGGTGCGACCACGATAGCCAGGCTGTCCGGCGGTGCCACGGGGACGCTCTCGCAGGGCATCTACGGCGGAACGGTCACGTTCGGCGGAGCCGCGGGCTTCCTGCTCGGCGGACCGGTCGTCGCGGCGACGGGCGGCGTCGGGCTGCACGCTCTCGGCGCGCTCCCGGCGATTCCGGTCGTCGCGATCTGCTGGACCAACCGGACGGAGCGACACACGGCGCCACCCGGCGACGCGAGACCGGACGACGGCGACGACGCCGAGTCCACACCCAGCCTGGCGACAGTCACGAACCCGACGGTCGTCTTCGCGTCGGTGCTGTACGTCGCGGTCGTCGGCTCGTACGTCACGCTCTCGACGTTCGTCACCGCCTTTTTCGACGAACTGGGCGTCGTCGGCCCGCTGAACGTTCTCGTCCTCGGCTGTGCCTCGGTCGGCCGGCTGGCAGGCGGGCTCGCGGTCTGGCGGCTTCCCGTCTCCGACGCGGACCTGGCCGGCTGGTCGTCGCTCGCCGCAGCGCTCGGGTTCGGCACGCTCGCCCTCGGCCGGAGCGAGGCGTTGCTGGTGGCGTTGCCGCTCCTCACGATGCTCGCCGTCTCCGTTCCCTACGGGGCCGTGTTCGACCTCGCAGCCGGAGCGACCGACGCCGAGGGGACTGCGCTGGCGACGGTCTTCGCCGCCGGGAACGTCGCGGCACTCGTCCTGCCGCCGGTGAGCGGTGCCCTCCGAGAGGCGTTCGGCAGTTTTGCCGCCGCGTTCGCGATGCTCGCGGCGCTCAACCTCGTCGCCCTGGCGAGTGCACTGGCCCTCTCCCGCAACGAACCGCCAGCCCTCGCGACGCAGAATTCATGAGACAGCCACACACACTATCGCGACCGAGAACCGTGCCGTCCCGACCGAGACACGCGCTGCCAGGGGGCGAGACCCGTGGTTAGTACCGGACTGCTGGACGCGCTGATGACCGGTCTCGTGACCGGGAGCATCATCGCGGCCGGCGCGCTGGGCCTCTCGCTCATCTACAGCATCGCGGAGGTCCCGAACTTCGCCCACGGGGACATGATAACCATCGGCGCGTACTTCGCGCTGGCGTTCAACAATCCCTCCGCGATCGGCTTTCTCCCCGACACGGTTCCGCTGCTGGGTGCCCTGCCGCTCGTCTTCGCCGGCGGCGTTGCCGTCGTCCTGGCCTCGGGAGCCGGCGCGGCCTACGAACGGGCCATCTTCCGGCACTTCAGGCGGCGGAACGCCGACCTGATCACGATGGTCATCGTCTCGCTGGGACTCGCGCTGATACTCCGGAACGTCGTGCTGTTTCTCGCCGGGTCGAAGAACGTCCGGTTTCGCACCCCGCCCGTGCTGGACGTCAACTGGGACGCCTACCTCACCGACGCCGGGCTGACGGTCCGTCTCACCCAGCGGCGGGCAGGCGACGTCGTCACGCTCGACCAGTGGGGGTACAGTTGGCTGGTGCTGCTCGTCGCTCTCGGTCTCGCCGTGGCCGTCGGGTACGCCGTCACGCGGTACCTGTCGAGCGACGGGGGCTACGACCGGGTCCACCTCGTCGACCCGCGCATCGTCGGTGCCGTGGTTGGGCTCGCCGTCCTCGTCGTCGCCGGGTTCCTCCTCCGGGGCGGCGCGGCCAGCGTGGCAAACCCGATAGCCTCGACTCGCATCGGCGTCAGCTGGAAGGACCTGACGGTCGTCGGCCTGACGGCGCTCGCGATGGTCGCGCTGAACGTCCTCCTGAAGACGACGCGGCTGGGGAAGGCGATGCGGGCGACGGCCGACAACCGGTCGCTCGCAGCGGTTCGCGGCGTCGACGTCGACCGGGTCCAGCTCGTCGTCTGGGTCGTCGCCGGCTTCCTGGCGGCCCTCGCCGGCGTGCTCGCCGGCTGGTCGGCGTCGAACCTCAACCCGAACATGGGATTCGCCCTGCTGTTGCCCGTCTTCGCCGCGGTGATCATGGGCGGCATCCGGTCGCCCTACGGCGCGGCCGCCGCCGGCGTCATCATCGGCGTCAGCATGGACGTCGGCGTCTTCCTGCTGCCGGCGAGCCTCGCGACCTACCGCGAGGCGATCGCCTTCGTCATCCTGATCGTCGTGTTGCTCGTCAAACCCGAAGGCCTCTGGGGGGACGTGTAGATGGCGCTCGCCGACTTCGTCATCACGCTACTGACGTTCGTGACGGTCTACAGCCTGTTCGGTCTCGGCCTGAACGTCAAGTACGGCGTCACCGGCCTGGTGGACTTCGGCCACGTCGTCTACTTCATGGTCGGGGCGTACGTCACGGTCGTCCTCTCGATGCCGGCGAGCGTCACGGGATACGCCGGCGTCGGCGGCTTCGGACTCCCGGCCCTCCTCGGCGGCGTCGTCCCCGGCGGCGCGTTCGTCGGCTGGCTGCTCGCCATCGTCGGCGGGATGGTCGCAGCAGCCGTCGTGTCGCTGCTCGTGGGCGTCCCGGCCATCCGGCTCCGGGAGGACTACCTCGCCATCACCGCCCTCGGCGTCGCGACGATAATCACCCAGGTCTTCGAGAACGAGGAGTGGCTGTTCAACGGCCCGTTCGGTATCAGTTCGGTGTACAAACCCCTCGACGGGGTCTTCCCGCTCGGGACGGGGAGTTTCACCCTCAACATGGTCGTCCTCGGCGGCCTCTCGGTGCTCGTCCTGGGGTACGCAGGGTACCGGGCCGCCAGGATCGGCAGGTCCGCCGACGTCGTCTCCGCGGCTGCTATCACCGCGACGGTCCTGCTCGTCGCCGGGAGCCTGGGTGCCGTCGCCAGCGGATCGTCCCTTCCCGGGCTCGTCCTGCTCGGCGTCGCCGTGGCGGCCGGCTACTGGACGTTCCGACGAACGGACGCACCGGGGGCAGTCGTCACCATCGGCGTGGTCGAGCTGTTCGTCGTCTGGTACTTCGTGGGACCGTTCCTGACCGGTGGCGGCGTCGTCGAACTGCAGAAGAACGTGATGTGGCTGTTCGACCCGACCGCCGGGCCGACCGGCGGCCTCGACTACGACCGGTTCCTCCTCCTGCTCTCGACGGCGATGCTCGCAGTCGCCTACTGGTGGGTCGAACGGACAGTCAACAGTCCGTACGGCCGCGTCCTGCGGTCCGTACGGGACGACGAGGACGTTCCCAAGGCGCTCGGCAAACCCACGAACCGGTACAAGGTGCAGGCACTCATGTTCGGGTCCGCCCTCGCCGGGGCCGCCGGCGCCCTCTGGAGCGTCCAGCTCGGCTTCATCAGCCCGGGCCAGTTCGCGTCGACGCTGACGTTCTTCGCCTTCACCGCGGTCATCATCGGCGGGACGGCGAACAACAGGGGAGTCGTCCTCGGCACCGCCGTCTTCTGGAGCATCAACAGCGGGACGCGCTTTCTCAACGACTACGTCCCGTCGGAGTTCAGCGTCCAGCTCGCCGCCGCCCGGCTCATCGTCATCGGCGCGCTCCTCATCGTGATCCTCTACTACCGACCCGAGGGCATCCTCGGCGAACAGGACTACGAGGTCCGGTTGCCCGACGAGGGGGGCTCGAGGACCGAGCCTATCGACTCATTGCGGGCCACTGTCGGGGGTGAGAGCGATGACTGACGGTGCGACGGAACGCACGTCCACGAACGCAGACCAGGCCTCGACGGGCGACGCCATCCTCTCCGTGCAGGAACTCGCCAAGCACTTCGAGGGGATCACCGCCCTCGACGGCGTCTCGGTCGACGTGTCGGACGGGATCACCGGCCTCATCGGGCCGAACGGCGCCGGGAAGACGACGCTGTTCGACTGCATCACTGGCTTCCAGTCGCCGGACAGCGGCGCCGTCCGATTCAACGGCGAGGACGTTACCGGCTCGGCGCCGGCGACGCTCGCTCGGCGCGGCCTCGTCCGGACCTTCCAGATTCCGCGCGAACTGCAGTCGATGTCGGTCCGCGAGAACCTCCTGCTGGGCACGCTCGACCAGTACGGCGAGCGGATGACCGGGGCGTGGCTCCGCGGCGAGGCCTTCGTCCGCGACGAGCGGCGGGCCCGGCAACGCGCCGCCGAAACGGCCGAATTCTTCGAACTGGACCACCTCCTCGACGAACCGGCGGGCAACCTCTCCGGCGGCCAGCGGAAACTGCTGGAACTGGCACGGGCCCTGCTGACGGACCCCGACATGGTGTTGCTCGACGAGCCGATGGCCGGCGTCAACCCGTCTCTCGAGAACAAGATCCTCGAACGCATCCACGACCTGGAGGACGACGGCTACGCGTTCCTCCTCGTGGAACACGACATCGACGTCATCATGGAGCACTGCGACCACGTGCTCGTCCTCCACCAGGGCGACCTCCTGACCCAGGGATCGCCGGAGGCGGTCAGGTCGGACGATCGAGTCGTCGAAGCCTACCTGGGAGGGCAGGAGCTATGAGCGGAGACGACCTGCTCCGCATCGACTCGCTCGACGCGGGCTACGGCGACCTCCAGATCCTCTCGGACGTCGACCTGACGGTCGGTCGGGGCGAGTACGTGGCCATCGTCGGCCCGAACGGCGCCGGCAAGTCCACGGCGATGAAGTCCGTCTTCGGGCAGACGACGCACATGGGCGGCACCATCACGTTCGACGGCGAGGCCATCCACCTCGCGGACACCCAGGAGATCATCCGCAAGGGGATCACGTACGTCCCCCAGACGGAGAACCTCTTCCCGAGTCTCACGGTGCGCGAGAACCTCGAGATGGGTGCGTACGTCCTCGACGAGGTCCCCGAATCGCGGATCGACGCCGTCTTCGAGCGGTTCCCGATCCTTCGGGAGCGACAGCGCCAGCGGGCCGGGACGATGTCCGGCGGGCAACAGCAGATGCTCGCGATGGGCAGCGCGCTGATGCTCGACCCCGACCTGCTCCTGCTCGACGAACCGAGCGCCGGGCTCGCCCCGGACCTCGTCGCCGAGATGTTCGAGCGCATCGACCGGATCAACGACGACGGCACGGCGGTCCTGATGGTCGAGCAGAACGCGAAGAAGGCGCTCCGCCGGTGTGACAGGGGCTACGTGCTCGTCAACGGCGAGAACGCCTACGAGGGCCCCGGCGCTGACCTGATCGACGACCCGGAGGTCCGCGAGCGGTTCCTCGGCGGGTGACCGCCGCGGTCCCGGGCCCCCGGCGTCGCCGCGTGCCTGCCGGACTCCCCCCCCCCGACGGGCAACGAACGATGCGTTTACCCCCGAGGCAACCGAGCAGGCCGGTATGGAAGTCTCTTCGCGCCACCACCTGCGGTCGGACGCCATCAGCGACATCCAGGACGCTCTCCGCGAGGGCCTGGGGGTCGAACTCGACGCCGATACGTTCGAAAAGGTCGAACTCGAGAACTCGGAGTTCGATGTCGTCCTCGTCGACGGCGAGCCCCAGGTCCTGTACTTCGAGGACGAACCCTTCCTCACCGTCAAGGGCCTCAACGCCTATCCCCCGGAGCGGAACGTCGTCACCGTCGACGCCGGGGCCGTCCAGTTCGTCTCCGACGGCGCCGACGTGATGCGCCCCGGGATCACCGAAGCCGACGACAGCATCCACGCGGGGGATTTCGTCGCCATCAACGAGGAGAGCCACGGGAAGTTCCTCGCTATCGGCCGGGCGAAGGTCGACGGCAGCGACATGGTCGGCGAGGAGGGCAAAGTCGTCGACTCGGTCCACCACGTCGGCGACGACCTGTTCGAGTTGACGATATAGAATATTTCGAGGGTTTCGCCGTTTTCACTACTAACGTTCATTACAGTGGAAGCACTAGTGGCTCACGACGATGTCGATCGACCGAGAGACGTTCGAAACCGCGAGCGAAGACGAACTCGAGGAGCTCTCGGTACCCGACCAGGTACTCGGATTTCTGGCTGCTCACGAGGAGCGAGCGTTCGAGGCAAGCGAGATCGCTTCGCGGTCCGGTCTCGGCGCCGACGCGGTCAGCACGGCGCTCTCGCGATTGAAGGACCGTGAACTCGTCGAACACAAGGCGACGTACTGGGCGATTACCAGGGACGAGAGCCGCCTCGAAGAGTACGGCGGCTACGAGCGAGCGACTGCCCACTTCAACGAACAACTGGGCGAAGAGGACAAAGACGCGTGGCGGGAACACGCACCGGAGGAACCACATCCGAGCCGCGAGGACGAAGGGTGAACGACCACTCAGACACCCCACTTTTCGAACGAGGTGACGTCGTCTACGGCGACGACCCGTTCAAAGACGGCGAGCGGTCCCGGCCGTGGATGATCCTCACGAATCACGAGGGGCGACCGTTCCACGGCGAACAGTACATTGCGCTGACGTTGACGTCGAAGTCGTGGCTGGACGGTCTCGTCGAAGCACCGGACGAGAGCTGGATTCGTGGTGGGACTCCCGACGAAAGCCGAGTCGTTCCGTGGGCCGTCCAATCGATAGACAGAGCGGATATCGACTTCTGGCAAGGTCGGCTCGACGGTGACGTGGTCGACGAGGCTATTAGTGCACTCGTCGACGAACTCCACCGATGAGACTGGTCGGCGAGCACTGGTCGAGTACCGGGAAGACGTACTTCCACCAAACAGTACGCGGTTTCACAAAAATTGGCTTTGGTAAGACCTGTTACAAAATGTCAATTCGGGAATTGTTTTAGTCGGACGATACCGGAGTCCACGGTGATGAGTCGAGAAACAGGGAGAAGGTTCGGTCGCCCGAACGGCGGTCCCCGTGACAGGAGGCGGAACGCCTTCGTCCAGAACGAACCCACTGCCGTATCGCCAGCGGCCGAGGCCGCGTCCCGGGTATCGTCATGAAGGCCACCCAGCTCCAGCGCCTCGGCGGAACGGACGCCCTGACCGAAAGCGAGGTTTCCCGTCCAGAACCGGGTGGCGACGAGCTACTGGTTCGCGTTCACGCTGCCGGCGTCAATCCGATCGACTGGCTCGTCTGCCGTGACGCACTGCCCGGGTTCCTCGACCAGCCGCTCCCGTGGATTCCGGGCTGGGACCTCTCGGGCGAGGTTGCGTCAGTCGGTTCCGGCGTGACCGACTTCGAGCCCGGAGACGCCGTCTACGGCATGGTCCGAATGCCAGGGGCCGGCGGGACGTTCGCCGAGTATGCCACCGTAGAATCCGACGAAGTGGCTCCAAAACCGGCGTCCCTCTCGCACGTCGAAGCTGCAGCGCTCCCGATGGTGGGCCAGACGGCGTACCACGCACTCTTCGAGGCAGCGAACCTCGGAGCCGGCGATCGGGTCCTCGTCCACGCCGCTGCCGGCGGCGTCGGACACGTCGCCGTCCAGCTCGCTACGGACGCAGGAGCCCACGTAGTCGGGACGGCATCCGGCCGCAACGAGACGTACCTCCGATCCATCGGCGTCGACGAGTTCGTCAACTACCGCGACGAGCGGTTCGAAGAATCCGTCGAGCCGGTCGACATCGTCCTGGATGGCGTCGGCGGAGCAGTACTCCAGCGGTCGGCCGACGTGGTGCGGCCAGGTGGCCTGGTCGTGACGCTCCCCGACCAGCCGTCGGAGGGCCTCGTCGAGGAGTTCCGACGCGACCACGACGTGGAGCTTCGCTCCTTCAGCGTCACCGACGATGTGGACCCAGCGACACTACTGGACCTGTCCGACCGTATCGAAGCCGGCGTCGTCGAGCCGACTATCAGTGACGTGTATCCGCTGTCCGAGGCCGAGACAGCACTCGACGTGAGTGGAGATGGCCACGTCCGTGGCAAACTCGTGCTCGTCGTCGCGGGACCTACGTGGGACAAACATCGTGACGACGCATAGATTCGTCACAGACAGGAAATCCGCTCGACGACGAGTTCGTCGGGTCCGGTGATGCGAACCCACCCATTCACTGCCACCAGTCCCGGAGTACCGGTTCCAGGTCTGTCAGTAGCTACTGCCCGGCGTCTTCGTCGTCTTCGTAGGTCTCCTCGTACCGTTCCAGGCTCTCCTCGTAGCCCTCGGTCGCCAGTTCGACGGTCTCCCGGAGGTCAGCGATGGGCGTCGTGGTGGCGTCGACGCGGATGTCGTCGTAGTACGGGTCGATAGTCGGGTCCTCGGTCCGGGCGACCTTGATGGCCGCACTCTGGACTCTGAGCCCGTCGCGCTTGTCGCCGCCCTCGTCGTGGCCTGCCGCCAGCGCGTCGACCAGCCGGTGGGCCAGCGGCCGGTCGGCGTCGAGGGTTGCCTCGTAGGCGTCGGCCGTCGCCTCGATCACGGCCTCGCCGGTCAAGAGGTTGCCTGCGACGGTGTAGTTCTTGCGCTCGAGGTGACCGAACCAGGGGCGACACTCCTCGCCGGAGAAGGCGAACGTCCCCTCCGAGTCGACGCCGTGGAGCTGGCGCTCGGCGGCCCCGTCGTCGGCATTCAGCAGGGCGTCGAGGGCGTCCTCGACGTGGAGGCCGTCGTCGAGGTACTCGACGCCCTTCCGGCCCAGGTCGACGTTGACGACGCTCTGGGTGGCGATGGCACCGTTTTCGCTGGCGAAGGGACACAGCGTGCCGACGCAGGGGAGTCGGGTCGTCACCGCGACGCCGAAGCGGGTCTGGTCCTCGCCGTCGTCGCCGGTGTAGGATTCCCGGACGCAGATGCTGAACGTCATGGCACGGGACACGCAGGGAGGCGGCAAAAACCTGGGGCCCAGGGCGAACCGGGCGGGTCGTCTGACGTAAAGTCTAAACGGGCGGCGGTCGGGGTAGGAGGTATGGGATTAATGAGCAAAATCTTCGGTGACGCCGCAGGAACGCGAAAGACCGAGGACTACGTCGAACTGGAGGCCGGCGACCTCAGCGCCGAGGCAGTCTCGGCCGACACCCAGGTTCGCATCGCCAACATCAGCGACAAGTCCGACACCATCGACATCAAGGACGCCGTCTACGACGGCCACGTGGTCGTCGCGGACATCACCCGCCACAGCACCAGCGACCGGACGATGGAACACATCACGGACGAACTGAAGCAGGTCGCCCGCGAGGTCAACGGCGACATCGTCCAGAAGGACGACGACCAGCTCATCATCACGCCCAACGGCGTCGAGATCTCCCGCGAACGGCTTGGTCGGTAGCGTCGATTCCGAGTCGGTCGAAACGGTCGGCGTTCCGGAGTCTTTGCTCTCTCAGTCTGTTATTTCGTCCCCGGCAGCACCGCAACCGCAACGGTGGTGAAAGCCCTCACCTCGCTGGCGGTCGCTGCATCAGATATCTTCGCTCACTTCGTTCGCTCAGATAGAGCCGATGCAGCGACTACACGAAGCGCCAGCGAGATTCGCCCTTTCAGTCCGCCAGGATTCAGGAGTTCCACGGGCTGTGGCGCGCTGGCTCGACGCCGACTGCGAGACGCGACCAAAGGGAGCGTCTCGGCAAGGCGAACGGTGAACGAAGTGAGCCGTGAGCCAGTGAGGCGGCCGAGCCGTCGGCGCGAGGGACGACCGTGCGAAGTCGTTCGAAAGACTGCGTCGCAGTCTTTCGTGATGACAAGAGAGCTTCGCTCTCCTGAACCACGAGGGAGTCGGCTGGGGAGGGTGCGTGACGGCTGCGAGGCGGCTCCGCCGCCTCGGTCATCGCGGCGGTGAAACCGCCGCGCACTCGCCGTCACGTTATAGGTGGTCGGCTCCGCCGACCGCCCCCGTGGCTCGCGGTTGCGGTGCGGTGTCTGGTGGTCTGCTGAGTGAGCGAAGCGAACGAAGCAGAGCCGTGGAAGTCGCAGC
>CAZGAX010000073.1:0-17608 GCA_964523745.1 uncultured Halobacteriales archaeon | reverse complement strand
GGCCGGGACTTGTTCATCACCTTGCCGGCGTCGCCGACGACGAACAGCGCGCCGACCGACTTGCCCTTCTGACCCTTCTGGCCGAGTTCGATGACGACCTCGAAGACGTCCCGGATGACCGACGGGTCGGCCCGGGAGTTGACGAACAGGTCGTAGACGCCGGTCTGGGAGAAGTCGGTTACCCGGACCCGGAGGACCGTGTCCATCTCGTCGGAGAACGTCTTCGTCAGGCATACGACCGTGTCACCTTCCTCGACGAGTTCCTGGTCGAGCGCACCCTCGAGCCCGAAACGGATGCGTCCCCGGATGTCGGTAAACTCGAGCGGAAGTTCGACGAACTGGTCGGCGCCGAGCGAGTTCTCGGGTGACACGACTACCACGTCGACGTCGGCGTCCTCGAAGGGCTCGTAATACGACGCGCTCGGGGAGAACAGAAAGACGACGTCGGCGTCGGCTACGACGTCCTCGACCAGGTCGCCCAGCTGACTCATTGTCCTATCATCTCATCCGACAGGAAAAAGCGTTTCGGCCCGTCCGACGCCCGTCTCGCGCCTGTCGTCCGTCCGAACCGTCGCCGCTCCCGGCTCCCTGTCAGTCCCGCCCCGGGTCCGCTCGCTCGACGAACGTGTCAAAAATCCCACTTACTGGGTGGACGTGGGCGTAGGTGCCGACGGTCCGGTACTCCGTCAGTCCATCACGACCCCCCGCGATACCGGTCCCTCGTTCGACGTCGAAGGCGAATCTCGCGTCGTCGTCTACGCTGGCACTCGAGTAGTGGAATTCGTGTCCTCGGCGGACTGCTCCGGCTGGGGCCACCGACGACGACCGCTCGGCCCGGAGTTCGACGTGGTCCAGCGCCTGATAGCGGTCGTGCATCCGGACCTCGGCCGGGAGGACGCCGGCCATCTCGTACCGATCTCCGTCGGCGGTCGTGAGCGATTCGGCCAGCGCCATCATACCGCCACACTCGCCGTAGATGGGAGTTCCGTCGCTGGCCGCCGCTTCGAGGGCCGCCAGCGTCTGACTCTCGGCGAGTGCTTCGGCGTGGAGTTCCGGGTATCCACCCGGAAGGTAGACGGCGTCGGCGCGAGGGACGGGGTCACCCGCGACCGGCGAGAACGTCTCGACGGTGGCCCGCTCGGCGAGACGTTCCATCGTCGCCGGGTAGACGAACTGAAACGCGGCGTCCCGGGCGACGGCGACCTGTGCACCGGTGTGCTGGCGGTCCGTCACGGTCTGTGAATCCGGTGGCGTTCGTGCGACGGCCACGACCTCCTCGGTTCGAATGCTCTCGGCGGCATCAGCGAGGGCAGCATCGGGCACCGCCGCCTCCTCTCCCATGTGCAGGCCGAGGTGGCGGTCGGGAATTTCGAGTCGGTCGTCCGGCGGGACGTGGCCGAACCAGGTCAGTTCGTCGGGGAGGGCAGACCGGATGCCGTCGGCGTGACGGCCCTCGTGGGCTCGCTGGGCGATTACGCCGACCACGTCGGCGCCGCTGCCGACCCGTTCGGCGTAGGCCCGGAATCCCAGGGCCGTAGCGGCGACGCTCTCCATCCCGGCGCTGGCGTCGACGACCAGTATCACGGGCAAATCGAGTGCCTCTGCCACCATCGCCGTCGAGGAGGCGTCGCCGTCGTACAGCCCCATGACCCCCTCGACGACGCACACGTCGCCCTCGCCTCGGTGGTAGTTTCGCCGAAGGCCCTCCTCCCCCTCCAGCCACAGGTCCAGCGTCCGGGACGGGCGGCCGGCGACGGCGGCGTGGTGACTCGGGTCGATGAAATCCGGGCCAGCCTTGGCCGGTTGCACCTCGAAGCCAGCGTCTGTCAGCGCCCGGATGGTCGCCAGCGTGGCGACAGTCTTGCCGACGCCCGAACTGGTCCCGGCGACGACGACGCCCTTCACGACCGGGGGCCTCCAGAGACGTCCGCAGATTCCGCCGCCGGTTGCTCGCTCGTCAGCCGGTCCGTTAGCGTGGTGAACCGTTCCGGAACGTCACCGAGGACACCGGCGTCGTCGGCCACCGCGATGGCGCCGCCCATGCCGACGCCTTCCTTGGCCTCGCCACGCCGGTAGGCGTTCGTCCCCGGGTGGTCGACGGTTTCGAATCCCGGGTCTGTCACTCGCAGGTCGACGTCCAGCGAGTCGGCGAGCGACCGGACGCCCGCCGAGTCGTCGGCCGCCACGAACGACGTTGTCGCGACCGTAAGCGGCGTTTCGACCCCGGCGTGGCGTACCAGCGCGGCGACGGCGAGCAGTTGCGTGCCGCCGGCCAGCGTCACTGCGACGCCCGACTCCGTGGCGCCCTGGACGAGCCCCGCAGCGGTAGCGAGCACCGGGTCACCCATACGCCGGACCGCCCGCACCGGCTCGCCGGCAGCCACACCCGCTTCGAGACCGCTGGCCTCCAGGCCGGCCTCGACGACATCGGCTTTCCGCGAGATGGGGTTCTCCGGTAGCGACGAGGAAACCGCACCCTCTTCGCCGAGCGCCCTGAGAACGCCCATTGCCGTGGTCGTCCCGCCGGGTATGGTCTCGCCGACGACCAGTTCGTCGTCCGGAAGCGATGCACCCAGCCGTCGCGCCGACTCGTACGCCCCGCCAGCGGACGGCACGGGATCCCCAGCCCGAACGTCGCTCCCCGGCTCCGCCCCGACGGCCACGGTCGGTGCGCCGCTCGGTTTGGCCATGCCGCCGTCGACGACGGTCACCGGAAACCCGACCAGGTCCCGGACGGCTCGCGTGGCGACGGCCGGCGTCGGACAGCCCGAGGGACTGACGGGGACGACCGGTGCCCGGACGGTGTCGCCGAAGACGAGAATCTCGGCGTCGGCACTCGGCGTGTGAACGAGCAGGTCGGGGCTCGCACCGGCGGCGCTGATGCCGTCGATGGCTGCAGTCTCCGTGGTGCCGGCGACCAGGACGAACCTCATTGGGCTTGGGTTGGTGCAAGTGAACTTGAAGTCGACGGTCCGTGGTCGACCGTAGCTGGAGGAGCGCGATGGGATCAGGTTACGTGGTGACGTGTCGGAGACGACGGACCTGGGGTCCGCCGATTAGCTCGACGCGTTCCGTCTAGCTGGTGACGTTGACGTCGATCGTTTCGTTCGTCGGGGTTGGCGTCTCGGTTGGCGTCGCCGTCTCAGTCGGGGTTGGCGTCTCGGTCGGCGTCGGCGTTGGCGTCTCGGTCGGCGTCGCAGTCGGAGTCGGCGTGGGGGCCTCGGTCACGTTGAACTCGAGACCTGCGACCGAGGCGTTCTCGACCTGGATCGAGTCGACCTCGACGGCGTCGACGCTGACGTTCTGGACCGGACCGTCAGCGGGAGCGAGCTGGACCTCCGACTGGAGTTGGCCCATCGGGCACAGACAGTCGACGGTGACGTTGCCGACCGTCGCGTTGTCGATGGTCACGTTCTCGACGGCGAGCAGGTTCGTCTCGTCAGCCAACGGACCCTCACCGCGGTCCTCCGGCGGGCCCTCACCGCGGTCCTCCGGCGGGCCCTGACCCGCGTCGTCCGGTGGGCCATCACCGCGGTCGGCCGGCGGACCCTCGTCGGCCTGGGTACGGTTCATCTCCTCCTCGACGGTGAGGTTCTCGACCGTCACGTTCTCGATCGTCGAGTTGACGACGAGGAGAGCAGTCGGCGCCTCGTCGTCCTGGAACAGTTCCTCGGGACCGGTCACGTTGGTCATGTTCACTCCCTCGGCGGAGACGTTCTGCAACACGACGTTGCCGACGGAGACGTTGTCGAGCGTCACGTTGTTCGTTGTGGTCCCGTTTGCGGCGGTGAACGACTCGACCGTGACGTTGTTCAGTTCTGCATCCCGGACGATGGCTGCGTCCAGACTGACGTTGTCGGCTGAGACGTTCTCCGAGGTGGTCTGGGCCTGGTCGCCGCCGTCGTCCTGGGAGGCGACCGGTGTGACGCCCACCGCTCCGATGCCGGCCAGTGCGACGAGCAATACGACTACCGCTGTACGTGTCGGTGTTGTCACTGCCATGCTTGCATCAATAGGGTCGCCATCCGTCGATTTGAACGGCCCAGACCGTTCTCGTGGTAATCCGAGAGCGATCAGAAGTACGACGGGCTTTCCGCTGCCGGGTCCGAAACAGCACTTCGAGGCCGACGTATGTTCCTGCCACGCACGAAGAAAAACCGCCACAGCGACCCTCATTCCTCCGACAACCTCGACTTACGCGGATATTGGCCTACGTGACTGGGCGGTCGCGGCGTTTTCGGGAAGCGTGACGGCGCCGTCACGCCACGAGAACAGGGAGCATCGGGCTTTCGAGCTTCGTAACGGCCAGCCCTCCGTAACGGCCAGACTCCGGAACCTGAGTGCGTAGCGGGTGGGAAACTCGCCTTCCGATGTGTACCAGTAGTCCAGGGGGACCAGCGCAGATCTCGACCGGCCGTCGACATATCGGCACGACACGTCTGCCGAACCGATCGACCGTCGAACGAGCGAATCCAGGCGGAGCCCTTTCGCGGGTCGCTGGCGAACTTCGACCGAGGTCGGTCGTCGTCCCACGACCGAATCTATCGACGCATCGCCACTCGACCGACACCCATTCCAGACCCATGGCAACCACAGACTCCCCCGTCGACCAGCAGACCGTCGACGAAATCGTCAGCCAGTGGCCCGACGAGCCGGCCGAAATCGCCGAGCGCCTGCTGGAACGCTACGGCGTCCCGGACGAGGCTGCACCCAGCGAACTCTGCTGGTACGACAACGACCCCTGGAAGCGCACCGAACTGTACCGCAACGGGGTGCCGCACAACTTCCCCAAGGAGCACACGGACTACCTCAAACAGGTCATCAACTACCACGTTCCGCCGGAGAAAGTCGACGAACTCGCGCAGTTCGACGGCAGCGTCTACGTCGACCGGACGAACGGCGAACTCGCCGCCAAGTGCGACAAGGAGACGATGAACACCCTGGCGCTCAACCTCGCCCACGACATCGTCACCGGCGACAAGAGCGTGGACGAAGCCCGCCAGGACTACGCGATCACGGCCCTGAAGTCGATGATGGGCGCCGACCCCGACTACGTGACGGGGCTGCAGTTCGACCTGGCAGGCGAGGAACAGCGCGACCCCGACGAATCCATCGTGACCGACGCGATGAGAGAAGAAGTCGAAGAGATGCTCGGTGGCGAATCCTAGGCCAGGATTCGCCGTCCATTTATTATAGTGCGCGGACCAGATTTGAACCAGAGGAAGAATTGCTCGCTCACTCCGTTCGCTGCGCCATTCTTCCAGGGCTCAAATCTGGTCCTGCTCCCTCACTCCAGCCGACTCGCTTCGCTCGTCGGCTTGTGTTCAGTGCGCGGGACCAGATTTGAACTGGCGGACCCCTACGGGACAGCGTCCTAAGCGCTGCGCCTTTGGCCTGGCTCGGCAACCCGCGCTCGAACCACGCTACCCCGGAGCGAGCAATCAATCTGACGCTTCACTTCGGCCGGGGTAACCGATATACGCACCGGCCTCCAACCGCATTTCGTGTACCGCGCCAGCGACGAACGTGCCCACGCCGAATGGCTGGAGGAACTCGAAACCGTGGCCGACAGGCTGGGCCTGAGCACCTCGACGCGGTCCCGGGCCGCCGACCTCTTTCTCTCCACCGTCCCGGACGACGACCGGTCGAAGCGACCGACGCTGGCGGCTGCGGTCTACGTTGCAGCGCTGACTGCCGGCGAGCAACGCTCCCAGGGCGAAGTAGCCGAGGCTGCGGACGTCTCGCGGCTCAGCGTCCAGCAGCGGTGGAAAGACGTGTTAGAAGAAGTCGGGCTCGACGCCCCGGACTGGTAGCTAGCCCTCCGTCTCGGTCTGGCGGGGTTGTCGGCCGTCGCTCTCCGGCGTGAGGTTCCCGTGTTCGTCGATTTCGCCCCGGACGATGCGAGTGCTGGAGATGATCTCGCCGTCGTCGGCGTAGACGTGGTCGACGACCTCGATGTCCAGCGGGTCGTGGCCGCCTTCGCGACGGATCTCGTTGATGCGCTTGCCGCCCGTTTCAGTCTCCGGCGAGACGACGAGGACGTCGAACTGCGGTTCCGTGGCGATGCCGGTCGGCTCGTCCAGTTCCCGGATGGCGTACTCGCGGTCGTACTCCCGGGCGAAGCCGGCGAGTTCGGCGTCCAGGTCACGCTTGCGTTCGTCGAACGAACGAAGGTGACGGTCCTCGTGGCGCGTCTTCGGCGCGAGTTCGTCACTCGTCAGCCCGACAGTAACGTCTCCGAGTTCGAACGCTCGGTCGAAGAGAGCCCGGTGTCCATCGTGGATGGGGTCGAACGTACCACCCAACGCGACCTTCATGTAGGGTCCCACGGCATCCCGAGGTTTAGTGACTTCGAATCGCGTCGTGTCCGCTGACGGGACACTCACCCACCTGCGTCGTCGCTACCGGGTTCGTCCTCGACGGTGATCGTCACCGGTTCTGAGCCCGAGTCCTCGCCGTTGTCTGAAAGGTAGCGGTCCAGGTTACAGACGGCGTTGAGCCCGTCCTGCACGTCCTGGATCATCTCGCCCACGAGGTCGCTGGGAGCGATAGCGCTGTACTCGTACGGGTTGTTTCCGGCGCCGCTGTTTTCGCGCTTCTGGCGCTGTACCTTGCCTTCCTCGTGGAGTTCCGCCAGCGCCTCCCGGACGGTACTCGGGTACAACCCCGTGCCCTCGGCTACCTCGTCGCTGGTACTGTCGGGTTGCTGGCGGAGGTGGACGTAGATGCGAGCCCTGGTTTCCGTGTCCAGTACCCACGAGAGCAGGTCCACGATGCTCTCGTCGAACTCCTCGATGGCTCTGTCTGCCTCCCGCTCGATTCGCTCCCTGACGTCCCCCGAATCGCCGTCGGCGTCCGTCCCCGTTCCGGCGTCAGATTCTGGCGTATCGTCCGCAGACATGCGTCGCCTCTAGGAGGACGAAAGCGGTACCCTGGTAAAAATCCTTGGCCTCGGTATCGCAACGCGAGTTCGACGGCCAGTCGCCGTACTCTCGTCCTCTCAGGCAGCTACTCATCCACGGCGACCTCCTCCCCCCACGTTTTCACTATTGATAGACGTACCGTCCGTGTGGTTATTTATTCACGGTTCGCACTATAGATACTGCGGGGGCGAGACACAGGGTCCGACGTTGGGTGGACGTCGGGGGGTCCCAGGGGTGGGACGGTACAGGGCACCCGACCACGTCGGGAATTTCGAGGGTGAAACTCAGACCGTCTCGAGCAGCAGGTCCGTACACAGCGCGTCGAGGCCCGACTCGTCCCGGAGACGCCGTTGCCGGGCGGCACCGCTCTCGCGGTCGTAGAGGGCCAGCAACCCCGGAACCTCGAGTCGGTCGGCCTCCCGCTCGACGAGCGTTTCCAGCGCGACCGATTCGGAAAGGTCCCGAGAGAGGAGGTCGGCCTCGTGGCCGTAGCGCATCGCCCGCCACTTGGCTTCGTCGAGCAGTTCGCGCCGGTAGGTGCTGGCCGACTCGCCGTCTTCGTACCGAGCGGCCAGGTCCTCGACGAGGGCGTGGACGTATTCGACGAACGCCAGCACCACGTCGGGGTCGCGCTGGCCGTCCGGCGTTCGCACCTCGACGGTGCCGTGCTCGGAGTGTGGCCGCACGTCGTACCAGAGTTCACCCCGGTCCCGTATCGAATCCGTCTCGAGCATCCGCCGCTCGAACCGGTAGAAGTCGGAGAACGAATCGAAGGCCGTCGGCGTGCCGGTGTTCGGTAGCGCCTCGAAGATCTTCGCCCGCGCCGACTGTAGTCCGGTGTCGAAGCCACACCAGTACGGCGAATTGGCCGACAGCGCGAGCAACATCGGGAGGTACCACCGGAGTTCGTTGGCTATCCAGACGGCCTTGTCGGCGTCGTCGACGCCGACGTGGACGTGCAGCCCCGCCGTCGTGTTCCGGTGCTGTGGATACTGGATCCGGTCGAGCTGTTCCCGGTAGCGAGGCTTTTCGGCGTGTTCGAGTTCCCGCCAGTTCGCCGCCGGGTGCAACCCCGCCGCGGCGATCCGGAATCCGTGCTCCTCTGCGTGCTCGACCAGCGCGTTCCGAACTGCGAGCAGGTGGTCCCGGGCGTCGGCGGGGTCGTCGATCCGTGGCGTCTGGGTTTCGATGACGCACTTGAACAGTTCGTGGTCCAGTCGCCCCTCGAGAATCTCTGGCGGGTCGGACTCGTAGACCAGTTCGTCGGTGCCGGAGACCGGCCGACCCTCGGCGTCGACGACGAAAAACTCCTCTTCGATGCCGAGCGTGCCCATCCGGTCGAACGCCTCGGCGGCTGCCCGCTCCATCGCTCCCGAGTTGTCCCGGGCCGGGCTAAAGTATTCCCCATCAGCGCGGCCGAGCGACGACGGCGAGGTGGTCCGCGTGCAGCGGGTCGAGTCGCTCGGTTTCGAGGACCTCGTAGTCCGTTTCGAGGTCGGCCAGCACGTCCTCGAACACGTCGCTGGGGTCGCTCGTCACGTCCTCGCTACGGGCCTTCACTGCCATGAGCAATCGACCATCCTCTGTCAGGAAGCGTCGATTCGCACTCGCTACGCTGGCCTGGCCCCGGGTCGCCACGTCCTGGACGACGACGTCGACGGGTTCGACGACGTGAGCGTACGTCTCCGGCGACCTGGCGTCCTTCAGCAGCGGAAAGAGATTCGGCCGGGACTCGGCGGCGTCCAGCAGGTCCCGCATCGGCCGAGCGGCGAACTCCACGGCGTACGTCGGTCCGGCGAAGTCCGCGACGTGACTGACCGTCGTTCCCGCAGCAGCCCCGAGGTACAGCACCGTTTCGCCGCCTGCGAGGTCGGTGTCCATCCCCCGGTCGAACATCGCGCCGAGCTTCGACCGGGAGGGGTCCCACCGGCGCCAGCCCTCGCTCGTCGGCTCGCCGTACACCGACTCGCCACGGGTCGCGAGTGCCTCCTCGCCGTCGAACGACCGACGTTCGACGCCATCCGGGAGCGTCATTCGGCACCACGCTCCTGGATAGTTCGGATGCGCTCCTCGAGGTCGGCTTCGAGACCCGGGCGGTAGTCGCCACTGTAGTGGTCGACCCGTGCGGCAATCGACAGCTTGCCGGCCAGCGCACGGGCTGCCGACCCCCGATTGGCCGGGGCGGTGCCCCGAACGTATTCGTGGGTGAAGATGACGCCGTGTTTCGGGGACGGGGCGCCACCCTGGAGGTGGGCGAAGAGCGCGTCTTCCGCGCCGAGCAACTGGACGGTGCCGCTGGGCTGTTTGGCAAGTGCCTCCAGGCCGCCGGCGTGAGAGAGGAGCCGAGCAGCCAGTACGGGGCCCGCCAGGGCAGCGAGGTTGGGCGCTACTTCCGGAAGGGTGCGTTCGACGAACTGCCGGAGTTCGTCGGCCTCGTCGTCCAGGTCGACGACGCGCCGGGCGAGCGACACGACGCGCCGGTCGACCGGGTCCTCGGGGTCGCGGGCTGCCACCTCCCTGGCGTAGCTGACGCCCGTTCCACCGTCTTCGTCGCGGCTTCCGGCCCATTCGGCGAGGCGCTCTGCCAGTTCGTTGGCCGTCCGCCGGCAGTCGTCCATCGCCCGGACGGCGTGGATGAGCTGCTGGTCGTCGCTACGCTCTCGCTCCCGGAGTTCACGCCGGGCGGCTTCCCTGGTGGCTTCCTCCAGGCGGTCGTAGTAGTCCTCGGGAGAGTCCGCGAAGCCGGCGTCGACGGCCAGTGCTGGCCAGTCCCGGGAATCGTCGGTACCGCCCGTCGTGATGGCCCGGCTCGTAGCGTCGACGTCCTCCGGATCGACGCCGGCGAACCATGCCCCGTCGGCGGCGTCTCGCTCGGTCATGTGGACTCCTTTGACGCTCCCACGGTAAATCCGTTCCCGAAACGAGATGGGACGCCAGCCCCACCGAACGGGAGAGAATCGGTCACTAGAGTAAACTTGACAGGTGTTTCTCTACCGTGCTGTTTTGTATGATGACTACGTACCCCGCCAGCATGACGCACGGTGATACCGGTGGGGAGCCAGCGTGGCTCCGTGCAGAACGCGAGTACGACGTCGGCATCGACCCCGAGGGAACCATCCCGCAGTTGTTCGAGGACAGCGCTGAACGCCACGTGGACGCCGACGCCCAACTGTACAAGGGCGGCAGTTACGACCGGTCGCTGACCGACGACGTGATCCAGGCAGCCCGTCCCGGCGAGTACGCCCCGCTGACCTACGGCGAGATGCGCGACGTCGTCCGGAACCTCGCCGCCGGCTTCCGCGAACTCGGCGTCGAGGCCGACGACCGGGTGGGCCTCCTCGCCAGTACCCGCATGGAATGGGCACAATCCGACTTCGCCTTGCTCGCGGCCGGAGCCGTCGTGACGACGGTCTACACGGAGTCGTCACCGTCCCAGATCCGGTACCTGCTCGACGACCCCGATGCCACCGGCGTGGTCGTCGAGAACGCCGAACTGCTCGATAAGGTCCACGAGGTCGAAGACGACCTCGACCTGTCGTTCGCAGTCCTGATCGACGAGCCCGAGACCGAGTACGACCGGGACGACGTCTACACGCTGGCAGACGTCTACCACGTGGGAGCCGACGCCTGGGACCTGGACGCCTACCAGGGCTGGATAGACGAGCGAGATCCGGACGACCTGGCGAGTCTCATCTACACCTCCGGGACGACCGGCCAGCCAAAGGGCGTCAAACTGACTCACCGTAACTTCCGGTCGAACGTCGTCCAGGCGCTCCGGCGTCTCGGCAACCGCCCCGACAAGGACCCCGAGCTGCCGTCGATCACCGCCGACGCCGTGGCCATCTCGTTTCTCCCGCTCGCCCACGTCTTCGAGCGCCTGTCCGGTCACTTCATGATGTTCGGCGTCGGCGCCACCGTCGGCTACGCCGAGAATCCGGACACCATTACGGACGACATCGTGAAGATACGGCCGTCCTGTGGCGCGAGCGTTCCTCGGGTCTACGAGCGGATTTACGACGGAATGCGCGAACAGGCCAGCGAATCAGCCGTCAAGGAGCGCATCTTCAGCTGGGCGCTCGACGTGGCAGACCAGTACGCCAGACGGGACGATCCGGGGGCACTTCTCCGGGCGAAACGCGCCGTCGCCGACCGGCTCGTCTACAGCACCGTCAAGGAGAAGCTGGGCGGAAATCTCGAGTTCATGGTCTCGGGCGGCGGCAGCCTGAGCGCGGACCTCTGCCGGACGTTCATTGGCATGGGTATCACCATCGTCGAGGGGTACGGCCTGACCGAGACGTCGCCAGTCGTCACGGTCAATCCTCCCGAGGACATCAGACCGGGGACGCTCGGCCATCCGCTGGTCGGCGTCGAGACGAAACTCGACGAATCGGTGGTCAGGGGCAACGAATTCGACGGCGCCGCCGGTCCGGTGGGCGAACTGCTCGTCAGGGGAGACAACGTCACCGACGGCTACTGGAACAAACCCGAAGAGACCGAGGCCGCCTTCACCGACGACGGCTGGTTCCGCACCGGCGACATCGTCGAGCAGACCCACGATGGCTTCCTGATCTTCCGCGAACGCAACAAGCAGATCATGGTGCTCAGCACCGGCAAGAACGTGGCACCCGGTCCCATCGAGGACCGCTTTGCCACGAACGAGCGCATCGACCAGATCATGGTCATCGGCGACGGCCAGAAGTTCGTCGGCGCGCTGATCGTCCCGAACTTCGAAGCGGTCCGACGCTGGGCCGACGGCAACGACGTCGCTCTCCCGGACGACCGCGCCGAGATCTGCGAGAACGAGCGGGTCAAACAGTGGATCGGCGAGGCCGTCGACCGCGTCAACGAGGACCTGGAGAACGTCGACCAGGTCAAGCAGTTCGAACTCGTGCCCGACGAGTGGACCGCCGAGAACGACCTCCTGACGCCTTCGATGAAGAAAAAGCGACGCAACATCCAGGACGCCTACGCCGAGCAGATCGAGCGCATTTACGGCGATGAACGGGACGAGGCGAACAAAGAGGCTGCCGCCAGCGGGTAGTACGTTCGTCGACGCCTGTTACTCCGCGACTACCTGCACCGTCCGGGACCGTGGGCCGTCACACTCGACGAACAGTATCGACTGCCACCGGCCCAGCGCCAGGTCGCCGTCAACCACGGGGACCGTCTCGCTCGGCCCGACGAGCATGGCCCTGACGTGGGAGTCGGCGTTGCCGTCGAGTTCGTCGTGGGCCCAGCCCTCGTCCGGGACGAGGTCGGCCAGGGCCGTCTCGAAGTCTCCCAGCAGTCGCGATTCGGCCTCGTTGACGGTGATAGCGGCCGTCGTGTGCTGTGAGTAGACGGTGACGGTTCCATCGGCGTCGTCGGGAACGGCAGCGGCCACTTCGTCCGTAACGTCCTGAACACAGAGTCGGTCGTCCGTCGAAACGGTCACGCTGTTGGTCGGCACGGTAGCACGTACGACGCCACGTGATTTGAAGGCTGCCGGTCGACGAACAGTTCTCGACGGCTTCTTGGGCGAGGTTCCTGAAAGATGGCCATGAGCAGTCCGCTGGTGCTAGTAGTCGGCGTGGTAACCGTCGTTCTCCTCCTGTCCCTGAGCGCGTTCTTCTCGAGCACGGAGATGGCAGTGTTTTCGGTCTCCCGGGAGTGGGTAGCCGAACGGGCGGCAACCGGCGACCGGAGCGCACAGACGTTGCAGGCACTGAACGAAGACCCCCATCGGCTCCTCGTGACCATCCTGGTCGGCAACAACGTCGTCAACATCGCCGTTTCGAGTATCGTGACGGTCCTCGTGGCGAACTACCTTACCGCCGGGCTGGCCGTCGCTGCGACGACCGTCCTGACGAGTTTGCTCGTGTTGATCTTCGGCGAAATCGTGCCGAAGGCCTACGGGCTGGCGAACGCCAGGCAGTGGTCTCTCACCGTCGCCGCGCCGGTCCGGTTCGTCGAGCGAATCCTCTCGCCGGTCATCACGCTCTTCGACGAGGTCACCCGGCGGATGAGCGCACTGATCCCGGTCGATCCGGACATCGAAAAACCGTACGTCGATAGATAGGCGGCCGGGAGGTCCGGGTACCGGCAGTCTGTCCGCCACCCGGGTCGACGTCCTACGACGGCGACGGCGCCCGGACGTCGGAGAGGTAGGCCGCCAGGTCGGTCGTCGTCACCATGCCGATCAGCCCTTCTTCCTCGTCGACCACCGGGAGGTGGTGAAAGCCGTGTTCGATCATCGTGTCGGCCGCCGTCCGAATGCTCTCCTGGGCCGTCGTCGTCACCACGTCTGTCGTCATGTACCGCTCGACCGTCGTCTCTGCCTTGGGCCGACTCTTTGCCACGATGTCGACGAAGTCCGTCGTTGTCAGGATACCCTCCAGGTGATTGTTCTCGTCCACTACCACGAGCGAACCGATGTCGTTTTCGAGCAGTTCGTGTGCAGCGTCCTCGACGAGCGTGTCCGGCGTCACCGTGTGGAGACCGCTGGACATGACCCGCCCCACGAAGATGTCGTCCATGTCAACTGGTATCCCGGGGACCACGAGTAAAGAGCTTTCGGCAAGGCGACGATACGGCGGCGTCAGGTAGTCTTCCTGCCGATTTCACCGACGGACGACCGTAACGGTAGCTGGGGATCGTTCGGTCACTTTTGTCGCCGTCGAGCCGACGAGCGTTCGTGAAACGCCCCGTTCCGTCGTCGCACCCAGTACGACCTGGTCGACGCCCTCCTCGTCGACGTACCGGAGGATGCACCGTGCGGGGTTGCCGAAGTCGATTTCCGTCGCCATCTCGACGCCCGCCGACTCGGCGCGTTCGGCCAGTTCCTCGTGGTACTCCCGGATGGCTTCGTACTCCTTCTCGTACCACTCCTGTGAGTAGCCCGGCACGCCAGGGACCCCCGTTGGGGACTGCAGCCCCGGAGAGAGCGGATCGACGTCGAAGGGGTCGATGACCGTCAGGACGGTGACTCTCGCGTCCGGTTGTTTCAGTGCGTAGTCCAGGGCTCGCTCCGAGAGCGGCGATCCGTCCATCGGAACGAGGACGTGCTGACCCATGTCGCCCCGGTCGGTCGCCAGGCGACAAGACCTGTGGGCGGCACGTGCCGGGTCCACCGGACGCGGACGGATCGGGGTCAGTAGACGAGACTGAACAGGAGAAGCGACCCGAGAGACGAGAGCGTCGGGGCGAGAATCCACAGCAGGACGATGCGAGCGGTGACCGCGGCGTCGAACAGGCTTTCGGCCGCCAGTTCGCCGAACTCTTCCTCACCGATGGGCGGGACGTCGGCCGGCGACTCGGGGTCGACCTCTTCGGCCTCGGCCAGCGTTTCGACAGTCGGCTCCGATACGTGGGACGCCTCCTGGCTATCGGCGGCCAGTGCTCCGGTCGCCAGCGTCAGGTCCTCCTCCATCGGTGCGGCGGCCGCCTCCGCGATCGTAACTGCTCGACTCGCCCGTCCCCACCCGAGGCCGATGATGCAGGAGGTAGTACTGACCGCCAGGCTGGCCGGGATGCCGAGACGCGAGAGGATCGTGATGATCGTCGCGCCGACGACCGAGACCAGTAGCGCCGCGAGTATCGGTAAATTCGTGATACCTTCACCGACGGTTGCCAGCGTCCGCCGGGCGATGGTGAACGCGCCGAGGCCGATCGAGCCGATCGCCAGGAGAATGCCCGTCTCGATGGTGATCGCGCCGTTACCGACCAGCGGGGCGACGGCGTTCGCGGCGTTCGATGCACCGGCACTGAAGGCCATGTAGCAGGCGATGACGATGACGACCGCCGACCCGACCAGGTCGCGGAGGTTGCTTTCTTCACCGAGCCTCGGACGAGGCACGGCGCCGGAGCGGTCGACAACGAGCAGGGCCGAATCACCACGGGAAAACGCCACGACGGCGTCGAGGTAGGGGTAGACGTAGCGTCCGAGCACCAGGCCGACGAGGAACGCGGTCAGCGGTGCGACTATCCAGGCAGAGACGATGGCCAGCATCAGCGGCTCGTTCAGTTTTCCCGTCGCGACGCCGAGGCCGACGATGGCGCCGACGGCCGTCATCGACGTCGATGCGGGGACGCCGTAGAGGTTCGAGAGCATGAGCGAGAGTCCCGCAAACAGGAGGACGACGACGCTCGCGAACAGGGAAAACTGCGCCTCGGGAACGATGCCGCCGCTCATCGTCTCGATGACGTTGCGTCCGACCGTCCACCCACCCAGGAGGGCGAAGGAGGTAAACAGCCCGGCGGCGCCGACCGGTCCCAGGATGCGACTCCCGACCGCCGGGCCGAATGCGACGCCCGTCGAGGACCCGCCGATGTTGTAGCCGACGAAGGCCGCGACCAGGAGGCCGACGACGAGGAGTTCGGCGACCATACCGACGGGTACGACAGGCTACCGCTTCGGTCACCGGCTTGCGTGTTCGAACAGCAGATGGCGAAATCGGGAACTCAGGCCAGCCAGTCTTCGGGCTTGGTGTCGTAGTCGACGTCCGTCGCGGCGAGGTGTTCGACCTCGCTCCAGTCGAGTTCCTCTTCGGTGAACTCCATGCCGTCGTATCGGATCTGCTTGCCGACTTCCTCGCCCTCCGGCTCTCTGTCCCGTCGCCGGGCGACCTCGACGTCGTGTTCGTCGTACTCGACGGTGATGGTGTGCAGGACCACGGGCCGCCCCCAGAGTTCGAACACCCGCTCTAGGGTGTTCTTGGCCTGGCCCAGGTCCAGCTCGACGCCGTTGTACCGGTGTTCGAGCAGCAGTTCGTTGCGGTTCTCGAAGTTGCCGTCCGCGACGACGATGGTCGGCTTGCCGAAGTTGGTGAACTGCAACAACAGTTTCTTCTTGACGTCCTCGTAGTCCGTCGAGGTGGCCCGGTAGTCGTCGGTGGCCCGCATGTACTCGTAGGTGAAGTAGTCGTTCTCGTCGACGAACTCCTGGGAGAGGAACTCGTCGATGAACGTAACGTCGTTGTGGCTCTCGCGGATCTCTCGCATCCGGTCCCAGCCGACGGTGTAGTCGACGTCCGCCAGGGCTGCCTCGACGGAGTCGTACTTCGCGTCGTCGAACATGTACCGGGTGATGCGTTCCAGTTCCTCCTGGCGAATCCGGGATAGTGCGCCCCGGTTCTGCTTTTTCACCAGGGAGTAGTGGCGCTCGGCCATTCCCTCGTAGGTAAGAACCTTCCAGGGATACCGGTCCACGTCGACGTTTCCTTCGAGGGCATCTTCCAGCGCGTCGGCGTCTATCCGTGGATCCTCGGGATCGAGAGCCTCGAGGTTCTCGGGGTCGATTTCCGCCACCATCGGGTCGGGTTCGAGCGTTTCGAGGACGGCCTGGAAGTCGATCTGGTCGTGGAAGTTCCGCCAGGTGATGCCGTCGACGCGGAGCAGTTGCTCGGCGACGTGCCGGCGGTTCTCGCTGTTCTCGACGTGCTGCCAGAGTTCGAGGCCGAGTTTGTAGGGATTGAGCCCCGGCGAGGCCAGGACGCGGGCCATGTGGTCGGCGTAGGTGAGGAACTCGTCCGCGTCGGCGAAGTTCTCGTCTGCCATCATGATCGACTCGTGGTAGGCCGCCCAGCCCTCGTTCATCACCTTCGTCATCTTCTGGGCGGCGAAGTAGTACGACTCCCGGCGGAGGATTTCGAGGATCTCCTCCTGCCAGGGTTCCATCTCGACCGCCCGACCGGTCTCGGAGTCGTACTGCATGCCGTACTTCCGGAGGAATCCCAGCAGGTCGGACTCGGGGTCCGGCGGGAAGTCGATGCCATCGCCGTCCTCGGACTGGGCTTCCAGCCAGTCCTCGTCGAACACCTGGCCCTTGACCTCCTCGGAGAGGTCGAGGTCGTCGAGCTGGTCTTCGAGTTCCTCCGTGTCGAGCTCCTCGATGTCCGCCTCGGGGTCGATCGGCTCGTACGTCCGGTGCTGGTCGACGTTGTCCTCGAGACAGAGCACGTGGTCGATCCACTTTTCGACCTCCGAGCGGTCGATCTCCGGGTCCTGCATGTACTCCCGGATGGTGTCGGCGTGGCGTGCCAGCATCGCCGCCGCGTCGGGCGACCGGGAGAACATGGCGAACCACTCGTTGTTGGCGAAGAAGTCGGCGTGGGCCTCGACGTGCGTGATGACTGCCTTCTGGTCGGCCAGCGCGTTCGACTCCTGGAGGAAGGCGTGAGAGGGGACGTCGTTGTTGACGATCTCGAACGCCTTCCCGCCGAGGAACTGCCGCTGTTTCTGCTGCTGGTCGTACTGCATCCCCCAGCGCCAGTGGGGATACCGGTGCTGGAAGCCGCCGTAGGCGATCAGCTCGTTCATCTCGTCGTGGTCGACGATCCAGTAGTTGACCGGGTACGGGTCCAGTCCCAGCTTCTTCGCCAGGTTGGCTGCCTCCCTGACCGGCTCCTCCAGCCTGTCGGCCTCTCGCTGCATCCGGATCTCGTCGCTGGTCGTCATCGGTTGCCTCCGTCTGGTCCGTCCCTCGTAGTCATGATTCGTCCTCCGTGCTCAGGATGGCGTAGATGGCGTCGACCACGTCGTCCGGGCTGGAGACGTAGGCGACGGCCACGTCGTCGCTGTCCCGGAAGTGCCGGTCGACCTCCTCGGCGTGGGTGGCGTTGATGGCGTTGCCGCTCGGCTGGGTCTCGACGTAGGCGTGGAGGTTCGCCGGAATCGACTCCATCAGCGGGACGACGTTCTCCTCGGTG
>CAZGAX010000072.1:0-17743 GCA_964523745.1 uncultured Halobacteriales archaeon | reverse complement strand
AACGGGGGCGAGTAAACCACCACCAGCACCACCAGCACCTCCTCCAATCCCACCGGACCCCCGCCAGCGTTGCCCCCACCGCTGCCACCGGTACCACTACTACCACCCAGCAACATCCGTGGGGGTTCGAGTGGGTGGCCCGCGATCAGATAGTTCGTCAGGAAAAACGGGACGAGAGAGAGCCCTAACACCACCCCGAGCACTGCGAGCGTTCGTCTGTCGTTCGACGGCGCGGTGGGGATATCCACAGTGACCAGCGCGAGGAGAACGAATATGCCTTCCGCAGCGTGGACCCAGGCAAGAAAGCCGACGAGGGCGTACGCTGCCGCTCGAAAGATCGGAACCTCCCCGACCCAGGAAATCTGGTGCGCTGCCGCCCCCTCGCGACTCCTGGCGAAGGTGTACAGGATCGACACGCAGACGAGTGCCGTCAGGACGTGCCGTTTCGGCACGACAGCCCAGAAGCCCACCGGCGTCGCCAGGACCGCCGCACCGCCGGTCAAAAGCCCGAGTCTGGGGCTATGGCGTAGCCGAACGAGGCGATAGACCATCACGGCCAACAGTCCCCCGGCTACCATCGTCGCTAGTTGCAGCGCGACCAGGGGCCACGACCCGTCGACGAACTGTGTGACGAGCGCCAGATTGGCGACGAAGGACAGAAGGACGGCCCCACTTCCAACCAGCAGTATCGACCGACGTGAGTTAAAGAAGAAGCGGCTCAATTGGACCACGAGACTCAAGGCAGCGAGGTGCCAGAGTGCGGTCAGTCCGACCCGGAGGTCTGCTACGAAGTCGAGAGCCTCGACAGCCCAGAGGAAAGGGAGTGCCACGACGAGCTGGCCATAGTTGCGGCCGTACACCATGCCATCGTGGACGAACGTCCCCGGTGCGTCGATGTACTCCCCGGTCGCCGGCTCTATCCAGAGTCGGCCCTCGGCCAGCGCTGCCAGGGTATGGGTCAGCGTGTAGTTGTCGTTGATCGTGACGCCGGCCCGCCAGTAGAGTCCGAAGAAACACACGGAGGCGAGGAAGAGTACCAGTCCACGGCGGTCTCCGAAGACTGTCCGTCCCAGCCGACGGGTGAAAGTCCGCACCCACCCCGTGCCGTCGATCGGAAACCAACCGCTCATTGCTCGACCACCACAGTGATCGGCTGTTCGTAGATCGTCCGAGAGGGGCCGCTCGCCTGTAGTCGAATCTGTAGCGTCCCCTCGTACTGTTGTCGGTCGAGTTCTGACCGGTCGAGTGCGTCCCGTTCGAGGGAGAGTGAATACGGGCCTTCTGTGCGAGACGTAATGACGTGTGTGGAGCTCCGACTGTAGCCGAGATCGTCGATGTCGAGTGAATAGACGAGCAACGGCGAGCCTGTCACGTTCGATATTTCCAGTTCGGTATCGGGAACCGTTAGATATCTGAGATCGGAGTAGCCGCCTTCGGCCAGCCTCGCTTGTGACGGGGCGTCGACGACTGTGACGTTCGCCGATCCGCCGCCGATCTGCGAATAGCCCTCGAGACCCGGTTCGGGAACCTGAATCGCCCCGACGATAGGTCCGGTAGCGACGGTCACGAGTCCGATAATCACCGCTACAGCGATGACAGAGACTCGGCCAACGTCCATCTACGACGCAGGAGGAGTGGTCGGTATAAAATATCGGCGGTCAGCAATGCCTCTGGCGGTCGAATAAATGGAAAAGTGGTGAGCGATTATGCGTCGGGTCCGCGGTCAGTGGACAACTCGGACGATTTGTCCGTGTCGGCAGATTGCCAGACGACACGAACGATGTAACTCGAACTATCCACATTGACGTCGATCGAGTCTCCTGCAACGACAGCCGAGTTGCTCCCTTGCGTACCACTGGCTTGTGATGCAGGCCAACTGTTGTCGCTAGTCAAATGAGGCTGCGACGAGGAGATTTCTTCTCCCCGGACGAATAACTCATTGACGGCAACAGCCCCGCCACCATCGCTCGTGACTGATACAGTTTGGCCACTTTGGTTGTAGTCGAACGAGAAGCTCGTTGTCGGGGCAACCTCACCCGTCTGATTGCCCAGTCCGAGTACGAACGAGGCGATGACTGCCGCCAGGATCACTGTAATCGCGACCATCAGGATGACCCCGATGACCGGACTCACTGCGTCGTCGTCTTGCACCAGGTTGCGCAAACGCATACCAGGTGCTTTCAGTACGGTGGTATATATTAATTTGGTTCGTTCCAATTTGAAACATCAACACCGCGAGTTGTTGCCAGTCATTTCAATTTGTGAGAGAGGGAGGAGGGTCAACACACGGGAGTTTCCAGCTTCACTATCGCGTTTTCAGACTCGCTAAATACCCACTAAGAGCGTTCATAAGGCCCATATTCAGCATTATTTGGAATGTGACTTTTCGATAGTGGCCTTTCACGGTCGATACTGCGGTGGACGGCTATCAAAAACAAATCGGTTCTCGCATCCGTGAGGATCGATGACAGTAAGGGGTTTTCCCACCGTTCTTAGTGGTGTTGGACTGAGACGACGAAGGCTCCGGGCCCGTGCACCAGTGGTTCGTCTCCTATCTACTATCCGCTGCAAGCTCCGTGTAGCCGTACAGCTGCTCGACCGGGGAAAGGAGAAACAGAAGGTTCCGCAGCGATTAGGCGTCCGGACCGCTCCACTTGCGGAGCGTCGCGGAGTCCTGGCCGGTCTGAGACTTCCAGACGACGCGAATCGTGTCGTCGCTGCTGATTCGAAGGTCGACTGAATCACCTGCACTGATCTCGCTGTTGGCACCATATCCATCTGCGTTCTGCCATTCAGCCGGTGACTGGACCGAAGACCCGGTGATACTCAGTTGACTCGCGGTGATCGTAGCACCGCCGGCGTGACTGATCGTGAGCGTCCCATCGCCGGAACCACCGTTACTGAAGTCGTCACCGGAGCCTCCCGAATCATAATCAAAGCTGAAACTGGCCTGGGGCGCCGTGTCGCTTACCTGTTCACCGAGACCCAGCACGAAGGTCGCGATGACGGCCGCGAGGATGACTGTAATCGCGACCATCAGGATGACTCCGATGACCGGGCTCACTGCGTCGTCGTCGTTCAATAGCTGTCTAAGTTGCATTGTATCACTCCGTCGTGTCACGGCGCCCGCTCCGGGGTGTGTCCGTTCGCAGGAGGAGTCCCCGGGCGGTCCGATCCGTCAGTGCCGGACTTCCGTCGCGGGTCGCGATTGTCGGGCGCACGTTTACGTTCCTGAGAATGATATTGTTGTATATAAACGCTGTCCCAATATCATCAGATGTGATAGCCTCAGCTGCCAGTTGCATTCGAATGCCGTCGGCGTAGTTACGAGAGGAGGTGGACGACCAGCAAGACGAGTGATACGACGACGAACACGAGGAACACGCTCGTGCCGAGGCCAGGTCTGAGCGAAACCGCCGAGTCGTCGTCCCGCAGACCCAGCCAGGCAGCGACGACACCGGCCGATTCACGTGGAGTGCGCGCCGTGCTGGTCGCCGTAGCGGCGACGGCGACTACAGCCCGGTCCACTGCAGCGTACGCCTCGGTAACGCCCCGGACGAGGGACCGGGTTCCGTAGAAGATAGTGGGATTGTACAGCGCGTCGACGTCCGGCAGGCCGGGGGCCTTCTCGAGAGGACGCTTGATGGCTGCGAAGGCGACCAGTCCGGCGGCGGCGATCAGGAAGCCCTCGACGACGTGGCCAGTCGTGAACGGATGGGCGTGGAACTCGCCGTGGAGCGGCAGGATGTCGAACAGCGCCTGGGGGTAGAGCCCGTAGAGGACACAGAGTCCTGCAACCGAGAGCAGGGCGACCTGCTGGCCACGGTTGGCGTCGGCAACCTCGCCGTCGTAGCCGTCACCGAGGAAGACGTAGTAGCCGAGTTTGATGAAGGACATAAACGTCCCGACGCCGCCGATGATCAGCAGCCACCAGAGCGCGTCGAGGTGCTGCTTGTGGGCAGCAGCAGTGACCATCCCCTTGCTGACGAAGCCGTTGAAGCCCGGGAAGCCGGCGATGGAGAGCGCCGCGATGCCGAAGGCGAGCGCCGTCAGGGGCATCTTCCGGCCGAGGCCGCCGAGGTACTTCAGGTTCTCCTCGCCGGTGCGCCAGATGACCACGCCGACGGTCATGAGCAGCAGGCTCTTGTAGAGGATGTGGTTGAAGACGTGGGCGAACCCGCCGGCCGTCGCGAGGGCCGTCCCCATCCCGACGCCGGCGATCATGTACCCGACCTGGGACTGGATGTGGTAGGAGAGGAGACGGCGCATGTCGTTCTGGAAGAGGGCGTAGGTGACGCCGAAGACCGCCATCGCACCGCCCATGTAGGCCACCCAGAGGTTACCGTCGGGGATGGCACGGTACATGCCGTAGACGCCGGTTTTCGTGGTGTAGACGCAGAGGAAGACGCTGGCTGCGACCTGGGGGCGGGGATAGGTGTCCGGCAGCCAGGCGTGGAGGCCGACGAAGCCGACGTTGACCCCGATACCCAGTGCTGCGAGAAGCTGAGGGATTCCGGGGGCCAGACCCTGGCTGGCTGCGAAGAGGAACGAGTCGACCTCCGCGTAGTGCCAGAGGATGCCGGCCATCAGGAGGCTCCCGCCGAGGCCGTGGAGCAGGGCGTACCGGAAGCCTGCTCTGACCGCTTTGCCGCCGTAGTCCCAGACCAAAAGCGTGCTCGTCAGGGCCATCAGCTCCCAGAAGAAGAGGAGCGTGAGCCAGTCCCCGGCGAAGACAGCGCCGAGGCTCGTCCCGACGTAGGAGAGGGCGTAGGCCGTCTGGGCCCTGCTGGCGTCGGTGTAGGCCGAGTAGAGGACCGCCACGGCGCCGATGAGCCCGAAGATGATTCCCATCAGGCGCGAGAAGCCGTCGACGTAGAGGAAGACGGCCTTGAAGCCGAGGAACTGACCGGCGAGGAAGGAACCCTCGGGGAGCAGGAACGCCCAGGGAACGACGAGAGCCGTGGCAATCACGCCGACTGCGTGACCCACCCGGCGAGGGAGGACGATAGCCAGCAGCGCGGCCAGCAAGACGACGGCAGCCGGCGGGACGGCCGTCACGAGTGCGGTGGTAACGGCGCTCACGCGACGACCCCCGTGACTATCTCCTGGACGATTTCGAGGAACGCGACGGCCGACGGAGCGACGCCGATGGCGACGGCTCCGGCCGCGGCCACCAGTATCGGCCCGATGACGAACCACGAGGCTTCGCCGCCCCGCCAGCCGCGGGCTTCCCAGCCACCCGGCGGCGGACCCCCGTGGTGGCTGTGGTGCTCGTCGGGGTGGTGCGCTTTATCGTGGTGGCCGTCCGCTGTATCGTCGGCCGTCCCGCCGTCCGTGGCCGGCGAAGCGCCGCTCGGCGTCTCGACGGCGTCCTCGTGGGCCGAGCCACCGAACGGTCCTTCGACCACGGGCTTGGGGTCGTGGTCGTCGGGCGTCTGGAAGAACGCCTGGTAGACGACGGGCCAGAAGTACGCGACGTTGAGGACGCCCGAGAGCAGGAGGGCACCGCCGAAAATCGCCTGTTTGGCCTGGAGCGCGCCGATGACAATGTACCACTTGCTGACGAAGCCCGCGAGTAGCGGCATCCCGGCCATCCCCGCCGCGGCGACGGCAAACGCGGCGAACGTAATCGGCATGCGCCGGCCGATGCCGGCCATCTCGCTGATGTCGTCGGTGTGGGTCTCGACGTGGACGGCGCCGGCACAGAAGAACAGCGTGAGCTTCATGAAGCCGTGTGCGGGGATGTGGAGCAATCCGCCGACGAGGGCCTTCGGTTCGAGCAGGGCCAGTCCGAGGACGATGTAGGAAAGCTGGCTGATCGTCGAGTAGGCCAGCCGACGCTTGAGGTTGTCCTGGCGGAGCGCGATGACGCTGGCCGTCAGGAGCGTGACCGTGGCGACGACTGCCAGGGGGAGGTCCATGCCGAGTTGGGCGATGGCGTCGGGTCCGTAGACGTCGAGGACCACCCTGGCGATGCCGAAGACGCCGCTCTTGACGACCGCGACGGCGTGCAGCAGCCCCGAAACGGGCGTCGGAGCGACCATCGCGTCGGGCAGCCAGGAGTGTAGCGGCATGAGGGCCGCTTTCACGCCGAAGCCGGTGATCAGGAGAGTGAACGCCACCTTGGCGGCGAAGGGATCGGCCGCAATTTGCTGGATGCCGCCCGGTGTGAAGGCCGTCGTGCCGGTGAGCCAGAAGACGATGGCGGTGCCAGCGAGGACAGCGACGCCGCCGCCGAAGGTGTAGGCGAGGTACTTCCGACCGGCGGCGCGGGCCTCGTCGGTCTCGTCGTGGGCGACCAGCGGGTAGGTCGCGACCGTCAGAAGTTCGTAGAAGACGAACAGGGTGAGGAGGTTGGAGGCGAAGGCGACGCCGATCGTCGCGCTGAGGCTGGCCGCGAAGGCGGCGAAATACCGGGTCTGGTTGGCCTCGCCCAGACCACGCATGTAGCCGATACTGTAGAGGCTGGTGACTATCCAGAGCCCGCTGGCCAGCAGGGCAAAGAGGATGCCCAGCGCGTCGGCCCTGAGAGACAGCGAGATGCCGGTGGCCAGTTCGCCTAGCTGGACGGTGTAGGTCTCTCCGACGAGGACGCCAGGGACCATGCTAGCGACGATGACGAACTTGACGAGAGCGGCGACGAGCGTGACAGCCTCCCTCGCGTTCGGCCGGCGGTGGAGGGCGACGATAGGAACGATGGCCACTGCCGATACCAGTATCGCTGCCAGAGGGAGGTACTGTGCAAGACTCATGCTATCACCGCCGTAACGGCGTCAGTGACGTACGGCTGCAGTGCGGAAACGGCCGGGCCGAGCAGGATTGCTCCCAGGGCGGCGGCCACCACGACGGCCACCATGCCCGGCGAGACCGTCGCGCCCCGGCCGTCCGTCATCGCCGCCGGTTCGGCCCGCCGAGCGGAATCGGTGGCGTCGGCGGAGGGCACATTCCCCTCGGCGACGCCGTCGGCGACGAACATCCGCTCGACGAGACGGGCGAAGTAGGCCAGCGTGAGGAGCGTGCTGGCGACGACGAGGCCAGCGACGGCCCACGAGCCGGCCTCGACGGCACCGACGACGATGTACCACTTGCCGACGAAGCCGACGGCTGGCGGAACCCCGACCATCGCGAGTCCGAGGACGGCGACCGCTCCAGCGCCGACCGGCGACCTGTCGACCAGGCCGGCGAACTCGTCGACTGTCCGTGCGCCGGTCCTGCGCTCGACGAGGCCGGCGGTGGCGAACAGGCCACCCTTCATGATAGCGTGACCCACGAGGTGAACGAGCGCGCCGAAGACCGCTATCGGCGTAGCGATGGCGAAACCGGCGACGACCATGCCGAACTGCGAGACGGAGGAGTAGGCGAGCATCCTGCGGACGTCCTCCTGGAGGACCGCCAGGACGCTGCCGGCCAGAATGCTGACCCCAGCCCCGGCGAGGACCGCCGTCTGGGCGATCGGAACGGCCTGGAAGAACGCCGGTGTGAACACGGAGAGGATCAGCCGACCGATGGCGTAGGCGGCGACCGTCGAGACGAGCGCCGAAATGAGCGTGGCGACGCTGTCCGGCGCGGTGGCGTAGGCGTCGGGCTGCCAGGTGTGCAGCGGGAAGAGGGCGACCTTGACCGAGAGGCCGCCGACTATCAGTCCGAAGGCAGCCAGGACCAGCGGCGAGGTGTACGGGAGGGCGTCGGTACCGATCTGGCTGGCGAGGTCTGCCATGTTGAGCGTCCCGGTCGCGATCAGCAGGTAGCCGACGCCGAGCAGGTAGAGCGAGGCGCCGACGGTTCCCAGGAGGAGGTACCTGAACGCTGCGAGGGCGGACTCTTCGCCGTCGCCGCTGGCCACCAGGGCGTAGGCCGCCAGGCCGGCGATCTCGAGGAAAACGTAGAGGTTGAAGGTGTCGCCGGTGACAGACATGCCCGATAGGCCGCCGACCAGGAGGAGCAGCAGGCTGAAGAAGGCGTTCGACCGCGGCCCTGCACCCCGGGCGTAGACCACGACGGCGGCTGTGACGACAGCCACGACGAGGACGACGGTCGCAGAGATGGCGTCGACGGCCAGTTCGATCCCCTGCGGGAGCGGGAAGTTGCCAGCGGCGTAGGAGATCGGGCCGGTCGCGAGCGTCCGCAGGAACAGCAGTCCAGCTACGGCGACGTGTGCCAGGCACGTGATGGCTGCGACGTACCAGCCGGTCCGTTCGGACAGCATGCCCAGGCCGAGCGAGACGGGCGCCCCGACGAGGGGGAGGACGACCACCAGAATCGGCAGGTGCTCGATCATTCCCTGAGCCTCCCGAGGTCACGCTCGTCGAGCGTCCCGTACTCGGCGTAGATCCTGACGACGAGTGCCAGCGCGACGGCGGTGAGGCTCACGCCGACGACGATGGCCGTCAGGATGAGCACGTGGGGCAGGGGACTGACGTACGGCCCGCCGCCCTCGTGGAGGATCGGCGGTTCGCCGCCCCGCCGGTAGGCCGAGGTTATGAACACCAGGAAGATCGCCGTCTGGAAGACGTTCATCCCGATGACCTTCTTCACGAGGTTCCGGCTCTCGACCATGACGTAGATGCCGACGCCGAGCAACAGGAGCGCGACGACGTAGTTGTACTTCGTCAGCAGGACGTCAGTCACCATCGCTCTCACCTCCTTCCTGGCTCTCGCCGCTCGGTTCTTTCGAGGATAAATCCTCGCTGTCCTCGCGGCTACCGCCGCTCGGTTCTTTCGAGGATAAATCCTCGCTATCTTCCGAAAAGCCGGCGTCGAGGCTGAAGAACAGCCCGACGACGACGCTGGCGACGATGGCGCCGATGGCCACCTCGACCAGTTCGATCAGGTACTTGCTGGCGTGATAGTAGTACGGTTCGAAGACGCCGTACTCCAGGAAGGCGCCGCCGAGGACGATTCCACCCAGGCCGACGCCGGCGAAGGTCAAGACGCCGACGACGGCCAGCCCCCGCAGCACGTCGCTACGGACCCACTCCCGGGTCGGGTCGATGCCGAAGGCGAAGCCGAGCATCACGACGACGGAGCCGACGATGACACCGCCCTGGAACCCGCCGCCCGGCGAGCTGGCGCCGTGGAACATGACGAACAGGCCGTAGGTGAAGACGAACGGGACTAGCACCCTGACCGTGGTCATGATGATTGTGCTCTCGACGTAGGTCCGGCGGCCCTCGACCGTCGAATCGGCCTCGGCGTCGGTGTGGCTCACGCCAACACCTCCCTGCGCAGCACGACCATCGTCGCGACGACGGCCGTGAACACGACGATGGCTTCACCCAGCGTGTCCAGCCCACGGTAGGCGGCCAGCACTGCCGTCACGGCGTTGTGGACGCCGGTTTCCTCGTATGCGTGCTCCAGGTAGTGCTCGGTGACGGCGTCGTCCTGGACGGGCGCTCCCGGGTCGCCGATGGCGGGCATCGCCGGCAGCGTCAGGCCGAGCGCGAGGACGAAGATACCCACGAGGGCAACAGTCCGGAGGCGAACCGGTTCGAACAACCGGTCGGTGCTCGGGCGGACCGTCTTGGCGATGGTAAGGAGAAAGAGGATCGTCATGATCCCCGCGCCGACCGCCGCCTCCGTGAGGCCGACGTCCGGCGCCTGGAGGATGACCCACAGTATCGAGACGCCCAGGCTGTAGGCAGCGAAGGCCATGATCGCCGCCAGGGTGTCCCGGAGGAGGGCCGCCCCGAGGGCACAGCCGAGAATGAACAGCAGGAGGCCGACCTCGATGAGCGACGGCGCCATCAGTCTCCTCCCTCCGTCGCCGCTGCGTCGGGCGTCTCGTCGCTACCTGCTGTCCCGACGTCGAGCGTTTCGTCGTCCTCGACGGTCCACGGGTCGATACCTTCGTCGTAGGCCGCCCGGGTGATGGCGTGGGCGGCCGTCGGGCTGGTGATGAAGGCAAAGAGCAACAGGAGGCCCGTCTTGACGGTCGGGAGTCCGGCCTCGACGGTGAGGGCGACCGCCGCGAGCGCGAGGATGGAACTCATCGTCTCGCCCTTCGACGCGGCGTGGGTCCGGGCGTAGAGGTCGGGAAGCCGGAGCAGGCCGAGCATGGCGACGAAGCCGAAGAACGCGCCGACGACGACCAGCACGACCGTCGCGTAGTCGACGGCGCTCACAGGACACCACCCCATTCGACCGACACCTTGGAGATGGCGATGCTGAGCAGGAAGTTCAGCAGGGCGTACACCAGCGCGATGTCGAGAAACGCCGGCTCCGCGAAGGCGCCGGCGACCAGCGCGATGGCGATGACCGTGTTGGTACCGACGGCGTTGACGGCGACGACGCGGTCGAACACCGTCGGCCCGGCGTACACGCGGTAGAGGAGCGCCACCGAGTACAGGACGAAGGCGGTGGCCCCGCCGAGCAGCGCCCCGGTGACCAGCGGCGACGGGGCGGCACTCACGACGACCCCTCCCCGTCAATCGGCTCCGTGTCACCGGACGATTCGCGTTCCCGGCGGTCCATCCCCTCCTTCAATTCCTCGTGGTCCCGAACGTCTTCGCGCTCTCTCGGACTCGGGATATCGGAGGCAGCCCGACCGAAGAAGACGGTCCGGACCGCTCGCTCGAGCCCCCCGTCGAAGAGGTCGTCGCGAGCCCCCGGCGTCAGGGTGTGGACGTAGAACTCCCGGTCGGTGACGTCGACCGTCAGCGTGCCAGGGGTGAGCGTGATGCTGTTTGCCAGCGTCGTCACCGGGAGGTCGTTCCAGACTGCCGCGCGGAAGCCGACGAGTTTCGGCTCGATCGGCAGTCGCGGGTGGAGGATGACGACCGCCAGCGAGACGTTGGCCTTCGCTATCTCCCAGAGGAGGTACGGCACGTAGAGGAGAAACCGGACGAACCGGCGGACCGCGCTGGCGGGTGCGATCGACCGGCGTAGCGACACGTTCCCGAGGGCGACGGCGACGATGGTCGCACTGACGGCGCCGGTGATCAGGTCGACGACGCCGCCGAGCCAGGCCAGCAGGAGGTAAAACAGGTACGACGAGGCGAAAATCACGAGGTACTGCTGGAGGCTCCCGGCGGCGACGAGCGACCCCCGGCGGGCCGGGCGCTCGACCGGTGCCTCTTCGACGGCGAGGCCGGTCCGCGAAAGCGCCGACGTGAGCGGGTCCAACAGCGGCGACGAGCCCAGAGGGTGGTACTCGGGGTCGACGACGACCCGGTCGAGACCGTGGGTCTTGGCGTACTCCCGGATGGCGTCGGCGTAATCGCCGGGACTGAACAGGTACCGGTCCTGACCGACGATGGCAGTGGTTATCTCGACGGCACCGGCTGTGCCACCACCGTCGTCTTCGAGCCCCGTCTCCGCCCAGACGGTAACCCGCTCGAGCAAGTCGACGTCCGCTTCGCTTCTCTCGTCGTACGCGGGGTCACCGACGCGGCGGGATTCGGGATAGATGAAGTGAACGGCCGCCCGGTTGCCCTCCTCGGCAGCCGACCGTGCCTCGTCGACGGCGTAGGCTACGGTCTCGCGGAGCGTTACGGACTCGGCGACGGGTACCAGTATCCGTCCGCTGGTGTCTGAAGTCATGGTGGGTCAGGGACCGGACGTCACGACAGCGCGGGATAGTTCTCACGTGTATCCAGCCACACTCGAAGGAAAACGATTACGCATCGGCCCGATTGGGTACCGGCGGGGCCCCGCCGGTGTGACGAGCGGTCGGTCTGCCCTCAGGAGAGTTCCCCGACCAGCTCGGCGGCGACGCGGTCACCGAGTTCCAACTTCGTCCCCTCGAAGGAATCGTACGTTTCGGCCCGGACGATCAGGGCTCGCGTCTCGTCGCCCCCCATGACGCCGGCGTCGTTCCCGACGACGAACGACAGGTCGGCCCGCGACAGGATCTCGCGGGACTGCTCGACGATGGCCTCGTCGTCGCCACCCGTCTCTGCCTTGAAGCCCACGATCGGCAGGTCCGGGTGGGCCTCGCGCACCCTGTCGATCAGTTTCGGCGTCGGTTCGAGTTCGAGGACGAGGTCGTCCTGGCCCGACCGGATCTTCTCGGGGGCCCTCTCGACGGTGTAGTCGGAGATAGCCGCCGCCGAGACCAGCGCGTCGGCGCGTCGGCTGTCGCCGTTGCCCTCCCCGGCGTGGTCCAGCACGGCCGCGAGCATCTCCTCTGCGCTCTCGACCTGCTCGACTGTCGCCCAGGGGACGTCGGGGCCATCGTGGACGAGGACGACGTCGGCCCCCCTGGCGTAACAGGCCCGGGCGACCGCTCTCCCGGTCCGGCCCGAGGCGCGGTTCGAAAGCGTCCGGATCGGGTCGATCGATTCGGTCGTGGCGCCGCTCGTCACGGCGACCGTCCGGCCAGCTAAGTCGTCCGGGCCGACCGCCCGTGCCACTTCGGTGACGATGGCGTCGTCGTCGGCTATCTTCGCCTTGCCCTCCTCGATCCGTGGGTCGACGAACGAAACGCCCCAGGATTCGACCCGTTCGATGGCTTCGAGGACGCCAGGATGGTCGTACATCGGCTCGTGCATCGCCGGGGCGACGACGACCGGAACGTCGGCGCCGAGCGCCGTCGTCGCGCAGGTCGTCACCGGCGTGTCGTCGATTGCGGCCGCCATCTTGCCGACGGTGTTGGCCGTCGCCGGCGCGATCAGAAAGACGTCGGCCCAGCCCTCCCGGCCACAGAGGTCGACGTGCTCGACCTCACCGGTGATCTCGGTGACGACAGGCCGGTCGGTGGCAAACTCGAGTGCCCAGGGGTGGATGATGCCCTCGGCGGCCGACGTCGTGACCGCCCGGACCGCAGCACCGTAGCGGCGTAGCTCGTGGGCCAACTCGACCGTTCGTACGGCGGCGATCGAGCCGGTCACGCCGAGCGCGACGTTCGCTCCAGCCAGCATATACCCCTACACCGGGGACGCTCGAATATAAAGGCGGCCACCCGTGCCGGCCCGCTCGGCCGTCGCCGGACGACGCCTGCCGGATCAGGTGTCGCCCGACGCCTCCGAACTGAGGCGCCGGCTCCGCCATTCTTCGAAGGCTTCCATGACTGGCGTCGCCGTCGTGCCGTGTATGGCGATGGAAGCGACCGTCACGAACCCGACGATGGCCCACAGTTCGTCCGCGGCGACCAGCAGTTCGAGTTCGGTAAACGACGACTGGCTCAGCGCGTACGACAGGTAGTAGAACGACCCGATGCCGCGGATGCCGAAGAACGAGACGACGAGTCGCTCGGGCAGCCGAGCTTGAGACCCGACGAAGGCGAGTAGTCCCGCCAGCGGCCGAACGAAGAGCAGGAAGACAAGGCCGAGAACCACGCCGGTTACAGACAGCGGGGCGAGCAGCCCGCTGGCCAGCGCACCGCCGAACAGCACGAGGACGACGGCGATCAGGAGTCGCTCGACGACGACCGCGAAGTCGTGGAGTTCGGTGTAGTAGTCGTGTTCCCACTCGTAACGCCGGAGGGTGAGTGCGGCGACGAAGACGGCGATGAAGCCGTAACCGTGGGCGAGTTCGGTGACGGCGAAGGCGACGAGCGTCGCCGCCAGCGCCTCCGCGCCGGCCATCACGTCGGCGAGGTGCCGGGTCGCGGGCACCCGGAAGACCAGGCGGGCGACGACGTTCCCGACGACGTATCCGAAGACGAGGCCGACGCCGATCTTGTAGCCGACGTCGACGGCGGCCCACTCGCCGAGCCAGGCCCACCCGCCGGCGGCGGACGCCCCGGCGGCGGCGATGGCCAGGTTCGTCAGCGGAAAGGCGAGGCCGTCGTTGAACCCCGCCTCCGACGTCAGCGCGAATCGCACCGTCCCCCACTTGTGTTCCGGCGCCCCCTCCTCTTCGAGTTCCGTCAGCGGCGCCCCAGCGTCGACGTCGGCGGCCAGGACGGGATCTGTCGGCGCCAGGACGGCCCCGAGGAGGAGTGCAGTCGCCGGCAACATTCCCAACACGCCCCAGCCGAACAGCGCCGTCGACACGGCGGTGAGCGGCAACGTCACCGCCAGCAGTCGCCAGGTCACCGACCACCGTCCCAGGCCGAACGGGCGGTCCAGCTTCAGCCCGGCACCCATCAGCGATACGATGATCACCAGCTCCGTCAGGCGTTCGGTGACGGCGCTGTGTTCGAGCGGTTCGACGGACGGCGCGCCGGGGACGAGCGCGAACAACAGCCACCCGAAGGTCACGTACAACATCGGGAAGGAAGCGGCTCGGCGCTCCAGTATCCGGGGCAAGACTGCCGCACCGAAGATGGCGACGCCAACGACGAGCAACGCTACCTCGTAAGCGGCCATTCACACCGGGTTTGTCCCACCTACTCAAAAGGTGGCTGCCGGCGGCTGCAACCCGTCGATTTCCCCCCCCCCCATCCACCTCCGCCTCTCTCCTCCGTCCTACTCGTCCTCGGCGACGCTGGGGTGCTGGGTTGGCTCGTCGGGATGTGGGTCTGCGAAGTAGTCCTGCATGACCGCCCGAGATTCGTCTTCCCGTCGGCGCCGCTCTTCCTCGTCGATTTCCTCGCAGCCGGGCGGAATCTCCCGGCCCCGTCCCGTAAAGTAACCCTCCGGCGCAACCCAGTCGTGGTAGAACGGTACCTCGGAGTCGTCGACCACTGTCAGCGCCACCGACGCGCCGTCGCCCGCCGCGACGACGGTCTGGTGGTGTGTTTCGGCGATGCGCCCCGCCGCATACAACCCGTCGACTCCGGTCGACCCGTCGTCCTCGACGTCGACGTAGGTCTTGCTCCCTCGCTTTGTCAGTCCCACGCCGTTCAAGTCTGCGAGGTAGCCCGTGTCGGCCCACGACGTGCAGATGACGTAGTCCGCCCGGACGTCGGCGGCCCCGTCGACGGCGACGACGAGCCTGCCGTCCTCCCCTTCGCTGACCCGAGTCACGGCACCCTCCCGCAACTCGGCGCCGTTGCGTTCGGCCTGGTCGCGGGTCATGTCCAGGAACAGCCGGGAGTTGACCCCGGCCGGGAACCCCGGGACGTTCTCCAGGTGGGAGTTGCGCCGCAAGATCGGCTCGTCGACGTTGAGGACCAGTGTATCCAGTTCCGCGCGTGCGGTGAAAATCGATGCAGTCAGTCCGGCCGGCCCGGCACCGACGATACAGACGTCTCGCGTTTCGGTGGTCACGGTTGCCGGAGATTCGCAGGGCACTACGAGAAAGCTACGGATCGAGAGCCGGTTCGCTGGCGGAAACCACCGCTGACCCCAGGTTTTTCGCCCTCCTGGGAGTACGACCGCCCATGCCCTCCGAACTGGACGTTCGACGGTACGAGTCGGGAGACGCCGAGCGCGTTCGGGAACTCCACGAGGTGGCGATGCGGGACGTTGGCGCCCTCGTCGACGGGGTTGACGAACCGGATCTCGGGGACGTCGAGGGGACCTACCTCGACGCCGGCGGGGAGTTCCTCGTCGGTGAGACCGACGGCCGCATCGTCGCGATGGCGGCCGTTCGCCCCGCCGAAGGGTACGTCACCGAATTTCTCGACACGGGACCGGCCACGGGAGAGGTCAAGCGGATACGAGTCGAACCGGAACTCCAGCGGTCGGGATACGGCCAGCGGGTCTACAACGGACTGGAGCGGCGGGCACGGGAACTGGGATTCGAGGACCTGGTGCTGGACACGACGCCGGTCCAGGAAGCGGCGCAGGCGTTTTTCGAGGCGAACGGATTCGAACGAGTACAGGAACGCCGGATCGAGGCGATGGACGAGCCCTTCACGCTGTTGCTCTACCGGAAGGACCTGTAGGCGCGGAGTCCTCGGTGCCGTGTGAGTAATGGCAGCGAGTGGGGTTGTATCGGACAGGTAACTGGGTAGGGCCTCCGTCGTCCGCGGGAGTCGACACCCCCTCCCGGCGGTCGGTGAAATCAGTCTCCCGACCCGAACCGTTCTCCGAAACCGGTAGTCGACGGGTTACCTTTCTCCTCCGGCCCCGTACTTTCTCACATGACGATCGACGTACTCCGGAGCCACGGCGTGACCGAGATGGACGAGGAGGCCATCGAGGGCTTCCTCCAGAACCAGGCCGTCGGCGTACTCGGCCTCCCGACCGACGGGGCTCCGTACCTGGTCCCGCTGTCCTTCGGCTACGACGGCGAAGACCACCTCTACTTCACCTACGTAGTGGGAACCGAGAGTCGGAAGACCGCGCTCTCCGAGGGCGCCGAGGCCGCCCGAGTTCTGGTCTTTCACGTCGATACGCCGTTCAACTGGTCGAGCGTCCTGCTGACGGGTACCATCGACTCGGTTCCCGAGTCCGAGTGGGCGGCACTCGGTGACGCCCTCGCCGGCGCCTGGGACCCCGACCTGTTCCGGGCCGCCAAGGCCGTCGAGGACGTTCGCGTCTTCGCCTTCGAAGTGGACGACGCCGTCGGCATCCGACACACCGGGCTGCCACCGGGCTTCGGAGAAGAAACGTCGGAGTAATCGGTTTCACCGGGAGGAGCAGCCTTCTCCCCCTTCCCGAGAGTGGAGCCACCGGAGTCGACGGTCGAAGTAGCCGTAACCACTAAGTATTGCCGACTTGACCGGTTTTCCGTGCAAACTGGGCACCAGCTTCGTGCAGAGCGGTTGCAACTTGGCGTAAAGTTTTTTCACGAATAAAAGCAGATGAAGAACAATGGCAATTGATGGCACAGGGGGCGGCGACGACGGCGCTGGCTCGAGCGTAGTTTCGTCTGGAGAGCCAGCGACGGTCGGCGAATACTCCTGGAGCGACTTCAGACGAGAGGTACACGAAGGGGGGCGATTCGACCGGAGCGAGTACCTCGGATTCGAACCGCGTGACCTCCCGCGAAAGCTCGAGGCCGGGGCGAGCGCGGCCGAGACGCTCGAAGTCGAGTGGGAGGCCTACCGGGACCCGTCGTCGCGGCCGGTGGTCAAAGACCGCTACTCCTGGGAGCACTTCAAGCAGGAGTACTACTACGACGAGGAGGGGGAACCGCCGCGCGACGACGAGGGCAACAAGATACCGTTCGAAGCCGAGGAGTACCTCGGTTTCGACACCGACGAGACCGAGAATCGGCTCTCGGGGGCCGGCGACCACGCCGACCTGCTCGCGGACGTCGTCGACGAGCGGACCGTCGACGTGAATCCGGAACTCGACGAGGACGCCTTCTTCTCCACGCGCGAGGGCAAGACGACGATCGTCAATCGGTACGACCTGGAGAAGGCCGTGCCGACAGCCAAGAAGAGCCACTTCGTCGAAGAGGAACGGTACTGGGTCAACAAGCCCTACGCCTGCGTCATCATCTTCCACTCGCGCAAGGAAAACGAGAAGAAGTACTACGTCATCGAACCCTACCTCAACGAGATAGAAGAGGACCTCAAGGGCTTTCTCTCGGGTAAACTCAAGACCGCCATCAAGTACTCCGAGGACGACGTCATCGTCCAGGGCAGCGAGGCCGACCGGGCGGACGTCATCCAGCGCGAAGCCGAGGACCTGCTGAAGCGATACGACCTCTACAGCGGCCCGTCGGTCCAGGCAAACGGCAGCGGCGACGCGGGCGGCGGCTTCGTCGACTCCATCAAGGGCGTCTTCGGCATGGGCAACGGCGCCGACGAGGACGGCGAACTCGACGTCGTCCAGCAGGTCGAGGGCATCGAGGTTCGTCCCGAGCCCGTGCTGATCGAGGAAGACGCCAACACGCTCAGCGAGTACCAGGTCGAGAAGCTGCTGTACGTCCTCAAGCGGAACTTCATCGGCTACGCGAAGATCGACCCGGTCAAACACGACATCAACGTCGAGGACATCTCGTGTGACGGCTACAACTCCCGGGT
>CAZGAX010000071.1:0-18003 GCA_964523745.1 uncultured Halobacteriales archaeon | reverse complement strand
GACAAGAGCGGCGAGGAGATCGTCGAGGAACTGTACGCCTTCGAGGACCGCGGCGGCCGCGAGGTGGCGCTCACGCCGGAACTCACTCCCACTGTCGCCCGGATGGTCGTCGCCAAACAGCAGGAGCTCTCCAAACCCATCAAGTGGATGTCGACCCGGCCGTTCTGGCGCTACGAGGAGCCCCAGCAGGGCCGATTTCGGGAGTTCTACCAGACCAACGTCGACATCTTCGGGTCCAGCGACCCCGCGTCTGACGCCGAAATCCTCGCCGTCGCCGCCGACGCCCTGACCGGATTGGGACTTACGGGCGAAGACTTCGACTTCCGCGTCTCGCACCGCGACATCCTCGGCGGCCTCCTCGAAGCCTTCGACGCCGACGTCGACACGGGGGCAGCCATCCGGGCCGTCGACAAGCGGGCCAAGGTCGAACCCGACGAGTACGAGGCGCTCCTCCGGGACGCGGGCCTCGACGCTTCCCAGATTCAGCAGTTCGACGACCTCCTGGAGACGCCGGAAGACTCCCTCGACGACCTGGTCGCCTTCGCCGGCACGGACCGGGTCGAAACGGCCGTCGACAACCTCCAGAACGTCCTCGCCGCCGCCGACGACTTCGGCGCCCGTGACTACTGCACCCTCTCGTTGACGACGGCCCGGGGCCTCGATTACTACACGGGTGTCGTCTTCGAGTGCTTCGACTCGACGGGCGAGGTCTCCCGGTCGGTCTTTGGTGGCGGCCGCTACGACGACCTCATCGAGGGCTTCGGCGGCCAGCCGACTCCCGCCGTCGGCGTCGCGCCGGGCTACGCCACGCTCTCGCTACTCTGCCAGCGGGCCGGCGTCTGGCCCGAAGACGCCCTCTCGACCGACTACTACGTTCTCCAGGTCGGTGACACCCGCTCCGTCGCGGCCAGAATCGCCAGAGACCTCCGGGAACGGGGCCACGTCGTCGAATCGGACGTCGCCGGCCGGAGCTTCGGTGCCCAACTCGATTACGCGGACGCTATCGACGCCGAGACGGTCGTCATCGTCGGCGAGCAGGACCTCGCAAACGACGAGGTGACGATCAAGGACATGGATTCGGGGGAGCAAACCCAGGTTCCCGTCGACTCGTTCCCGGGTGACGCCGAGCGACCGACCTACGAGGATTTCGTCTGAGAACCGGCGGTCTCGTGCGGTCCCTGGTGCATCGTTACGTCACCCGGGTCTTTTTTACGTCGTCCGCAAACGCCGGGCCCGTCATTCCTGGGTTGCTGAACTGTTTTCCCCTGTCGATCACCGATCTCGACGGGGAATCCGCGGGCCGCCCCGGTTGAGGTTCTGCCGTCGGGCCGCATTTCCCTGGAGAGTTCTGGAATACCGGTTTCGCGGCCACGGTTCCCACGGGTTCGACTGTGGAAGCCGCTCCCTCATATGGGGAACACATCAGAAGCTACTGTAGTATTCTGTTCTGATATAAAGCGAAATTATAACCGACCTCAGAAATTTTACGGACTGGCGGAAAACACTCCATATTACTTCTCTATTGCGAAAATATGGGGGATTTAGGTGGCGATAGTGGTATATAATAGTTTTAAATAGAAAAAATCTACAGTGAATTCACACCACTTATAGAACTATCGTACTCAGACATGGCATACAGGGCAGAATAGACGGTTATTATTGCTATCTTGGGTTGCTGCCGGAACTCTCAGTATGATTGATATACCAATTTTGGGTTGTTATGAAAATCATATAGGATATTAGAGATATTTGGTGGTGGCGGCAGCGAGCCGCGTTCCGGGTATCGGTGTCAGTCGTCGACAGCCCGTAGTGTCGTCGTTGGACGAAACCGTTACACAAATAGGAGTGTAATGGCGAGCGCCTTCCAGGCGGGTACCAGACGACTCCGGTCCGCCGGTGACGGGTGCCAAACCGTTCCCGCTAAGCGGGTATACCTCCCGACGATTCGGGACTGGACGCGAAGAGGACCTCTCGCGTACGGGCAAACAGCGACGGCTGACGTGTCGTTCCCGTTCTCCGGAACGACCGAAGAAGGGTGACGAACCCGGATCCGAGTGGATACAGGAACAGCACTCGTGAGGGAGGAATACGGGTGTTTGAGTTCGACTCGGGCAGCTCGAACGCGGACGGGAAGTCGACGAATCGACGCCGGACAGTCCCGATAAGCGGCCCTTTTATTACGATCGAACACTTCGTGTTTGGGTATGACAAGCACAACCGACGCAGGGGTACAGACCACCGCCACGACGTTCGAGATAATCGACGCGCTGCTGGGGCGGGAGAGCGTACGTATCGACGACCTGGAGGCGGAACTCGACCTGACGACGAGCACCATCTACAGGCATCTCACAACGCTTCGCGAACACGGCTACGTGCTCAAGGAGGGCGAACGCTACCGGCTGAGTCTGAAGTTCCTCACGATCGGTGGCTACCTCCGACGCCAGACGCCCACGTACCCGATGATCAAGTCGAAGGTCGACGAGCTGGCCGAAGAGACGGGCGAACGGGCACAGTTCATGGTCCGGGAACGCCACGAACGGGTCTACCTGTACACCGAGACGGGGGAAAACCCGGTACAGACGGGAGCACACACCGGGAGTCGGGGACCGATTTACGCGAGTGCGGCCGGAAAGGCAATACTGGCCCACGAACCGACCGACCGCCGGGAGTCGCTCCTCGAGAGCTTCGAGTTCGAAGAGACGGGACCGAGGACGATAACCGACCCGGACCGGTTGCGCGAAGACCTGGCGACGATCCGCGAACGAGGGTACGCCTTCAACCGCGAAGAGAGCACGAGCGGCGTCCACGCCATCGGCACCGTCGTGAAAGTCGACGGTGACATCGTCGGCGCTCTCAGCGTCTCCGGTCCCGCCACGCGATTGAAAAACGACCGGCTCGAGTCGGAACTGCCGGACGTGGTGATGGCGATGTCCAACGAACTGGAACTCCACATCCAGCACACCACGTCGACGCCGGTAAATACCATTCCGTGACGTCGCGGGGCCGGCCCCCACGACCGAAGCGGACCACGCGAGGACGCCAACTGCAGCGTAAGTTATAAGTATAAACCCTGGGTGAAGAGGCATGTGGGCATTCCACACGGTTTACAATGGCAAACACGAGACGGACGTTCCTCAAGCGGGCAGGGATAGCTACGGTGACCGCTACGAGCCTGGCTGGTTGTAGTGGCGACGGTGGTGGTGACGACGGAATGCCGGGCGGAGGCGGAGACGGCCAGTCTGGCGACACCACGGAGATAGAAGGCGACAAAGGAGAGGTACACTTCCTCTCCGCGGAGAACAGCACCGCGTTCAAGAATTACTACCAGAAGTGGGCAGAACGATTTAGCGAAGAGACCGGGTACGGCGTCCAGCTCGAGTTCGTGGGCGTCGGCACGAGCCAGTCGGCACGCATCTCGCGGTTGCTGCAGTCCGGTAACCCCCCGGAGCTGACGACGACCGCGCCGGAGAAAGGTGGCGGCCTCGCACTCCAGGGCGTCCTGGCCGACCTCAGCAACGAGGCGGACTGGATGCAGGAGAAGTGGGGCTACGACTTCAACGACGACTTCCTGTTCCAGCTCCAGGGCAAGCAGTACGTCGTCCCCATCTGGGTCAACATGACGATGGACTGGTACCGCGTCAGCGTCTGGGAGGAAAACGCCGGCATGACCCCGAACGAACTCACGTGGGACGAGTTCAGTCAGGCGCTTGCCGATACCGACGGCGTCGGCGAACGGGCCGGTCACGTCATCCCGGCCTCCGAGAAGCTGATGAGCAGCGAGTTCTTCATCGATTACATGTTCCAGAACGGTGGCAGCATCTTCACCCGGAACAACGGCGAGGTCGAACTCGCGTTCCACAAGGGTGACAACCGCCAGAAATCGAAGGAGGTCCTGGAGTTCTTCCAGGAAACCCAGGAGTACTCACTCGACGGCAGCGGCTACGGGTACACCCCGCAGATCGAGTCGTTCTGGTCCGAACAGGTAAACGAGGTGAAGTACTTCGGGGCGCGGCCGCTCCAGCAGGCCGTCGCGAACAACGAGGCCGTCGCCGAGGACACCGGACTGATGCATCCGCCGTACCAGGAGGAAAAGACCCACCAGGCCTTCTCGGAAGGGTGGGTCATGTTCGAGGGCGCCGATAACAAGAAAGGTGCGCGCGAGTTCATCAAGTTCATGTCGCGGCCCGAGCCGCTGTACGAACTGTTGCACATCGCGCCGCTGCACAACCTGCCGCCGTTCCCGGCGGCCGTGGACGACGAGGACTTCCTCGACAACGAGTTCATCGACAAGTGGGTCCGGCCGAACGACAACATCCTGATCGACGACGTCGTCGAGATGGTCGACACGGCCAAGACGCTCGTCGGGGAAACGGACCCGAACAACGCGCTGGCTTCCCCGGTCTTCTCGGACGGCGCACTCGGGAACATGATCTTCGAGACGCTCCACGGCGACGCGAGCATCGACGAGGCGATCGACAACGCCGCAGAGCGAGCCCAATCGGTGATGCAGAACTTCGAACAGAACTAGAATGCTACGCACGAACACGACACGGCCGGAACCATCGCGACCACGGGTCGGCCAACCGGACGCCGGAGACCGACCGAGGGGGGCGCGATGAGCGTCCCGTCTCGCGTCATCGACGGCCTCGGGCTCGAACAGCAGTACGGACGGGTACGAGAGCGGGTCGGTCGCCTGCTCGACAACGAGACCGTCCTGGGCTACGGGAGCCTGTCTCCCGTCATGTTGCTGTTCATCTTCATCGCGGTGTTTCCGATCCTCTGGGCGCTCACCGGGAGTTTCTTCGCCATCAACGCGTTCGACCCGGTCTGGAACTGGACCGGCCTCGCGAACTACGAGCACCTGTTCTTCGAGGACCCGTTCTACTGGAGCGCGGTCGTCAAGAGCTTCATCTTCGGCTTTGGCTCGGTCGCGTTGCAGATCGTCGTCGGCGTCGCGTTCGCGCTGATACTCCAGCAGAAGTTCCGCGGAAACGCCTTTGCGCGGGCCGTCGTGTTGCTGCCGTACCTCGTGCCGGTGATCGTCGTCGGCCTGGTGTTCACGTGGATGATGAACCCGGAGTACGGCGTCCTGAACCTCATCCCCCTGCAGCTCGGCCTGATAGACGAACCGATCAACTTCCTGGGCGAAACCGACATCGCGATGTACGCGATCATCGTCGCCGCGAGCTGGAAGTGGTCGATCTTCGTCGTGATGATGACGCTCGCCCGGCTGGAGGCCATCCCGAGCGGATACTACGACGCGGCGCGAGCCAACGGGGCGAACGCCTGGCAGCGGTTCCGTGACATCACGCTGCCGAACCTGAAGGGCATGATCATCCTCGTGGTGCTCCTGCGGGGCATCTGGATGTTCAACAAGTTCGACATCGTCTGGATCATGACCCGCGGTGGACCCAGTCAAACGACGACGACGCTCCCGGTGTACGCCTACCGCGTCGCGTTCAGCCAGTGGCAGCTCGGCGAGGCGCTCGCCATCGCGTCGACGCTGTTCTTCACGCTGGTCGTGGGAGCGATCATCTACTTCCACAAGTTCAACCCCGAACAGGAGGTTCGAGTCGAATGACAGACTACACGCAAAACAAGTCGCCGATCGAGCGCATCACCGACTACTACGTCCGCAACGTCTCCCGCGAGAACCAGAAACGGCTCTGGAAGTGGACGTTCCGGACGCTGGTCGCGATCACCGTCGTCTTGGTCGGCTTCCCGACCTACGTGATGGTCAAGTCTGCGTTCCAGCCGGAACTGTCGCTGTTCTCGAACACGTTCCACTGGCTCCCGTACCAGCCGAACCTCTCGAACTTCGAGGAGCTGTTCACGAGCACCAACTTCTGGACGTTCTACACGAACAGCATCGTCGCCGCGCTGGGGACGATGGTGATAAGCGTGGTGTCAGCGACCCTCGCCGGCTACTCGCTAACGCGCTTTTCGTTCCCCGGGAAGAAGCGACTCGCGCAGTCGGTGCTGTTCTCGTACATGTTCCCGCCGCTCCTGCTGGCGCTCCCGATGTTCATGATCTGGCGGGACATCAACATGTTGAACAGCTACCCCGGGATCATCATGGCCCACGCGGCCCACGCACTCCCGTTCGACATCTGGCTGATGTGGAAGTTCTTCGAGACGGTGCCGATCTCCTACGAGGAGAGCGCCTGGGTGTACGGCGCCGGGCGGCTCCGCGCATTGCGGGACGTGGCCATTCCCATGGCGCTCCCGGGTATCATCGCGGTGGCCATCTTCTCGTTTGCCATCTCGTGGAGCGACTTCACGTTCGCGAACCTCCTGTTGACACAGGAGTCGATGAAGACGCTTCCCATCGGCATGCTCGGGTTCATCGAACAGCAGGCGGTCAACTGGGGGCTCATCATGGCCGCGTCGGTCATGATGGCGCTTCCGGCGTTCCTGCTGGTGTACTTCCTGCAGAGCTACCTGCTCCGCGGGTTCAGCGTGGGAGGGCTCGGATGACCGCGCCCACCCACAGCGGACGGCATCGACTGACAGACGGCGAATCAGCGACATCCACACAGGAAAACCATGTCTGAGATACAGGTCGAAAACCTACGCAAAGTGTACGACGTGCCCGGCGGCGAGGAGGTCGCAGTAGACGGCGTGACGCTCAACGTCCCCGACACGGACTTCCTGACGCTCCTCGGGCCGTCGGGTTGTGGCAAAACGACGACGCTCCGGTGCATCGCCGGCCTCGAGTCACCGACGTCCGGCGACGTGTACTACGACGACGAGAACGTGACGCCGGAGCCGGCACAGGAGCGCGACATCAGCATGGTGTTCCAGGAAATCGCGCTCTATCCGCACATGAAGTGCATCGACAACGTCGCGTACCCGCTGAAGGTCCGTGGCGTCCCCAAGGAGGAGCGCTACGAACGGGCCCGGGAGGTCGCCGAGATCCTGCAGGTCGGCGACCTCGTCGAGAAGTACCCCGCCGAACTGTCCGGCGGCCAGCGCCAGCGCATCGCCATCGCCAGGGCGATCGTCCGGGAACCCCGGGCGTTCCTGATGGACGAGCCGATGACGGGCCTCGACGAGAAGCTGAAGGTGGTGATGCGCAAGGAACTCAAGCGCGTCGTCGAGGAGACGAACCAGACGGTCGTCTACGTCACGCACAGCCAGGAGGAGGCGATGATGCTGTCCGACTGGATCGCCGTGATGAACGACGGCCAGATCGAACAGCTCGGTACGCCCAACGAGATCTACCGCCAGCCCAACAACAAGTTCGTCGCGACGTTCGTCGGCATGCCCGAGATGAACGTCTGGGACGCCGAGGCGGACGGCGACGTCGTTCGCGCCAGCGTGGGCGACGACCAGCAGGTCGGACTCGAGGTTCGCGACGAGGCAGCCGAGTCCGACCGCAAAGACGCGAGCGACTTCGCCGAGCGGAGTCGCGACGAAGTCGACTTCGGAATCCGACCCCAGGAACTCTCGCTCGTGCCGGCCGGCGAGGGCAACTTCGAGGCGACGCTCCAGCTGGTCGAGCCGATGGGCGAGAACGACCTCTGTTATCTCCGGACCGACGAGTACGAGATACGGGTCGTCGAAGACGACGCCTCGAGCCTCGAGACGGGGACGAGCGTCGGCGTCGCACTGAACCTGAACGCCGGCTACGTCTTCGACGTCGAGACGGGGTCGACCATCGCCAGGACGGGTACCGGCGTCGAAACCGCCTCGGACGACACCTCCGGTCGTGCGGTGACCGAAGACTGACACGCCTCTCGCCATGACCCGGACTCGACACCCCCCAGACGGAACGAAGGCCGACGCCGAGGTGGCGGACCCGCCGTCGGTCTGGCCCCGAGCCGCACTGGCGCGACAGAACAGACGTCACTCCCCACGGACCCATGACTGACACCGGAAAGATACTGGACGGCATCACCGTCGTCGACCTGTCGACGTTCGTCACCGGCGGCTTTTGCTCGCTGATGCTCGCCAACCAGGGCGCTGACGTCATCAAGGTCGAACGGCCGTCGGTCGGCGACGACATCAGGCACTCCGGCCCGCCGTTCATCGAGGGCGCCTCGCCGTACTTCTGGTCGGTCAACTACGACAAGCGCAGCGTCGAACTGGACCTGAAGGACGCCGAGGGCCTCGCGGCGTTCTACGACCTGGTGGCCGAGGCGGACGTCGTCGTCCAGAACTTCCGCCCGGGGACGGCGGACCGACTGGACATCGACGACGAGTCGCTCCGCGAACACCGCGAGGACCTCGTCTACTGTGACATCTCCGCGTTCGGCCAGACCGGCCCCTGGCGACAGCGGCCCGGCTACGACCTCCTGATACAGGGCATGAGCGGTATCATGGACGTCACCGGCGAACCCGGCGACCAGCCGGTGAAGGTCGGACTCCCGATGACCGACCTCATCACCGGGATGTGGGCGGCCTTCGGCGTGATGAACGCCCTCTACCGCCGCGTGCAGACCGGCGACGGCGAGTACATCGACCTCGGGATGCTCGACGCGTCGCTGCCGTGGCTCACGAAACAGGCCGGCAAGGTCTTCGCGGACGAGTCGCCGTCCCGGCTCGGGACGAAAGACCCGGTCCTCGCCCCCTACCAGATGTTCGAGACGGCCGACGGCTACATCAACGTCGCCTGCCTGAACCAGGGGCTGTGGCGCGACTTCTGTGTGGCCATCGACCGCGAGGACCTCCTCGAGGAAGACCGGTTCGAGACCAACGCGGACCGCGTCGACCACCGCGAACAACTGGAGCGGGAGCTAGAGCAGACCCTGCGCGAGCGGACCACCGACGAGTGGATGTCGGTCCTGGTCGACGAGGCGGGCGTGCCGGCAGGCCCAGTGATGGACGTCTCGGAAGCGCTCTCGAACGAGCAGACGGCGGCCCGCGACGTCGTCCAGACGATGTCCCACGAGACCTACGGCGAGATTCCGGTGATCGAGCATCCGCTCAACTTCGGGGGCGCCGAGAGCGGCTTCGACGGCCCCCCGCCGGAGTTGGGCGAACACACCCGAGAGGTGTTCGACGAACTCGGCTACTCGGCGGAGACGCTCGATCGACTCGAACAACAGGGTGCCTTTGGCGACCTGGCAGAGACGACGACCACGGACTGACCCGCACGTGACTGACGTCGAACGCGGCCCGGTCGAGTCGTTCGCGACGAACCCCGACAAGCCGGGGCGCCGATGGGAACTGTCGCCACAGCTCGGCATCGACGCCTACAACCTCAACGTGGCCGTCCTCGAGCCCGGCGAGGTGCTCTCGGAAAGCGGCTACCACTACCACCCGAACCAGCGGGAGTTCTTCTACGTCGTCCGGGGTCGGTGCCAGGTCGAGGTCGAGGACGACGCGTTCCGACTCCAGGAGAACGAAGTCGTCAGGTTCGAGACGGGCGTCGTCCACCTGGTGCACAACACCTTTGACGACCCGTGTCGACTCATCGCCATCGGCAGTCCGCCGGAGGGACGCCGTCCGGTTCACCAGGTCGCTCCGGCCGCCGACCTGCTGGAAGACCGCTACGGCTCGCCGGACCCCGACCCGGTCTCCGACCGGACGACCTGACCCGATACCCATGCAAGCTATCCGATTCCACGAACACGGCGACGCAGACGTACTGACACTCGACGACGTGCCGGAACCGACGCCGGCGGCCGGGGAGGTGCTCGTTCGCGTCGAGGCCGCCAGCGTCAACCCGATAGACACCTACGTCCGCGACGGCGCAGTCACGCCGGACGGCGGCCTGCCACACGTCGGCGGCGCCGACGTGGCCGGCGTCGTCGAGCGGCTCGGCGACGGCGCCACGGGGTTCGACCCCGGCGACAGGGTGTTCGCGACCGGGCTGGGACTGTTCCAGCCGGGGTCGTACGCGGAGTACGTCGCTGTCCCGGCGACGCAACTCGCCCCGTTGCCCGACGCGGTGTCGTTCACCGACGGCGCGGCGGCCGCCATGGCCTTCGCCACGGCCTGGCGCGGGCTCGTCACCCGGGGCGACCTCGCGGTCGGCGACGCGTGCTTGGTGCACGGAGCCTCCGGCGGCGTCGGCCACGCGGCGGTCCAGATAGCCCGCCACGCCGGTGCGATGACCGTCGGAACCGCCCGCCCCGGCGAGCCAGCGTCGTTGGTCCGCGACCTCGGGGCCGACGCCGTCGTCGACTATCGGGCCGACGACCTCGCCGGGGCGATCGAGGCGGCTGTCGACGGGCGCGGCGTCGACGTCGTCCTCGAGACCCACGCCGCGCGGAACATCGCCGACGACCTGCAGGTCCTCGCCCGGGGCGGCCGGATCGTGGTGCTCGGCGAGGAAACCGCCATTCGCCTGGAGCCCCCGACGGCGATGACGGCCAAGATCCGGGACGCCGACGTGTCGTTCATGTCGATCATGGCCTCACCGGAGGACCAGTCCCCGATACTCGAGCGCGTCGGTCGCCTGCTGGCCGACGGAACCTTCGAGGTCACCGTCGCCGAGACCTATCCGCTGGCGGAGACGGCTGCCGCCCAGCGCCACGCGATGGAAGACGGGGTCGTCGGGAAAGTCGTCGTCGAGGTGGCCTGACCGGCGCCGTCCGGCGCCCGGACCACCCGACAATGACCCACTCACGCCCCTCACCGTTCGACCGCGCCTCCGCCACCGGTGATCGACGTGGACAGTGACAGCCGGGCGGTCGTGGCGTTCACGATGGTCGCCCACGCGCTGTTCCACGCCTACGAACTGACGATCCCGATCTTCGTGGTCGTCTGGCTCGACGCGTTTCCCGTCTCCGAGGCACTGCTCGGCCTCGTCGTCGGCGTCGGCTACGCCGCCATCGGGCTCGGCGCCGTGCCCAGCGGCGTACTCTCGGACGCCTACGGGTCGAATCGGGTGGTACTCGGCGCGTTGCTCGGGATGGGCGCCGGCTTCGCCCTCGTCAGCGTCGCGCCTGGCGTCCCCGTGATCGCCCTGGCCCTGGTCGTCTGGGGTGCGGGGGCGAGCCTGTACCACCCGGCGGGGCTGTCGTTGCTGAGCCGGGGCGTCGACCAGCGCGGGACGGCCTTCGCCTATCACGGCGCCGCCGGCAACGTCGGGACGGTACTCGGACCGCTCGCCGCGTCCGTCTTGCTCGTCTTCCTGCACTGGCGAATCGTCGCTGCGCTGCTGGTCCTTCCCGCCGCTGTCGGCGTCGGCGTCGGCCTCCACCTGTCCCGCGACGCGTCTCCGGTCGACCATCGCGCTGACGGCGACGGCGACGAGGGCGCCACGTCCGGCAGCTTCCGTGCCGACACTCGTGCCCTGTTCGGGGCCGGCTTCGTCCTCATCTTCGTCGTCGTCCTCCTCTACGGGCTGTACTATCGCGGCGTCCTGACGTTCCTCCCGGAGATACTGGGCGAGGTGCCGGCGCTGGACCCGGTCAGGGTCTTCGGCCACACGGTCAGTCCCGGGCAGTACGTCTACGCCGGCTTGCTTGCCGTCGGCGTCTTCGGCCAGTACGCCGGCGGTCGGCTGACCGACGCCGTCCGGACCGAGCGGGCCCTCGTCGGGGCGTTCGGGCTGCTCGTCGTCGGGGCGCTCGCGTTCCTGCCGGCGGCCGCCGCCGGCGTCGGTCCCCTGCTCGCCGTGTGCGGCCTCCTCGGGTTCGCCATCTACGTGACTGCACCTATATACCAGGCGACGATCGCAGAACACGTCTCCAACGAGACGCACGGCCTCTCCTACGGCTACACGTACCTCGGGATGTTCGGTATCGGCGCCCTCGGCGCACCGCTCTCTGGCGCGGCCCTCGCCTTCGCCGACACGACCGCGCTCTTCCTCTCACTGGCCGGCATCGCCGGCGTCGCCGGCCTCCTCAGCGGCTACCTGCTCGTTCGACGGGTCACCACCGGCGACGTTCGGGCGGCCGAGGCGCAGTAGCGCCGCCCTCGTCGCCCGGCACGCGGTCAGCCAGCCGTCATGACGGTCACGACCGGGCGGTCCGCATCGAGCAACACCGACTGGGTCGTACTCCCGAACATGGCTTTTCCGACCGGGGTCCGCTTTCGACCGCCGACGACCAGGTACCGCGGGTCGACGTCGGCGGCGACGGCGAGTATCTCCTCGGTGGGACGGCCGACGCGGCCACGGGGCTCGATGTCGTCTCTCGCGCCGAGCGTCTTCTCGACGACGTCCCGGGCGACGGCTTCGGCGTCCCGACTGGCGTCCTCGACGGAGTACGTCGCGTCGCTCCCCCCGGCAGCCACTGGCCCGTCGTCCAGCGCCCCGTAGGCGACGGGCGTGACGGACTGCCCGGTCGCGTCGCCCGTCTCGCCCAGCGCCCTGCGCCTGGCGTCGAACAGGTCCTGGGGCATGACGTGGACCACGACGAGTTTCACGTCGTACCTGTTCGCGAGTTCGGACCCGACCTCGACTGTCCGTGCCGGTCGCTGGTCGCCGTCGACGGCGGCTAGTATCGCCATGGTGGGATTTGCGACCGACGCCACAATAAACGTGGCTCCGGCGGGCGACTCACGGCCAGCCAGGCGTCCCGCTCGTCGACTCGATGGGGACGTGGCCGGCCCCGGTGCCCGGAAAGTAAAAGTGGGGTTCGGACGACGTATCCGTATGGACCGAGTTGCGCTTATAGACGCGTCCATGACCGAGTTCGGACAGCGAGAGGCGTGGCTGGAAGACCTGTTGGTCGAAGCAGGCCAGGAGTGTCTCGGGGCCTCGAAGGTGGAGCCGAACGCCGTCGACCACCTGTACGTCTCGAACATGGCCAGCGGGGAGTTCGAGGGGCAGACGGGAGTGATGAACATGCTGGCTCACGACCTGGGACTGGCACCAGCCTACGCACAGCGGGTCGACCAGACGTCGGCCTCGGGCGGGGCCGGCATCTACGCCGCCTGGCAGTCGATCGCCTCCGGCGCGAGCGACTGCACACTACTCGTCGGCGGCGAGAAGATGACACACACGACGACCGGCGAGTCGACCGACGTCATCGCCTCGATCACCCACCCCGTCGAGTACAAGCACGGCGTGACGCTCCCTTCCTTCGCCGGCCTGACGGCACGAGCCTACCTCCACGAGTACGACGCGCCCCGGGAGAGCCTGGCGAAGGTCGCCGTCAAGAACCACGCCAACGGCGTGCACAATCCCCACGCGCAGTTCCAGAAGGAAGTCGACCTTGAGACGGTCCTCGAGAGCCCGATCATCGCGGACCCGCTTCGGCTGTACGACTTCTGCCCGGTCACCGACGGCAGCGCGGCCCTGCTGTTTACCACCGAGGAGATGGCCCGGGAGTACACCGACGACTACGTCGTCGTCTCGGGCGTCGGCGGTGCGACCGACACCCACGTCGTCCACGAGCGAGACGACCCGACGTACATGGCGGGCGCCGCCGAAGCCGGGAAACAGGCCTACGACATGGCCGGCATCGCGCCCGACGACGTCGACGTGGCCGAACTCCACGACATGTTTACGATCCTCGAGTTCCTGCAGACGGAGGCCCTGGGATTCTTCGACCGGGGCGAGGGCTGGCACGCCATCGAAGACGGCGTCACGACGCTCGACGGCGACCTTCCGGTCAATCCCTCCGGCGGACTCAAGTCCAAGGGCCACCCGCTCGGGGCGTCCGGCGTCGCGCAGGCCTACGAGATTTACGAACAGCTCCTCGGGGAAGCAGGGCCTCGGCAGGTCGACGCCGAGACCGGCCTGGCGTGTAACGTGGGTGGATTCGGAAACTGCGTGACGGCGACCGTCATGGAGGTGGCAGGATGAGCTTCGACGCCGCCCGGTGTCCGAACGGCCACCTCACCTACCCGACCCACGGGCTGTGTCCGGCGTGTCACGAACCACAGGATGGGACCGTCGATCTCTCGGAACGGACCGGGACGGTCGTCACGTGGACGACGAGCACGGCGACGCCGCCCGGCGTTCGGGAGCCGAACCACCTCGCCATCGTCGAGTTCGAGGCCGACGGCGAGACCGTCCGGGCCATCGGTCAGCTGACCACCGGCGACGTCGAGGTCGGTGACGTCGTCCGACCGGTCTACGTCGCGGAACTCCGCGACCCCGCAGCAGGCATCCGCGAGCCCGAAAGCCAGGACTGGGACGGGTATCGGTTCGAACCGGTCCGCGACGGGACCGACTCGGCGTAGCGGTCGAGTCAGCGTGGATTCGACCGGCGGAACGCCCGCCACCCGAACCTTCATGACCGCACCGGGAGTACGACAGCCACATGTCGCGACATTCCCGCCAGGTCGAAGAGGGATTCCACTGGATCCAGGAGCCGGGACCCGACCGGAGCCACTTTCTGGAGGGCGCCCGCGAATCGTTGCCGGACTGGTACGACCCGGCCGACACGCTGCACGTCCCGCAGAACGCCTACCTGCTCGACGGCGAGCAGAGCCTCCTGTTCGACACGCTCTCGCCGGCCAGCACCGACGTCGTCCTGACAGCACTCGATGACCTGCTCGAGGACGGCCTGGACTACCTGGTCGTCTCGCACCCGGACGTCCCTCACGCCGGGAACGCACTGTCGATACTGGACGCCTATCCCGACGCGCAGCTGGTCGCTCCGCGGTACGGCAACGCCCACGAGCTGTACCACCTGGACGACGCGCGCCACGTCGGTGAAGGGGATTCGATCGACCTCGGAGGGTTCGAGGTGCACTTCCACGAGGCGGCGTTCCCGGACGCCCCGCTCCACGTCTGGATGACCGAGCGATACACCGGCACGCTGTTCCCGGTCGACTGGCTCGGCTATCCCCACAACGGGAGCGAGACTCTCGCGTTCCCCGACGAGTTCGACACGGACCTCACGGTCGACAGGCTCGTCCAGTTCCACGGTCGCGTCCTGTTCTGGTTCCAGTACGTGGACGTCCCGACCGTCCACGAGACGGTCGACGGCCTGGTCGACCGCTACGAGCCGTCGGTCGTCGCGCCGGGACACGGCAATCCCGTCCGCGAGAACCCGGTCGACGTGATGGAACTGACCAAGCCGGTCGTGGAGCGAGTCCACGAGGACGGCCGCGTCGGGACGCTGGGGTGAACCATGACGGTCGAACTAACCGACGAACTCGTCTGGATCGAGGAGTGTTACGACCTCGGAGACAGGCACAAGCACGTCTCGGTCTACGTAATTCGCGGCGAGGACGCCGCCATCCTCGTCGACTCGGGGTCGTTCCACGACCGAGAGGCTATCGCGGCGGGCGTCGAGTCGGCCGTCGGCGACCGCTCGCTCGACGCGCTGATCCTCTCGCACTCGGACTACCCCCACGCCGGCAACGTCCGGGAGTTCGCCGCGACGGACGACGCGACGGAACTCGTGGCGTCGTCGGGTGCCCCCACCAAGCAGGGACTGCCGGACGCGACGAAAGCCGACATCGGCGGCAGCATGACCGTCGCCGGCCGCGATTTCAGCTTCATCGACCCGCCGCTGGCCGACCGCTCGCACACCACCTGGATCTTCGACTATGGCTCCGGCGGGCTGTTTACCGCCGACGGGTTCGGCAGCCGACACGACCCCGGCCAGTGTTCGATGACCTCCGCCGACTTCCTGGACGGCGTCTCCCCGGCCGCAATCGAGGAGTACCACCGGCACGAACTCGTCTGGCTCCGGTACGTCGACCCCGAACGGCTCCGCGACGCGCTGACGGACATCGTCGAGCGGTATCCGGTTTCGTGGGTCGCGCCGATCCACGGCCACCCGATCGCCGAATCTGACCTCGACCAGTACATAGAGCGCCTGGTCGACGCGGCGCGGCAGATTAGCGACGCCGAGCACTGACCCGTCGGTACCGTCCCTCTCGAACACCCCACTCTAGGCGCTCGTGCCGAACGGTCGAATCTGCCTCCCCCAACGATGAGATATGACAGGTAGCCATGTCCAAAACAGACAGTATTATACTATAGACTGAAATTTTATATTAATGCTCAGATATTATTCGCGACGCGGTCACCGCACGACGCCAGAAATCTGTGTATTGAGGCGCAATTGATCGGTATTTTGGGCGATAGGTGGGCTCTCAGAAATTGGTTGACGTCGTCGTGCGAACGAACGTACCGGAAGCGGTCAGCCACCTCTCTCGTCGAGCAGCCGCTGATAGATCCGGTGACGCTACGTCCCGATATCGTGCGGTTCAAGGCGTCTCACGGAATTGGGTCACGGCAAGAAACGCAGGTACGATCTCGTTGGCTGCTTCTTTGCCTCTCGGCCCCACGGCACCACTCTACTACCCATTTATCTGTCTAAAATTCTATTCTATTAGTTTCCCTATGTGAATTATAGTTGGAACACGATACGAATAGCCAGCCGGTCGGGAGCGTAACAGAGAACCCTGGCGGACGAAGTACGACGTAGCCCGTGACTTGCTAGCGGCACAGCGGCCACGTCGATCGGTGTGACTCGAGGACAGAACACCTACGCCGGCGCGTAGGTGTCCGAGACGAGGTTGAGGACGACGACGCCGGCGACGATGAGCGCCATGCCAGCGACGCCTGCGGCGTCGAGGTGCTCGTCGAAAACCAACACGCCCAGCAGCGCCGCAGCGACGATGCCGACGCCGGACCACGTCGCGTAGACCAGGCCGACAGGCAGGTCCTGCAACGTCAGGCTCAGGAGGTAGAACGCGCCGAGGTAGCCGACGATGACGACGGCCGTCGGCACCACTGCCGAAAAGCCGTCGCTGACTTTCAGCGCTGCCGTCCCGGTCACCTCCGAGGCGATGGCCACTGCGAGGTACAGGTACGATCGCATGGGAGACCGGGTCTCGCCAGCCGGTAAAGTCGCTTCCAGAACGGGCCACCACTTGACATCAATTTTTCGATGCTTTCGACCGTGACGATTTTGGCGACCGGTGTGGCAACGGCTCGTATGTCGAACCTGGGCGAACTCGGCCTCTCCGGATACGAGGAGAAGGCCTACCGGACACTCCTGACGCTCGGTCGGGCGACGGCGAGCGAACTCGCCGGGGAGAGCGGGGTGCCGAAGGGTCGCATCTACGACGTGCTCAACGGGCTCGAAGCGCGGAATCTCGTGCAGTCCAGTGACACCGATCCCCGGTCCTACCGGGCAGTCGAGCCCGACATTGCCGTCGAACGACTGCTCGCAGAGCGAACGCAGGAACTGGAGGCCCGGGCCGAGCGCTACGAGGCCATCGCTGCCGAGGTGAGTTCGGAACTGTCCGCGACCGTGCCGACGGAGAGCCGGTTCTGGGCGGCGCCGGTCGGGAGCGACGAGGCGATTTCACTCGTTGGCGAAGTGTTCGAGGCCGCCGAATCGACCATCCGCTCGACGATGGCGGTCCCCTACGGCCAGGCCCCCTGGGAACGGTACGTGGCGGAGATGGACGCGTTCCTGGAGAGCGTGGACGGGGACCTGTCGGTTCGAACGCTGGTCTCGCCGGCGGTACTGGCGGCCGTGCCGGCTCCCGACCGTCGAGCGATCGTCGACGACATCGAAGACGTGGCCGTCCGGGTGGCCTCGGACCTGACGGTGTCGGTGGACCTCGTCGACGGCGAGTCGGCGTACCTCCACGTCCCCCATCCGACCGACCCCGCCGAGCGTCTCGGCGTCATCGAGGTCCGGCACGGGTCGCTGGCCGGAGAACTGGGCGCCATCTTTGCCGACGCGTGGGACGCTGCGACGCCGCTTGCCGAGGCACTGGACGGGACTACCGGTCCGTCGGCGTCCCGGTAGCGTCGCCCGTCCGGAACGACAGGTCGAGACTCGGCGCCGAGTGGGTTAGACTGCCCAGCGAGATGACGTCGACGCCGGTCCCGGCGTAGTCCGGGACGTCGGCTACGCTAATACTCCCCGAGGCCTCGGCGAGCACGTCGGGATGGCCGGCTCGTAGTCGCTCGACGGCGTCGGTGGTCCTCTCCGGGCTCATGTTGTCCAGCAGGACGACATCCGCTCCCGCTTCGGCGGCCCGGGGTGCGTCGGCCGGCTCTTCGACCTCTGCCTCGATTTTCGTCGCGAAGGAAACTCGCTCGCGAAAGTGCTCGATGGCCCCCTTGAGTCCCATCTCGGCGACGTGGTTGTCCTTGACCATCACCATGTGCGAGAGGTCCAG
>CAZGAX010000070.1:0-18286 GCA_964523745.1 uncultured Halobacteriales archaeon | reverse complement strand
GCCTTGAGAGCAGGTGTCCGAGAGGACTCATGGGTTCAAATCCCATCCCCACCGCTTCTGAGCGAACGGATGTGAGCGAAGAGCGGTGGGGATTGCGATTTGAGCCCTGCCAGTGGCAGCCCGGAATGGCCGACTGCAAGGAGGCCACAGCCCGGAACCTCTGGCTCTGGTTCAAATCCCATCCCCACCGCTTCTGAGCGAACTATACGACGAGCAGAGCGAGGAGTCTCGTGAGCGAGGAATGCGTCACGCTGGATAGAATCGCGGCTACTCGTCGACGACGGTGGCCTCGTAGGGTGGAGCGATGTCGAGCGCATCGGCCTCGCGCTCGATGGATTCGGGTGTCGCCCCGGTTTCATCGGCGAGAACCTCACTCAGTTCCCCGAGTGAGAGGGCGTCCCCTGCCGGCGACTCGTGGCTCATATCATCCGATAACAGAGACTCGTTGATAAATCTACGCGTCGGTTCACCTCCATCAGGGGACCACCGAGGAGGCCCGCTTGGCGGGTCACGCTCCTCGTAGACGGCGATAAAATATGCCGCCTCGGCGCGAAAATATCCGGCACATGCTCTGATGACAGTGCCCCGGTTCGTCGGCAAGGTGCCGTGGGGTACCTTAAGATGGGCCGTTGGCCTGGTCCGCCGGTCGATATCCACGTGAAGGTTCTCGTTATAGACGTCATGCCCAACGGGCGATGTTTCATTATGGTCCATTCGAGCTATAGTCTGCCAATCGACCGGAGACGTGGATACCTGATAATGCAGTTGGACGAGAAACCGTGGGATGTGCCCCTTTCCTCGGTCAAATCCGACAGTAATGTGACGGTCAGCCTGCCCTGCCTGAACGTGCTTCGAGACGTCATACCCGGTCGGTAGCGACGGCGACGTCATGCGTTCCCGCTACGGGCTGGTTCGGAATTACCAATCTGACCGGCGTCCGTGCAGCTACGGCAACCACACACCCGTCCATCGTTCCTCGCGATGAAACAACGGAACCGGTCCGTATCGAGGCTGCCGATCATCTCACACACCAGCATGGTCGTCTCTGATTCTCTTTCAGACAAAATATTACGGGTCCCTCCAATCGGCTGCAGACCGGGTTGTGCACTGTAGAGAGTCACACACGCTTCGCTACGGTTGCTGATTGGATACCCTCCTTGCCTCGGCAGTGCCAACGCAGCGACCGATAGCGGGACGAGTGCTTCCTCGCCGTCGCAGTACAGAATTCCCCGACAATTCCATTCACCGTTATATCCGGCCGAGACCTACCCACCTAGAGATAATACGTGCCCACAGTCCAGACCAACGGCCTCGAGACGTACTACGAACAGCGAGGAACCGGCCCACCCATCGTCTTCGTCCACGGGGCGATCCTCGACCACAGCCAGTGGGACCCACAGGTCGAGGGACTCAGCGACGACTACACCGTCGTCACCTACGACGTCCGGGGCCACGGCCGAACCGGCGGCTCGGCCGAGAACTCCTACTCCGTCGACCTGTTTGCCGACGACCTCGCGACGTTGATCGACGAACTCGAACTCCAGAATCCAGTCATCTGCGGCCTCTCACTCGGTGGCGCTATCGCCCAGGTCTACGCCGCCCGGCACCCCGACGACGTGGCCGGGCTGGTGCTCGCCGGAACGTTCACGCCGGAGATACTCAGCCGGAGCGAGTGGGTCCAGCGAGTCGCAATGCTCCGGGCGGCCGTCCCGCTGGTACGACTCCTGGGCTACGAACGAGTCGAACGGTGGATGGTCTGGGTCCACCAGCGAATCCACGGCGAGGACGTCAGCGGGGAATACGACAACGTAGTACAACTCCGAGCCGAGGGGCCGAAGATGCAGACCGCCGAGTTCGCCAAGGTGATCCGGGCACTCACGAGCTTTCAGGAGACGGCCGTCGACTACTCGGTCATCGACAGCGTTCCGACGCTGGTGCTCTATGGCGAGCACGAACCGGGATTCGTCCGCCGTCAGGCAGCGAAACTGGGTGAAGAGGTCGGGGATTCGACTGTTCGAGAAGTACCTGACGCCGGCCACGCCTCGAACCTCGACGCGCCGGACTGGTTCACGACGGCCATTCGCGAGTTCCTGGCGGAGCGGGACCTCCGCAGTCCAGCGGCGTAGACGGCCGCGAACCGAACGTCACGAGGGACGACGGAGCAACAGCGCGAGCCCCAGGACCGAGCCCGTGGCGGCGAAGCCGGCGACGGCGAGGAACAGCACCGGCGGCGAGAAGTAGGTGAGAATGGTGCCGGCGATCACCGCCCCCAGGGCACCGACGCCGAAGACGCTGAAGTAGGTGTAGCCGTAGGACAGCCCCCTGATGTCGGAAGGGGTGTAGTCCGCCACGGCCGCCTGGTACATCGGCTGGACGACGAAGAGGCCGAATCCGAGGACGGCGCTGATTACGAGCAGTCCGAGCAGGCCGCTCGTCGCGAGGGGCAGATAGACGAGGGCGATACCGGCCAGGGCCGCGAAGGCGACGAAGATACCGCGTTCGACCGGGATGTGCTCGGTGAGGCGGCCCCCGACGTACTGGCCGGCCATCCCGACCATTAACAGGCCGACGTAGACGTAGCGGGCCGGCTGAAGCGAGAGCGCTCCCACCTCGACCGACGTGAGAAAGTCGAGGTCGCCCAGAAGTTCGGGGAGGAAGGTGAGGACGCTCCGGTAGTAGAGGCCAGAGCAGATGGCCACCACGAACACGAGGACGAACCCGCCGACGAACAGGTGGCGAGACCGGGAGAGAAATTCTCCGACGGAGTTGATGTCCGACTTGCCGCGTTCGCCGCCGTCGGTCTCGGCGGCGTCACTCGCCGCTGAGTCTGTCTCGACGGCGGCTCGCTCGTCCACGTCGACGGTGATAGCGAGGAGGAGCGCGGCCCCGGCCGGAATGGTCAGCAGCATCGCGACGGCGTGCCAGTCGAAAAAGAGGAGGAGGACGATAGTTACCAGCGGCCCGACGGCGATGCCGAAGTTGCCGGCCATCCCGTGGAAGGCGAAGGCTTTCCCTCGGCTCGTGACGCCACGACTGATGAGTGACAGGCCTGCCGGGTGGTAGACGCTCGCGGCAGCACCCCAGCAAACGAGTGCCACGGCGATGATCGGAATCGACGGCGCGGCCCCGAGCAGGAGGAAGGAGCCTCCCATGCCGGCCAGGCAGAGAAGAATGAGGCGTTTCGAGCCCCAGCGGTCGGCCAGAATCCCGCCGGGGAGTGCGCCGATGCCGAACAGGGCCATCCCGCCGGTGACCAGCAGACCGAGCTGAGCCTCCGTGACGGGAAATTCCGCGAGCCAGATGCTGACGAAGATAGGGATCGAGAGTTCGTAGGTGTGGACCATCGCGTGGGCCATCATGACGAGGCCGACGATGGAGCGGTCGTTGCCGTTCACTATGCGAAAGGCCTCACTGGCGAGGAATGAAGATTTCGTCTGGTCGGTCGTCAGTACGTTTTGTCTGTCGTCGCTAGGCCTGGTCGGTCGCCAGGGCGGCCTCGTGGCGTTCGATGGCCAGGAGCGTGGTCGGGTCTATCTCGACCAGGTGACAGAGGGGATTCCCGGGATAGACGAGGGGATTCTCGAGCGTACCGACGAGCAGACCGGTGAACGGCGCCGTAATTTCGACCGAATCGGTCTTGAACGGGTTGGCAATCGTCGCGATCGGGTCGCCCTCCCGGACGACGTCACCCCGGACGGCGTGCATCTCGACGAGGCCGCCGGCGTCGGCCCGGAGCCAGGTCTTCTCGTCCGACCCGGCGACGACGGTCCGCCAGCCAGGCCACTCGACGAGTTCGGCGGGAAACAGGCCGAACTCCGCCAGGACGCTCCTGACGCCCGCCAGCGCGTCGTCGATAAACTCCCGCTGGAAGCGGTGGGCCTCGCCCATCTCGACGGTGATAGTCGGAGTACCCTCGTCGGTGGCCTCGCGCCGGAGCGTCCCGGCCGGGCCACGGCCGTCGATGACCACGTGGGTCCCGAAGGCGTTGGCCAGGCGCTCGACCGTCGGACGCTCCATGTCGGCCCGGACGTGGAGCATGTTCGACCGGCCCCGGGTGGATGTGTGAAAGTCTATCCCCAGGTCACAGGGCGCGACGAAGTTGTTGAAGATGGAGTGGGCGATCCGCTTCGAACTCGTGCTGTCGGCGACGCCGGGAAACGAGCGATTGAGGTCGCGGTCGTAGATCGGGAGGTAGCGCTGCTGGGCGATGAATGCGGGAACGTTCAGGACCGGCATGCAGACCAGCGTCCCGTGGAGGTCCGAGAGGTCCCAGACGTGGGCGACCTCCCTGACGACCTCGACGCCGTTGAGTTCGTCGCCGTGGGAGGCGGCCGAGAGGAAGACAGTGGGGCCTGGCTCGTCGCCGTTGACGATGGTGACGGGAAGCCGCACGGGGTCGCCGAGGTAGGTCTCGGTCACTGTGTACCGGAGGTTTGCCGACTCTCCGGGATCGACCCGTCCACCGTTGTAGGTGAACGGTTCGGCGTCTGCCATGTCGTCTCGTGGAACGGCAGCGGCTATACATCTGCCGCCACGGGAGAGCCGGTGTGAGTGGCCCAGCATCGCAGGGCCTATTCGCCGCCACCGCAAAATCGGACGTGTGAGCAGCGAGTACGCCGAGGCCGAGGACCGCGTCACCGTCGGCGTCCTCGGACTCCACAACAGCAAAGAGACGAAAGCCATCCTCAACGCGGTCGACGACCTCGGCCACGACACCGAGTGGCTCCGCCGGGAGAACACCGCGATCTCCATCGAGGACGGCGAGGTCACCGTCGAGCCGTCGGTGGACGTGATAGCGAATCGGCTCCTCCTCTCGACGAGTACCGTCCCGGCCGAGGAGATCGGCCTGGCCAAGACGCTGGCAAAGGCCGGTCCGATGCTCAATCCACCCGACGCGGTCACGACGGCGATGCACAAGTTCGCCACCGCCGTCTCCCTTGCCGGGGCGGGCGTCCCGGTCCCCGACGCTCTCCTGGCGCTGTCCCGCGACCGACTCAACGCCGACCGCGACCGGTTTGGCGACCGGGCGGTGTACAAGACCGCCATCGGAACCCACGGCGGTGGAGCGTGGCTCGTCGATCTCGATGACCCCGTCAATCCACAGGTCGGGGACCGTCAGGCCTTTCTCCAGCGCTTTGCCGCACCGTCCGACGACAGGCCCATGGACACGAGGGTGTACGTCGTCGGCGGCGACGTAGTCGGGGCGATGTACCGACACGCCCCGGACGGCGAGTGGCGAACGAACGTCTCGTTCGGCGGCGACGTCGAAGACGCGACGGACGACATCTCGCCCGAAGTCATCGAGACGGCGCGGACCGCGACGGACGTCGTCGGCCTCGATTACGCCGGCGTCGACCTGATCTTCGACGGCGAGGAGTGGGTCGTCCTGGAGGTCAATCCGACGGCAGGCTTTCGTGGTATGTTCAAAGCGACCGGACGGAGTCCGGCGCCGTACATTGCCAGCCTCGCCATCGAACGGGCCGATGGCACGGCCGACCCTGAGCAGGTCGATTCCCTGGCCGGAACGCTGGACGATTCCCGGCCGGCGTGCGTGCCGTCGAAGGCGGCAGTCAAACCAGTCGAGCCGGCCGTCATCGGCTACGTCGAGGACGTCGTCGTCAGCGGGACGCGCGGCTCGGAGACAGTCCTGGCGAAATCGGACACCGGAGCAGACCGAACGAGCATCGACTCCAGGCTCGCTGCCGACATCGGGACCGGCCCCATCAAGGACATCGTTACGGTCCGGTCAGGGAGCCAGAAACAGGGCACGTCGCGGCCGGTCGTCGACATCGTCGTCGGCGTCGGCGGCACCCAACACACCGTCACGGCCAGCGTGGAGGACCGGGGCCACATGACCTACCCCGTCCTGCTGGGCCGGGACATACTCGAACACTACCACGTCGACGTGACGCGACGGGCCGACGAGCAGGGCCGCGAAGCAGAGGAGTGAATCGCGTCGACGGTCGCGGTCAGTCGTCCGTCCCCGAGACGGTCGCCACGTCGGCGCCCTCGCGCTCCAGCACCAGGTCGACGTAGTGTTCCTGGAGGGAGTCGTGGCCGTCGACGTCGAGTGAGTCGAGAGAACTATCCAGGACGAGGTCGCCGTCGTGCATGATTGACACCCGGTCGAGGTACGGCTCGAAGTCGGTGACGTGGTGGGTCGACACCAGGATCGTGTTTCCGGCGTCACGGTAGTCGCCCAGGAAGGCCAGGAGTCGTTTCTTCGAGACGTCGTCGAGCGCCCCGAGCGGTTCGTCTAGGACGAGCACGTCGGGGCGTTTCAGCATGGCCAGCGCGAGGTCGAGTTTCCGGGCAAACCCACCCGAGAGGTCGCCGGCCCGGCGGTCCAGCGCCCGCTCGAGTCGCAGTTCTTCGCTGAGAGTGTCGCGCCACTCCGGGTCGTCGACGCCGAGCATCGTGGCGAACACGGAAAGGTTCTCGGCGACGGTGAGGTCCGGGTAGAAGCTCGGCTGCTGGAAGCCACACCCGATGACGGCGTCACCGCTGTCGATGCGCCCGTCGGAGGGCTGGTCGAGCCCGAGCACCAGCCGGATGAGCGTCGTCTTGCCGGAGCCGTTGGGCCCCAGCAGGCAGTGGAACTGCCCCTCCCCGACCGCCAGGCTCACGCCGTCGACGGCCACGACGTCGCCGTACGTCTTGGTAACCGCGTCGACGCGCACCATCAGGTCGTCCTCCGGTAGTACACCACGGACAGTTTGAGTGCGACGAGCGTCACTACCGCGAAGCCACCCAGTGCGAGCAGCCAGTCGGTGAACAGGCCCAGACCGACGTCTTTCAGCATCGTGGAGCGAGCCACGATCATCGAATAGTGGGTGGGAATCATCCTGACCAGTTCCTTGCGCAGCGGCGAGAAGTACCCCACCGGATACGCCAGCCCGGAGAAGGCTATCAGGCCGAGGAGGACGACCACGTTCAGGAAGCGCCCGAACGTACTGAACCGGGTTACGACCATGATGGACATACTGAGTGCGGCCAGGTAGACAAACGTCAGGAGGAAGACGAAGATCGGGCCGACGGCGAAGGCGCTGACGGCGTAGCCCAGAATTCCAGCCGCCGCCTGGAAGACCAGGATGGGGACGAGCATCAGTGCCCCAAAGTAGACCAGTTTCGAGGCGACCAGTGCTTCGAGCGACGCCTCCGCCCTGATTCTGTCCAGGGCGTTCGACTCCCTGGCGAGGTTGTATGGTACGTAGGTAAACGCAAACAGCATGATCACTCCCATCAGGAAGATGGGGACCAGGAACTCCGAGAGGGAGCTGTCGTTGCCGACGACGACCCGTTCGACAGAGACGTCGGCCGGGAGCCGCGAGTCCAGCGAGGAGGCCATCAGCCCCTGGAGCGCCTTCGAGGGCTCCTTGTAGGGAACGACGCTGCCGTCGACGTGGAGGACGAACGTCGCGTTGGTCTCGTTTTCGTCCATTATACCGGACGGCACCTCGAGGATGGCGTAGACCATCTCACGCTTGAGCTTGTCACGGGCCGTTTCGAGCGAGTCGACGGTCCGCGGCTCGGAGAAAAACGTCATACCGCCAGTGACGATCTGCAGTTCGTCCTGGGTGACGTTGTCGTCCTGGGCGACGACGGCCACCGGCGTATCCCGCGGGACGACGTCCTGAAAGGCGATGCTGGTGTAGGCGAAAAAGCCGGGAAGCAGGAGCAACACGAACAGCAGGGCAAAGGCGTTGTGCCGGCTCCAGTGAACCTCTTTTTTGAGTAGCGAACGTAGTGACATAGTGTGCGTATCGTCCCGTGCCAACGGGCCAGTGCTGTCGCGCGAACCCGGTCGCCGGTCCGGCCCGGGTCCGGCGACGGGCGCCACCTCCGACGGCGTCTACCGGATACCATCGGCAGTGACTGGATATAACTTGCGGACTGTCAGTTTAGGCAACGTTTACCGGGGTGACGGCGGGGCGCAAGCCACAGTCTGCTACAGGCGTCAAGAGAAAATCCTTTGGGGGAGTTGCTCGCACGTCCCGGTATGGACTGGCCCCACGACCCGGACGGCGACGAGGGCAGCGAAGGCCGGCGCAAGTACGGCCACGCCGTCCTCGCGAAGAAAGTCGACGAGGACGAGGACTTTCCCTTCACCGCCGGCGAATACGTCGAACAGTACGGCGACCACCCCGTCCGCATCGACTACGAACGCGTCGTCAGCGTCGCCGACATCTTCGAGACCATCGACGAGGACACGGAGTTCACCGAGTTTCCGGAGTTCCACTCCCGCGTCGGCGAGGCGCTCCGCGAGGAAAACTACTGGCCGTACCGCCTCGAACACGCCTGATTTCTAGCGCTGCGTTCGATAGCGCTAAGCTCGAACGGCGTCTACTGTGTACCACGTTCGGTAGTGTACCATCCGTTCGGTAGTCCGTCGTACGTCCGGTTAGCTGCCGACGACTTCCGTGATACGTGTCAACACGGAACTCACTTGGTGATTCGAGCCGACTATCCGTACATGGAGACGGGCACCGGTGACACCGACCCCGAGCGGACGGCACTGCCACCGGAGGTAATCGAGGACCTCCTGGCCGACGACCGGTGCCGGGCGCTGCTTGCCCGCCTTGCCGCGGCCGACGGGCCGGTACTCGTCGAGGACCTGGCGGCGGACGTGCTGGCAAGCGAACACGGCCAGTCGGCCGAGAAAATACCGGCCGGCGATCGTCGCCAGGCGATGGCCGACCTGTTCGAAAGGCAGCTACCCCTCCTGACGGCGACGCGCGTCGTCGAGTACGATTCCCGGCTGGACGCGGTCGAACTCATCGACGACGAAGTCGCTGCACGCCTCGACTAACTGCACCGGTCCCGTCGAATTTCGTAACCAAAGAAAGAAAGCCGTCCACCGCAAACCGTCGCTCGTCGTGACCAATACGCAGGTGACGCACATTCAGATAGACAACTACGGGCCGTGGACGGTCACGCCCGAGCCTCGCAGAGAGGTCGACCTCCAGACGTTGCAGTCCCGGCTGTTTGCCGACCTCTCGCAGCTGGTCGGCAACCGCGACGGCTACGTCTTCTTCTCCAGGTTCGACAACATGATCGCCGTCACGAACGGCCTGGACGAGGCGGACCACGCCCTCATCCAGGAATCCGTCGCCAATCGCTATCCGGTGACGATGAGTCTCAGCGTCGCCACCGACCGCTCGCCGGTCCGGGCGCTGGGCACCGCCACCGAACAGCTCCAGGACGCGGGTAGCGCCCAGGACGACGGCCGGCGCGAGGTGCTGGCGGGACGCACAATCGACGAGGAGTTCCGGACCGACGAAGACGTCCAGATCGCCCACTTCGACGTGAACGACGCCACCGAGAAGTACACGGACCGACTCAACGAGTTCGACACGTTCATCCACATCGAACAGGGCTACGCCGAACTGATGCGGTACATGCGAGAGGCCCACGATTCGCTCTCGTTTTTCGTCGGCGGCGATAACGTCATCTCCGTCTGTCCGGACTTGACTCGCGAGGACTACCAGAACGCCATCGACGCGGTCGGAGACGCCGTCAGCGTCGACCTGAAAGTCGGCGTCGGACGGGGTGTGACTGCCTCGGACGCAGGGATGGACGCCAAGCACGCGCTGGAGGCCTGTCGGGCCAACGGCAGCGACGTCGAGACGGCGTTTTGATAGCGCAACGGCTGTAGAATCGGACCGCTGTCTTCCGGATTTCGTACCTACGGGCGAGACCAGCATAAACGTACTGGAGGTAGACTTTTCCCCACTCTGTGACAAACGTCAACACATGGAAAGAGACGTCACTGTTCGGGAGGTGATGAACAGGGAGTACGTCGGCGTCAGCGAATCTGACGACCTGGTCGAGACGGTGGAACTGCTGTTGCGGGAGGAGGCCGACACCGCCGTCGTCCTCCGGGGGAGCAAGCCCGTCGGCGTCCTGACCCCCCGAGACGTCCTGGCGCTGCTGGTGGAAGGGCCCGACCCCCAGGATGCAGCCGTCGACGAGGCGATGACGGCGAGCGTCCCGACCGTCTCTCCCGACGAGCGGCTGAGCGTCGCGGCCGACCGGATGTCGACGCGCGATGCCCGCCGGCTGGTCGTCACGGACGGCAACGGTGCCGAACCGGTCGGTATCATCACCGAACACGAACTCCTGGCGACCAGGCCCTACAGTCGGTCCCCCGAGACGCCGACCAGAGAACAGTCCCCGGAGACGGCGCAGTCGCTCGACGCCGGGACGACTGCACTCGCCACCGAGGCGCAGACCGAAGCAGAGGACAATTTCGAGGACCAGGGAATCTGCGAAGTCTGTGGCACGCTAACCACCAACCTCGCCTCGTTCAACGGCCAACTACTCTGTGCCGATTGCCGCGACATGTAGTCGACGGTCCTCGGGATGCGCGGTCCACCGCAGCAAGAGCTTTCTCCGTGCCGCCCGGACTGCCGCCAGTTCCCATGGAGATCGAGGTCCCCGATACCGGTAGCGCCGACGACGTCGTCGACCGGTGGGTCGACCTGGCGGACGGCCAGCGGCGCCACGATTCCCACCTGCTTCCGTCGGACAACCGCACGACGATACGGGAGGACGTCGTCCGCCACCTCGTAAGTGACTCGCTACTGGTCGCCCGCCAGGACGACGAAATCCAGGGATTCGTCATGTTTACCGTCGAGGGTGGTACCTACCAGCAGGACGTTACCCGGGGTATCGTCGAAAACCTGTTCGTCGTCCCCGACCGCCGAGACGAGGGGGTCGGCAGCGAACTCCTCGGGGCCGCCGAAGCGGCCCTCGCCGAGCGAGGCGCGGACGTCGTCGCGCTGGAAGTGTTGGCCGCCAACGAGGACGCCCGGCGGTTCTACCGCCAGCACGGCTACGAGCCCCACCGCCTCGAGATGGAGAAGGCGGTCGAAAGCGATACGCACTCAAGGGGCGACGAATAACAGACGCCTGCGCCAGGGGAGCTTGGGCGGTGCAAGCACTCGACTTGTAATCGAGAATTCGTGGGTTCAAATCCCACCCCTGGCTTGGTTCGAGGGAGCGAACGCGACCGAGGTACGAGCCAGGGGTGGGATTTGAACCCTGGAAGTCGCAGCCCGGAACGGCGCGAAGCGCCGCACGCCCGGACCGTCTTCCTCCGGTTCAATATCCCACCCCTGGCTTGCGAGGTCGAGCGAAGCGAGACCTCGTTACTGCGAGCGGCGAACGAAGTGAGCCGCGAGCGAGTTTCCGCAAACGAGATTCTACGAGCCAGCAACCGCCGTCTACGAGCCAGCGACGCAGAGCGAAAACAGTTCCTTCTCGGCGTTACAACACAGTTACCAGATAAGTCAATCGTAACGAGCGTTCTACGTCGAAATCGGGTGACGTCGCGTAACCAGGTTACTTATTAAGGACCTTCAATCCCCTAACCAGTCATTCAGCTAGTCATTATCAGTGGCGGAGGCGTATCTCAGCGGCGCGGAGGACGTGCTACGGGCATCGGGGCCGCCCCGACCCCGTAGCGACTCCCATCAACCATGAGACCAAACACGAAAGCACTCCTGCTCGGCCTGGCGCTCGTCGTCGGCCTCGGAATCGCCATCGGCATCGGCATGGGCGGTTCCGTCGCGGCCCAAGAAGACGGGAACATCACGGTCGACGACAACCAGACCGAACAGGACGACAACGTGAGCGCAGAAGCCGAAGACGAGCCCGAAGACATCGAAGGTGAAACCATCGAAGCCGGAAGCGGAGAAGTCGACTTCGAGAGCAACGGCGTCGAACTGGACGTCGGTGAGGGCGGCAGCGTCGACTACGAGGACGGAGAGGGCACCGGCCTGCAGTTCGACGAGGACGGTGACCTCGACCTCGAGACACCCGAAGGCGTCCAGCTCGAACTCAAGGAAGACCAATACGACTTGGAAGGCGAGGGACTGGACTTCCAGGGTGAGGACGACGCCGACGTCGACACCGAGACTGAAGACGGCGAGGACGTCAGCTTCGAGATGTCCGACGGCGAAGTCCAGGAGTTCGAAGTCGGTGACACCGAACTCGAACTCGACGACCTCGAACTCCAGTACGACGCCGCCGACGGGCCCGAACTGACGGTCTCCGACGACCGCGTCGAGATCGACGGTGACGGCATCGACTACGACCAGGAACGGTAACTGGTCAGGGTCGCGAACCCCTCCTTTTCATTCGATTTTTCAGTGGTTAGATACTTCTCGACCGACCATGGCAACGTATCACTGCATGGAATAGGGACCGAAGTGGCCTCGTCTGCTCGCGACCGGCGAAGGACGAGCCGAGAGGATCTCCAGCAAGTTTATCCAGTGCCAAACCGGACCAGGGAACCGCAGTCGAGGCGGTCGAGCGGTGTCCCTGCCTCGTGATCCCTGTCACGACCGATTTAGCGACAAAGGAACTCATAACGAACAGGCTGGCCGCCGAACTAATCGGCGTGCTCCGCGCAGTGGTGGCGGCCGTCAAGCTGGTCAGCTGGGGTGTCCTCCTCGTTGGCGCAGTAAGCCTCTCCATCGGGACCGGCGTTCCCGCCCTGGACGCAAGCGTCGACGAAATCGTGGCGGATGCCCAGGCGACGATAGACGCGCTTGATCTCCCCACACTCCCTGCCGTATCTGGGGACGTCTCCCCCAGCGGCGGCCAGAAACCGGCTGCTGGCAACCACACCGACTACGAGCGAGCCATCGCCCGGGAGATCCACGACCGCATCAACGGGGTCCGGGCAGAGCGAGGGCTGGACACACTCACGTACAGCGAAAAACTGGCGACTATCGGCCGCTACCACAGCGACGACATGGCGGCGAAAGGGTACTTCGCTCACACCGGGCCCGACGGCCAGTCTTTGACCGACCGGTACGACCGGTTCGGGTACGACTGTCGGGCGACCATCGACACGTTCAAATACGCGACGGGGGGCGAGAACATCTACAAGAGCGTGGCCAGCAAGCGTCGGCCGGTCGACGAGGTTGCCAGCGAAGCCGTCCAGGGCTGGCTGGACTCGAAGAGCCACCGGAAGAACCTCCTCAAACCGTACTGGGACCGGGAAGGTCTCGGCGTGAACGTCACCCAGGACGATGGGAAGACTACCATCTACGTGACCCAAAACTTCTGCTGAGCGACTCGGTGACGACCTGCATGACGAGCGAAGGGGACGACATTGGGCAGACACGTTTTAGGGTTCGGGCTCGAATCGTGAGGTATGAGTGACAGTGAAACGGAGCGGTCCGACCTCCCTGGGTCCGAAGAGGAGTGGCGCGAGATCCTGACCGACGAGGAGTACGAGGTACTGCGCGAACAGGGGACGGAGCCGCGATTCAGCGGCGACCTCCTGGACGTCAAAGACGACGGCAAGTTCCGCTGTGCCGCCTGCGGCACCGTCCTGTTCGACAGCGACACCAAGTTCGATTCGGGTTCGGGCTGGCCCAGTTTCTACGACGTGTACGACGAGGGCAACATCGAGACGCGCGTCGACACGAGCCACGGCATGCGCCGGACCGAGGTCGTGTGTGCGACCTGCGGCGGCCACCTCGGCCACATCTTCGAGGACGGTCCGGACCCGACCGGGAAACGGTACTGCATCAACTCCGCCGCGCTGGACTTCGAGCCGACCGAGGAGTAACCACCGGAACGCTTTTTTCGCTCGTCGTCGCCTGCTGGTGTGTGACCGCAGCACACGACGAGGATGCCGGCCCGGACGAGTCGATACCGGAGACCGTCGACCGCGTGGCGACCGAACTCCCACTGCCGGTGGGACTGGCAGTCGGTCTTGCCAGTACGGTGGTCGGCTACGTCCTGTTTTTCGCCGTCGTCCTCGCAGGTTCGTCCGTGGACTTCTCGAAGTCGGTAGTAAACGTCCTGCGGTCGGTCGGGCTCCTCTACTACAACGCCCACAACGTCCCGATGTACGAACGGCTGGTGATCACCCAGACGCAAGGCGGTGACGTCGTCGCTCGGCGCATCCGTGAGACCTGGACCAACCAGATCACCGGCTGGGCACGCATCCACCAGGAGGTGCGCTCGGGCGGATCGGTCGTCAGCGAAAACACGCAAACGACGGTGTTCGACGCGAATCCGGCACTGCCAGCCGAGGTCTACCTGCTCATTCCGGTCCTGGTCCTGCTCGTCGCCGGGGCTGGCTTCACACGTAGATTCGTGGATCAGCCAGCTGTGGGGCGCGACACCGGTCTCACGAGCCTACTCGTCGGTGGTGTAATCACCATCGGGTACCTGCTCGTGGTCCTCCTCGGGACGTACGTGCTCGTCCTCCAGGGTGGAACCGAGGGAACGGTGCTCCATCCCGCCAGATTCGAGGCGCTCGTCTACGGCCTGGCGTATCCGCTCGTCTTCGGCTCGCTCGGCGCATACCTGGCAATCCGGTGGCAACGGCGGGACGCTACCAACTCGACCGAACCGGCAACGAACTGAGGGATATACCACCGGTGCTTGACGGCGCACCTTTATTCGAGTCCCGGTCCGAACCTGCGCCATGGCCGACACTGCCGCCCGCGACCTGTCGCTGCCCGTCGCCGCACAGCCAAGTGCAGACGCCTTCGTCGAGACGGCCGAACGAGCCGAGGACCTGGGCTACGAACAGGTCTGGCTCCCCGAGACCTGGGGCCGCGACGCCGTGACGCTCCTGGCGACGATGGCTGCCAGGACCGACCGCATCGGTATCGGCGCCTCCATCGCCAACGTCTACTCCCGGTCGCCTGCCCTGCTCGGGCAGACCGCCGCGACCCTCCAGGAGGTCTCGGACGGCCGCTTTCGCCTGGGACTCGGCCCGAGCGGCCCCATCGTCATCGAGGGGTGGCACGGCATCGACTACGACCGGCCGCTCCGCCGAACCCGGGAGGCCATCGACATCATCCGGATGGTACTATCGGGAGACGTCGTCAACTACGACGGCGACATCTTCTCGCTCTCGGGGTTCGCACTCCGCTGTGACCCGCCGGAGACGCCACCACCGGTCGACGCGGCCGGCATGAGCCCAAAATCGGTGGAACTCGCGGGTCGATTCAGCGACGGCTGGCACGCGCTGATGCTTACCCGAGAGGGATTCCAGGACCGCATCGAGGACTTCCGACGCGGCGCAGAACTGGGTGACCGCGACCCAGCAGACCAGCGCGTCACCCTCTCGCTGACGTGCTGTGTCCTGGAGGACGGCGAGCGGGCCCGGGACCTGGTTCGGCGCCACATGGCGTTCTACGTCGGTGGCATGGGTACTTTCTATCGGGAAGCGCTCGCCGAGCAAGGGTACGAAGAGACCGCGACCGCAATCTCACAGGCCTGGGCCAACCGCGACCGGGAGGCCGCCATCGCGGAAATCGGCGACGACCTGTTGGACGACCTCGCGGTCGCCGGGACACCCGACGAGTGCCGGGAGCGTCTTGCCAGCTTCGAGTCCGTCGACGGCGTCGACGCCGTATCGGTCTCGTTCCCCCGCGGTGCCGACCTGTCCGAGGTCGAAACGACGATGACCGAACTCGCGCCCGACCGGAACTAGAACGGGAAGAGGATATCAGTCGGCGCCAGCCGGTGGGAACTCCGAGAGGTCCACGGCGTCGCGTCTGCCGTCGAGCACGTCGAATCGTTCGTCGCGACGCCGTTCCAGCCAGACGAGCAGCCGCTCGGCCCAGTGGAGTTTGTGCCGCTTCTCGTCGCTCACGGACGGGTCGTCGAAGTTCCAGCCGGGGAACACCAGGCGGTCGGCGCCCAGATGGTCCGCAAGAAAGGCTGCCCGGTCACCGTCCGTGAATCCGCCCGGATTGACGACGGGACCGGTCGGGGCGGCCTGTGTCGTCGGCAGAATCGACTCGATTGCGTAGGTCGGCACGTACTCTTCAAGCAGGTCGACGTTGTCGCCGTGGGCGTGGACGGCGACGTGAGTGCCGTCGGCCGACAACTGGCGGACTGTCTCCGGGTGTTTGTCCAGGTCTGTGACGACCCAGTCGACGTCGACGCCGCTGTCTAGAAGGCGGTCGGCGGCCGTCGAGGCAGCCACGACTGCATCGGCGGCCACGCAGCGGTCGGCCTCGGACTCGAGTGATGGTCCGGCTCCCGTGACGGCGACCGTACTGCCTTCGAAGGAAAATCCTTCGAGGGTGAGGGGCTCCCGATCGGCCACCAGCGCAGCGAGGCGGTCCCTGGCTCGCTCGTCACTGTCGCGGTCGTAGCCGAAGTCGGCAAGAATGGCCTCGTAGACCGGTTCCCAGGTTTCGAAGTTCACGCCACCCACGCCTCCGGTATCGGCCGTCCGATAATTCGGGGGGACGGCGCCGTCGCTCGTCGGCTATCGTCGCCAGATAAACCGGGTTGAGCCGAAATGGCACCTCGTGATACCCCTGCCCGGGTGCCCTTTCGGCCTTCACCCCCGGCTTTTGGCGCATCCGGCATAAGCTTTCTTACCTCAATACCGGCCGATCGGCGTAAATTTACCTCGCCAGGAACGCTCGAAAATGCCCGGTAACGCCAGTTATCCGGCAGTTTACGCCGCCGCTGACGCGAGGGCGAGCGCCGGACTGCCGATTCCGGGGCTTGCGGGTGAATCGGCGTATTTCCGGCCATTAACGGAAGAGAGTACCTGCCGGGTGAAAAACGGTAGCGTCTGTGAGACGGTACCGGTCTACTTTCACCGCCTGGCGAGGGCTTATATAGGAAGTGTCGAGTCCGGGTCAATCGGTTTTTGACGGGGAGGTACCAACGACGGTGTATGAGCAAGGTCAGCATCGGGTTACGGGGTTGGCGGTTCGACGAAGACGTGGTCTTCGACGAGGACGGGAACTTCCGGTCGCTGGCTGACATGCCGGAAGACACGCGGTATCGGCTGATCCGGCTCTCGGCCGTTCTCGGAGAGCCATGCAGCGCCTGCTGGCTGGTCCACGGCGACGAGGGCATCGAACGGTGCAAAATGGCCGATATCGTCTACGGCGAGCCCCTCGCCGAAGTCGTCCTGTGCGACGAGCACGAGGCGGACTTCCTCTACTGGTTCCGCGAGGAAGGAGGCAGTCAGTACGCCGGAACTTCCACGCTGCGCGACCGCTTCCACGAGTGGTTCGCGGACGGCGGCCGGGCGCCCGAGGACTACGCCGGCCTGGAACACGTCGACCGCGAACCCGACGCACTGCCCGAGGCGACGGCCAAGGGCGAACTCGAGGCGGTCGAGGAACAGGCAGACGGCCTCGACGAAGCCGAACAGGAAGCCCTGGACGTGGACCTGGACGACCTGGACGTATGAGCGACGACGCCCAGGATGAATCGAAGGCCAGCGACGATATCGTCGTCGCCGTAGTCGACGCAGAGACGCCGGGCAACGTCGGGACTATCGCCCGGGCGATGAAGAACTTCGGCCTCTCGGACCTCCTGCTGGTCGATCCACCGGAGCTCGACCCCGACGGCGAGGCCTACGGCTTCGCCGGCAGCGCCCGGGAGGACGTGCTGCCCAATGCCAGGGAAGTTACCTTCGACTACCTCATCGAGAACTTCCACACGGTCGGTTGCACGGCGATTACGAACGAGGACCCGACGAACCACGTCCGGTACCCGTTCGCGACGCCGGCCGACCTCGCAGCCCGCCTCAAGGACGTCGATGGCAGGACTGCAATCGTCTTCGGCCGGGAACGCGTCGGCCTGACGAACGACGAACTCGCCCGGATCGACGAGATCTGTTCGGTCCCGGCGAGCGCGGAGTATCCGGTGCTCAACCTCGGGCAAGCAGCCACTATCGTGCTGTACGAGCTTCGGGAACTGACTGTCGAGGAGACCCAGCATCCTGAGCCGGCCCACGAACGGGCGCCAGCCGACGAAGTCGAACGGCTGCACGACCAGTTCGAGGAGTTTCTCGATGCTGTTCGGCACCCCGAGGAAAAGCGGGCGAAGGCCGGCCGGATGTTCCGCCGGCTACTCGGCCGGGCTGACCCGACACCCCGGGAGGTGAGTACGCTCCACGGCCTGCTTCGGCGGGCCAGCGAGCGGGCCGGTGACGACGGCGAGGACTGAGGAGGTGTGAATCTGCCAGACGTGTTACCCACTTCACAACCGCGACTTCGTCGAAAGCCTTCACCTCGCTCCTTTCAGTCCGCCAGGAGGCGGTTGCGGAGCGGGCTGTGGCGCGCTGATTCGACGCCGAGCGATAGCGAGGCGGTCGAATCTCAAGCGCGAGGGATGAGCACCGCAGCGAGCGAAGCGAGCGAGGAGCGCAATCGGCTGGGGAGGTGAGTGGTGCGGTGCGCGGCGGTGCGGTGCCTGGTGGATGAAAGGGCGAGGCCCAGTGGCGCCGGAGGGGAGTCGGAGAAGCGGCTCTATCCGAGGGAGCGGTAGCGAC
>CAZGAX010000069.1:0-18437 GCA_964523745.1 uncultured Halobacteriales archaeon | reverse complement strand
TCGATCGCGTCGCCGACTTCCGACTCGTTGCCGTAGAGCCGCGCCGTGTCGACGTGGCGGTAGCCGGCGTCCAGCGCGGCCGCCATCGCGTCGGTGCCGTCCGTGCCGGTCAGCGTGTACGTGCCGAGACCGAGTCTGTAGGCTGTCGTATCGAACACACCCGAGAGCAACGGAGCACGCGAAAAAATAGCTGTTGGTGTTTCGTTCCTGCGGCGCCTCCCGGCGACCGGCACGGTACTCCGTGGACGGCACAGCTACCCTCGACCGCCACAGCCTATATGCGCCTGGCGCTCCTCGGCACAGTCGAACCATGTCAGTGAACACGGTTTTCGTGGCAGTCCGGGACGCCGACGACCAGGACCCGCTCGTCGACGCGGTACTCGGCGTCGCCGTCCCGACCGGCGCATCGGTCGTTCTCGCCAGGGCATACGGGAAGGACGCGTACGACCAGCAGGTCGACAACCTGGATTTCGACAGCCAGCCGTCGCCGGACGATGTGGCCAGGCGGAGCGAGTCGGTGCGGACCATCGCACGTGCGCTCGACGACGCCGGCGTCGACTACGAGATTCGTGGCGTCACCGGGGAGTCTGGCGACGCGTACCTCGACCTCGCGGAGACGGTCGACCCGGACCTCCTCTACGTCCAGGGCAAGGAACGCAGCCCGACCGGGAAAGCGCTGTTCGGCAGCACTGCCCAGCAGTTGCTCCTCAATGCCCCGTGTCCGGTGACGTTCGTCCGGTCCTGAGCCGGGCGGTCACAGCGCGGTATCGCCCGGAAGGTGAGGATTCGAGTGCCGACGCTCAGGTACCGTTCGTGACCTCTCGGAAGTAGTCGTAGTTCTGTTTGGCGTGGACCAGCGGTAGCTCGGTCTGGTTCTCGATCTCGATGGTGTAGTGGCCGTCGTAGTCGGCGGCGTCGAGTGCGTCGTAGACGCCGTCGAAGTCGATGACTCCCTCGCCGAGGTCGGTGAACGACCGGAAGTAGTTGATGACGTTGTCCAGGTGGAAGTCGCCCGCCGAGAGCGCGTCGCGGTTGGCCGCGAAGTCCTTCACCGGGTCGACGTCCTTGAGGTGGACGTAGACGACGTCGTCCGCAAACCGCTCGATGCCGTCGGTGACGTCCCCGTCGGGGAAGTGCTCGCCGTAGGGGTAGTAGTGGGCGGTGTCGAAGACCAGTTCCAGGCCGTCGACGGCGTCGAGGTAGTGGCGGATCTCCTCGGGCTGTTCGACGGCCGTGGCCCCGTGATGGTGGACGAGCGGACGGACCCCGGCGTCGACGGCCGCGTCGGCGACCGTGGCGAGCCAGGACTCGACCGTTTCGCGGTCGTACCGGCCTCGCTGGGGTGGCAGGACGCCGAGGAACTCCGCCCCGAGGTCTGCCAGCATCGCGACGTCGTCGACCGTCCGCTGGACGGCACCCTCCGATTCGACCCACTCGCTGATCCCGCAGTACAGCCGGAGGTCGTACTCGGCGAGCCACTCGCCGACGGCTCCGGCGCCGTTCGCACGTATCTTTTCGACCCCGACCTCGACGCCGTCGTACTGGCAGGCCGCGACGTCGCTCAAGCCGTCTTCGATCGACTCGGCGTCGTACATGATCGTGGAGTAGCCGGTCCCCATGCGTACCTCTCTCATGGCACGGTTGCGAAATAGTGTTTGTGGACGCGAGCGTGCCAGCCAAGACCGGGGCTCGGTGCGAGAACTTTTTTGGTGTGTACCTTCATTTCAGCCAGTATGACAACGACCCCGCGTTCGTCCCCCGACCGGCAACCCACGTGGCCCACCTGGCAGGGCGCGAGACGACTCCAGGGGGCGGATCACCGATGACCTACGACGTCGGCTTCATCGGCTACGGGATGATGGGCAAGGCCCACGCCAACGCCCTCGCTCGACTGCCGATGTTCTTCCCGGACGCGCCGGCGACGAACCGGAAACTCATCTGTGGCCGCGACGAGGCGGCGCTGGCAGACGCGGCAGACCGGTTCGGCTTCGACGAGACGACGACCGACTGGCGCGACGTCGTCGAGTCCGTCGACGTGCTCTACAACCTTGGCCCGAACAACCTCCACGCCGAGCCGTGTATCGAAGCGCTGGAGCAGGACACCCACGTCCTCTGTGAGAAACCCCTCGCCGCGACGCTCGACGACGCGGCGCGGATGGTCGAGGCCGCAGAGCGGTCCGGCGCGGTGGCGGGCTGTGCGTTCAACTACCGGTACGTCCCGGCGCTCGCCCACATCAAGAATCTCGTGGCAGATGGGGTCATCGGGGACGTTCGGCACTTCCGCGGCCAGTACCTCCAGGACTTCCAGGCCGACGCGGACGAGCCGTGGATGTGGCGCAACGACGCCGACGTCGCGGGCTACGGTCGCGTCGGTGACGTCGGTGCCCACACGCTGGACCTCGCCCGCTGGCTCGTCGGCGACGTCGACCGCGTCTCGGGCATCCTCAGCCGGTTCGTCGACGAGCGGCCGGACCCCGAGACGGGCGAGTCGCGGCCCGTGACGACCGAGGACGCCTACGGCGCACTGCTCGCCTTCGAGAACGGCGCCCAGGGGGTCATCGAAGGGTCTCGGGTGGCCTCGGGCCACAAGAACACGAACGCCGTCGAACTCATCGGGTCGAAGGGCGCCGTTCGCTTCGACGTCGAGCGGTTCAACGAGTTCGAACTGAAGCGCGAGGACGACCGGGGATTCCAGCGCGTCCTCGTGACGGCGAACTCGGACCCGTACATGGACGCCTGGTGGCCCGACGGCCACACCATCGGCTGGGAACACACGTTGGTCCACGAGAACTACGAGTTCCTCTCGCGGATCGACGACGGGTCGGCCTACGCCCCGGACTTCCGGGACGCCTACGCCGTCCAGGAAGTCGTCGACGCCATCGTCGAGAGCGACGACGCCGGGACGTGGGTGTCGGTCTGAGGCGAGCGGCCGGCGCGGGGGGAGGAGAAACGGGCCGACTCGCTTCGTCGGCTGAAGCAACTATTTTCACGGAGGCATCCGAGACGACACACATGGTCGCGATCGACTACGACGCTCACCAGGAGCAGTACGAACCGGACGAGCTGTTACGCTACGCCGAACTGGCCGAGGACGCCGGCTTCGACTTCATCTGGACGTCAGACCACTTCCACCCGTGGTTCCACAGCCAGGGGTCGTCGGGCTTCGCGTGGTCGTGGCTGGGGGCGCTGAGCGAGCGGGTCGACCTGCCGATGGGCACCTGCGTGACGCCGACGACCGGCCACTACCACCCGGGGATCATCGCCCAGGCCTTCGCGACGCTCCAGGTCATGCACGACGAGCGGGTCGTCCTCGGCGTCAGCACCGGCGAGGCGATGAACGAGAAGCCGCTCGGATTCCCCTGGCCGGAGTACGGCGAGCGCCGCCAGCGCCTCGAGGAGTCCCTCGAGATCTTCCGGCTGCTGTGGGAGTCCGACGACTTCGTCGACTACGACGGCGAGCACTTCCAGCTCGACGAGGCCAAGCTCTACACCAAACCGGACGAGCCGCCCGAGATCCACGTCGCAGCCAACGGGCCGTCGACGGCCTCGCTCGCCGGGGAGTACTGCGACGGCTTCATCACCGTCATCAAGGACGAGGAGTACAGCGAGCGGATGTATCCGGCGGTCCGCCGGTACGCCGACGACGCCGGCCGCGACCCCGACGCCATCGAGACGACGCTGCTGGTCACCGCGTCGTACGACCCGGACTACCAGAAGGCGTTCGAGGCGACGGAACCCTGGTGGGCGGCGACCCAGGACGTCTTCGACCGCGGCCTGGCCAACCCGAAGGAGATCGAGGCCGTCGGCGACGACGCGACCCGGGAGGAGGTCGAACACAAGTTCCTCATCGCGGATTCGCCGACAGAGATCGCCGCAACCCTCGAAGAGTACGCCGAACTCGGCTTCGACCGCATCACGCTCGGCAACACGAGCCCCGACCCCGAACTGTTCTTCGAGGTGATGGGCGACGAGGTCATTCCGTCGCTCTGAGGAGACGCGGCAGCCCGCCCCCGTCTCGTGCTCGTCGCCGAGTGGACGAGGACGGCGTCGAACGCCGCGTTGGTAAATCTTTAAGCCCCTCGAAATCGCAATATTTTACCTAGTATGCCGAGGCTCAACGGCGGCGAGATCATCGCCAGATACCTCGAAAAGGAGGGCGTACCGTACCTGGTCGGGATCCCCGGCCACGGGAGTACAAATCTACTCGACGCGTTCAACGACTCCGAGGTCGAGGTCATCCAGCCCCGCCACGAACAGGGCGCGACTCACCTCGCTGACGGGTACGCCAGGGCGAGCGGCGAACCGCTGGCGGTGTTCACGTCGATCGGACCCGGGGCGACGAACACGGTCACGGGCGTCGCGACGGCCTACGTCGACTCGATACCGATGGTCGTCTTTACCGGCGCGCCCCAGACCCACGAGTACGGGGAGGGGATCCTCCAGGAGATCGAGCGCCAGAAGCCCGGCGACTTCCCGAGCGTGATGGAGCCGGTCACGAAGCAGAGCTTCGTCGCCCGCGACGTCGAACAGCTCCCCCGCGTCCTGCGGCGTGCGTTCCAGATCGCCGTTTCCGGCCGGCCGGGCCCGGTCCACGTCGACGTCCCGATGGACGTCCAGGGGGCCGTCGCCGACGTCGAACTTCCGGAGCCGACCCAGCATCGGCCGCACAGCCGACCCGGCGGCGACCCGGAAACCGTCTCCGAGGCGGCCGACCTGCTTGCCGAGGCCGACCGTCCCGTCATCGTCCCCGGCGGCGGGACGATGCTCGCCGAGGCCTGGGACGAGGTCCAGGCCCTTGCCGAACACCTCCAGGCGCCCGTCATCCCGACGTTCCAGTCGAAGGGCATCATCCCGGAAGACCACGATCTGTTCGTCGGCTACGCCGGCTGGATCGGCTCGACGGCCGGCAACGAACTCGCGAGCAACGCCGACGTGATTCTCGCCGTCGGCTGCCGGTTCACCGACCTGCACACCTCCTCGTTCGAACAGGGCGTCAGCTTCGAGATCCCGCCGAGCAAACTGATCCACGTCGACATCGACCCCGAGGAGATCGGGAAGAACTACCCGGTCGAGGTCGGCATCCAGGGCGACGCGAAGGTCGTCACCGACCAGATTCACGACGCCGTCACAGAGCGCATCGACCCCGTTTCCGCCGAGGACAACGAGTACTACCAGGAGATCCGGGACCGGTGGGCCGACTGGCAGGACACCATCGAGGACCGCTGGTCGAGCGACGACGTGCCGATGAGCATCTCCCGGGCCATCGCTGCGCTCCGCGAGGTCCTTCCGCGGGAGGGCATCGTCGTCTCCAGCGCCGGCCAGCCCCAGGAGACGGTCAATCCCGAGTTCCCGGTGTACGACCCGCAGACGAACATCTCCTGTGGCGGGTTCTCGACGATGGGCTTCGGCGTGTCGGCGGCTATCGGCGCCAAGCTCGCCGAGCCGGACCGGCCGGTCGTCGACGTCGAGGGCGACGGCAGCTTCATGATGTGCAACCAGGAGGTCGCCTGCGCCGTCGAACACGACGTGGACGTGACCTACCTCGTCGTCAACAACCACGGCTGGACGTCCATCCGGAACCTCCAGGTCAACAAGTACGGCTGGGACCGCGTGCTCGACACCGAGTTCGACGAGGAGACCGACGTGGACTTCATGGACATGGCGAGCGCGTTCAACCTCGGCTTCGCCGAGCGCGTCATCAAGCCGGAGAACCTCGCCGGCACGCTCGAAGAGGCCATCGCCTACGACGGCCCGGCGCTGGTCGAGGCGATCGTCGAAGGGGACAACCCCGAGTCGGGCGCGGTCATCACCGGCGAGTGGGACCTGGCCGACCTCGAAAACTGAGACCGTTCGCCGTCCGACGCCTCGGTAGTATGCGCCGACCCCATCTCGGTAACCGGGGTTCCACCAGCTACTAAGTGGCCGGTCCCGGAAGATCGCCGTATGAACCATCGACAGCTCGGGAGTACCGGCTTTGCCGTCTCCGAAGTCGGCCTCGGGACCTGGGAGATCGGCGGCGACTGGGGCGAGGTACCGGAAGACGAGGGCTACGACGCGGTCGCGACGGCACTCGACGCGGGTGTTAACTTCCTCGATACGGCAGACGTGTACGGTGACGGTCGCAGCGAACGGCTCATCGGCCGAGTCCTCGACGAAGCGGACGTTGACACGGCGGACGTCGTCGTCGCGACGAAGGCGGGCCGCCGGCTCGACCCGCACACGGCCGACGGTTACACCCGGGAGAACCTGGAACGGTTCGTCGACCGCTCCCGGGAGAATCTCGGCGTCGAGACGCTCGACCTCCTGCAACTCCACTGCCCGCCGAACGACGTGTACTACCAGCCCGAGTCCTTCGAGGCCCTGGAAGCACTGAGAGACGCGGGCAAGATCGCCCACTACGGCGTCAGCGTCGAGACGGTAGAGCAGGGACTCAAGGCGATCGAGTATCCGGGCGTCGAGACGGTGCAGATCATCTTCAACCCCTTCCGGCAACGGCCGAAGGAACTATTCTTCGAAGAGGCAGCCAGGCGAGACGCTGGTATCATCGTCCGGGTTCCACTGGCCTCGGGGCTGCTGGCGAACGCGCTGGACCGCGACACCGACTTTCCGGCCGACGACCACCGGAACTTCAACCGCGAGGGGGACGCCTTCGACCGCGGTGAGACGTTCGCTGGCCTGCCCTACGACCGGGCGCTCCGGGCCGTCGACGACGTCGCTGACCACGTCCCGCCGGAGATGACGATGGCACAGCTGGCGCTCCGGTGGATACTCGACCACGACGCCGTTTCGACGGTCATTCCGGGGTCGACGTCGCCGACCCACATCCGGGACAACGTCGCGGCCAGCGAGCTTCCCTCCCTGTCTCACGAGACCCGGGGTGCGATCCGCGACGTCTACGAATCGTCCGTGTACGACGCCGTTCACCATCAGTGGTGATTTCTCGCCGGTGGTGACCGGCTCCGAGGTCTGGAGTGGGCGGGGAAGGGGGGGGGGTGGAAGCACGAATAGCATCCGAACGTGCGGCCGCTCCCTTCGCCGCGTTCTAGATAGTCAGATTAATTTGGCGGCAACTGCATCGTTCACCCGGGTGTTCCCTGTCAGCGAATGCTGTCAGGAGTCAACCCAATGCCACCGGACTGCGGTAACAGCATCTGGTCAATCGAGTCAGCGTTACCGTGGGAAATCACCCACATTCCACCCTCAACCCACCCACCCCACTGCGGACGCTACACTCGCCGCCGTTCGGTGGCAACCCGGTTTTCGAAACGACGACGAGGATCCTCGACTGCCGAGTTCGTTCGGCGCACTTATATAATAGATATTAGTATATAACTGATGTATTATCTAGCGGGTGCAGGAGTCGCCGTTTGCTTCCATAGCTCTAACCGGCGTGCCGTCAGTGCAGCACACTCGGCCTTCTACGGGCCGTGGCCGGGCCTACGCCGATTCCGTTACGAATGAACGGTTAATAGAGGAGAAACCAAATTATACTTCAAATTTGGCGCCCGTAAACGGCCTAATTTCCACCTCGATCAGTACCCCTCGGGGTACCCGGTCCGATGACTAGTCGAAGAGTCGACCGAGTTCGACTCCAGAATTGGGCTGAATGACACCCCGTCAAAACTATAATACTATTTGGGATAATACGAAAATATAGGAAACTTGTCTTTCTTTCGGGTCGGTGGTCAGTCGTGTCGGTGTGCTCTGTCGATCGGTCCGGAACGGTGGCGGCACGATACCCTCTAGTCGGCTACTCCCCCACGTTCCTCGGCGAGATCGAACCTCGTGTCGACTACCTGGAGTCTGGCCTACCCAGTGGCATTCCCGGTTCGTACGTTGGCCGGGAGCCGGAGATGATCGGCTAGTCCACGAACTCCCGGAGGTTGGCGAGGGCAGACGGGCCGACGCCCGACACGGCGAGGACGTCCTCGTCGCTGGCCGTCCGGACGTCACCTTCGGTCTGGAAGCCCTGGGCTCGGAGTTTGCCGGCGGTCTCCGGGCCAATGCCCGGTACCTCCTCGAAGTCGACTTCGGGGTCGGCGTCGTCGGCCGCCGAGTCGGCGCCGTCCTCCTCGCCGTCGTCCGGCGCCTGGCCGGCGAGGACGTCCAGCGCCTCGCGAAGGGCGTCGGCCTTGTGGGCCGCCTTGCGGCCGTCCTCGGCCTCGTAAGCGGCGAGGCGGTCCCGGAGCGCGTCGTACTGTCCGCCGTCGATGGCGGGGTCGGCGTTTCGGCGGAGGCGATAACGGGTGCCCAGTTTGGCTTCGAAGTTAGCCCTGGGCGTCAGCGTCGTGTGGCCCGCCTCGTCCCGGGTGAGGACGACGCGGTCGTCGACGTAGATGAGCAGTTTGCGGTCGCCGGTTCGCTGGTCGGCGACGACGTGGCCAATTTTGGGGTCGGTCCTGGTGTGTTCCGATGGAGCGACGTGCGATGACATGGTGAAAGCGACGTGTGCCTGGTGGGTTCTGCGGTGGCACGAGCGTCTGCAAAGGGGAGGGTCTCGACGGAGTTGTGTTTGACGGTTCGACCCGCTGCTGTCTGGTGGTTTTAGGTCGGGCAGAGCGAAATTCAGGAAGCCGCCAGCGGTCTCGTCACCGCCGACTCGCATCACGGCATTGAATCCGGCGTCATCGAGCTTGGCCGTGCCCTCGAAGGCGTCGTCGCAAGCCCTGCTCGCGGGCGTCCGAAATCCCGTCGCCGTCACTGTCACGCGAATCCGGGTCCGAGCCCTTCTGGTACTCTTCGAAGTCGGAGGGCCCGTCCCAGTCGGTGTCCACGAGCACCGGGTTCGACGTGACGGTCGGCCGCGACAGCACCTCGGCAGCCTTGTGGTAGTTGGCGGGATCTTCGATTTGTTTGAGGCGGCGGGCGTACTCCTCGGCCTGGGACCGCGAGGTCGCCAACTGGGCGTGCCAGCCGGCGAGTTCTTTGCCGTCGGAGAGACCGTCGCCGTCAGTGTCGACGACCGCGGGATTCGAGACGGTCTCGCTGAGTTCCCAGCGGCCGTACCGCTGGCGGAACGTGGCATCTTCTGCGTCCGTCAGGCCGTCGCCGTCGCCACCGGTCCGCTCGATCAGGGCGTTCAGCCGGCGTTGCTGCGGCGCACCGAGGTCAGCGACGTCGACATCGAGGCGGTGGTAGAGATACTTGTTGTGCAGCGTCTTGCCGATCGTATTGCTGTCGACGACCCGCCGGGCAGCGTCGAGCGTCAGGCCGCCGGCATCCGACAGCTTCGCCGCGACCCGCGTCTCGACGTACCGAACGGGAGAGCGCAGCGTATCTCTGGTCTTCGGGAGCGCCGTGACGGCCTTCGAGAGTTTCCCGCCGTCGAGCTTGCTCGTGAACTTCTTGAACTTCGAACTGCTCCTGAATGGCGCGGAAGTAGAGATTCATATTACTCAAAATACCTTTAGAAATATCATGATAGCTGCACTGGGAATCAGCGTTTGTCAACTTGTTTGATACACTCAACTTCCCCGGTGTCCTGGTCAACTCTGTATAGATAGCCGTTGTAATTTTTTGCTTTCAACACATTGTTTTCCATCACCATGTGATCATAGAGACTCCATTCTCTACTTTCCTCTGGCTCGTCGATAATCCACAATAAATTCCCCTCAAAATCATAACACAGGATATTGTTTGGGTTATTCTCTTCATTAGACACATCAACTAATACAAATATTCGGTCATCAGTCTCTATAGATTCCACTACTTCATTAGGTAGCTCTCTGGTTTTATTTTCGAATTGGATCTTCACGCCATCGATAGTAATGTCACTCATGTAATTAGATTCGGCCCTTTATTTAGCCAAGAAGTCTTTCAGGGACATATATTCTTGCCAATCTTGTCTCCCCTGGTTTGGCAGAATCCAGTATTGTGTCCCATCACCAGGACGAACAACTCCCTCAGCTGTGTCTCTGATTTCACCTGCCGTACTTACCTGTACCTTCAGATTCTCAGAGCCATCGACTTCTAATTTTGCGACGGAGTCGTAGGACTGCCATTCTTCCGATAGTGCAAAGTGATCGAGAACGTCGTCCCGAGTTTCTAGACCATCGAAGTCAGTTGGATCCATCATCCACACACCACCTGGCCCGGCTTCCTTCCCATATACACGAATGAATTCAGTATCTTTGGCAATTTCGTAATTGATCGCAATACTTCCCTCCTCAATTGGTGGTTGATTTCCACTGTGTTCAGGATGCGAATTGGCTTCACTCGCCGTTTTGAAATCCTTGACGTCCCCCTGATCTTTGATACTCTCAACTCTGTCTAGCGCAACTCGAATTTCGCCAGAGTCCACTTCAGTACTGCCAACGACTCGAATCCAGTCCGCGCCATATTCATCGTTTTTCGCTAGATTCTCGAACAGTTCCAATCTCTCTGGGGTAGCTTCCAGATCGTTGTACCGCCTGACGAACGTCTCGGCGTCGAAGTCGGAATCGAGACTGTTGACCTCGGCCACCCGGTCGAGGAACTCGGCGTCCGGGACCGAGCAGGACCCACCAGGCGTCGAGTAGACCCCAGCAGTGGAGACACTGTGATACCGGTCTGGCGACAGCGAGACGCCACCGGCTGAGAACCCACTTGGCCCACAGGTCGGCGAGAGGAAGTCGTCGAGCGTGTCGCTATCCAGGTCGTTGGCCAGCCGGACGCCGTCGTCACCGGTCCGCTCGATCAGGGCGTTCAGCCGCCGTTACTGCGGGGCGGCGTCAATACTAAAGGACGGCGAGAGAAGGAATTTCCAAGGCGACCAGACGAACCGAATGGCCGAAAGAAACGACGGTTATTCCTCGTCAGTCGGCCAGTGCTCGATAAGGTAGTCTTGGAGGGCCCAGACTTGTTCTCTACCACCTGTCGGAGCGGGATATGCGACCAGAAGAACAGATCCGTCGGCCAAATCTCGGCGCCGGTCCGTTGGAGCCTCGGCTAACACTTCTCGGCCGATCTGATCGGCCAAGTCGGAGGACAAAAACACCGCTGTGTTTGCCGTTTCAGCCAGATCTCTCCCTCGCTTTCCCTCGATCCAATCGTCCCACTCACTTCGTATCGTTCCAAATTCAAACGGAAGGCGTTCGAAGACCACGGATAGGAGGTCTAGAAACTGGAGGAACTTTTCTGAGTCTTCATGCCCGATTTCAGTACTCTGCACGACGAACTCAACGGTAGAGCAGTCACTCTCTGTACGAGAACCAAACTGTAGCGAGAAGGGAATTGGTTCTGAAACCCCTTCGTATACGAGTTGGATTCCGCCAGTGGTTGACTGAGGGTTGAACTGTGAAAATTGCTGGAGAAACTCACCCAAACGGTCAGTCCGTTCTCCCGTTTCTGATTCATGATGTTCAATGGCCTCATCTATATCTTCAGGGAAGATGCTGTACTGGCCTAGTATATCGGTCGAATTATATCGAACTTCTTGGCCTGTAAGACAGAAGAGGAGACGTCCCAAGAACCCGGAGTCAATAGGTTTCTGAGAGAGGAGTTCGATATTCCATTCACTCATTTTAATCACTACTAGAGATTTCAAAGGAGATATCGTTTTTCTCCAGGTAATCTATCACGTCGTCCGAGGGGCGCCGCCTGAAGACGAATTTGTAATCATCCAGTTCACCGCTTGCCACCATTTTCTCGAACCCAGACTTAATGTCCTTTATATCGTTGGTTGTTACCCTATTACCATACTTCAGTTCATGGCCAACAATATTATTGTCGTTATCGGTAACTATGTCAATATCTCCTGGTCGACGGATTCCAGTTTTGGGCGGTCTCTCAATACCAATCAAGTTGGATTTCTTTTCTGCGGCATATCGAGTCATAAACCTGTATCCTCTGAATTCCCCATGCGTATTCATCGTCACGAATTTTTTCGCAAGACGATCAGCCCCTTCGACATTTTCGATCTGCTTGAGGTTCTTTAGGACATCCTCAACACTCTCCCCAGAAACACCCTTCCGTTGTAGAGACAAGGTATTCCTCGCAAGTTTGTAGCTATCGACACCGTCGATATCCAACTCCGACGCGCGATTGATAGCACGAATGCCATTTGGCCCATACTCAGCCACGTCGTCCATCAGCCGCTTGCGAGTCTCCAGGTCCGCCGCCTCCAGCGTGTCCAGTAGCTGTTTGAACTCAGTTCTGGAGATGTCGCCGGACGCCAACGCATCCGACATCCGGTAGGACCACAGCCTTGCCCGATCGACGTCATAGCCGCCGTCGGTGACTGCCCGCTGGATGTCCCGCAACTCCTTGATGTCGGCGGGGTCGGCCCGGGCGAGAAAGTCGTCGCCAGTGCCCGGCAGGCGGTCCAGGAGTCGCCCGGCGTAGCGCTGGGTGCCCGATGAGAGGCTGGACAGGGTCCGTGCGCCGAGGCGGTCGAGGTGCCGTCGGACGGAGAACGTCGACCCGACGGTGCGTGACGCCTCGAACGCCCGTCCTGCTGCCTTCACACCCAGTTTGCCGGCATCAGACAGCTTCGCCGCGACTCGCGTCTCGACGTACCGGACGGGGGCGTTCAGTTTCGAGCGGGCCTACAGCGTTCCACGACAGTTGAGAAAGTAAATCGAAGTAGGCGCTTCTGGATTATTCAGTAAGGACTTTGTCAGGGTGGCGCCACCAGAATTCCGTTGGATAATATGGCCGAGAGACCGTATCAGCGATTTTATCGTACTTCGATCGATGCAACTCACATTTGCATGCCAAGACATCGTCAAGGGCATCAATTGTAGCACGAGCCTTTTCCGGAACTTTACTCCTTGGCAGCTCGGCTAGAAGTATTTCAATACTGTCTCTCACAAGAAGATCTTGTTCTACTTCCATCTCCAACGGTTCAAGTTCGAAGAAATGACACACCACCGTTGGATATCTATCAACGAGGTCTAATAGTTCCTCCTCAAGGAGCGAATAGTAATCTCCCTGATATTCTTGAATCATTCGTTCATTTAGCTCACCCACCTCTTCTAATCCATTTCGGACCTCATTTGGACACCTACCCTGCTTCTCGAGATACTCCACGATGAAGGAGAGTTCCTTCTCTCGCGTTATGATTTCCCGAGCAGACCTATCGACGTCACTCTCGGGATTCTGAAGAGAACGAACCGTTTCACGACTGAAGTCACCGTGGTTCTCTATCAGTCGCGTGGCTTTCCGTAATACGTCCTCAGTCATGGTTCTTTCAGAGTTAACCACTCGTCACCAATCTTTCCATCGACGTAAGATATGCTCTCAGGCTTGAAGAGAGTCTGTATTTCTCCTATGGGATTTCCACCAACAGCCAACTCGTTTGCTCCACGGTCGTAAACCACCAAGTTGTCCCTTCCCTTCTGATAGTAGACCTCGAGACCAGTCCGATCACGATTGAGTAAGGACTCTGCCTTTTGTCCGTATTCTTCCTTCGTGAGTTTGGGAGACCACTCGCCAGTGTGATCGGCATAATGCCCTGAGAACCCTTTCCCACCAGTCGACCACCCACTATACCGCTTCGTCAACAGCGTATCGACTCGCTGAAGGTCAACCCCCTCATCTACCAGGCGTTCAATCCGATTCACTTCGATACCGCGATTGTTCAGTCGGGATACCGCCCAGCCAGTATCCTGATCAGCAATGCGTTGTAACTGGTGGTAGCTGAGTTCGTCGGCTAGCTTGACACCATCGTCTGCCTCGGCAACCATCCTGGCAATCTCGCGCTTCTCACCGGCGTCAAGCGGCTCGATCTTCCTCGCAAACGCACCCGAATCGACGCTGTCAGCCGCGCGAAGTTTGGCGGTGGCCCGGACACCGGCATCGTCTCCACTCCGAACGAACGCCATCAACGGACCCTGATGAGCACCTGCGCTGTCAACGGCGTCCAGTGTGGCTTCGATGTCATCGATAGATGCGCCGTCGCTACCGTCGTACGCTCGGGAGAGCGAGGTACGGAAGTCGTCGGGTAGGTCCTCCGGGAGGTCACAGCCGCCATCGAGAGCCGAGAAATCGGTAGAGATTCTGTGATACCGGCCGGGTGACAGCGAGACGCCGCCGACCGAGAACCCGCTCGGCCCACACGTCGGCGACAGGAAGGTGTCAAGCGTGTCGTCGTCCAGGTCGTTGGCCAGCCGGACGCCGTCCCGACCGTTGCGCTCGATCAGTTCGTTCAGCCGGCGCTGTTGCAGGGCGTCGAGGTCGGTGACGTCTACGTCGAGGCGGTGGTAGAGATACTTGTTGTGCAGCGTCTTGCCGATCGTGTTGCTGTCGATGACCCGCCGCGCCGCATTGAGCGAGAGTGCACCGGCGTCCGAGAGTTTCGCGGCCACTCGGTTTTCCACGTACCGGACCGGCGAGTGCAGCGTATCCCTGGTCTTCGAGAGCCGACTCTCGTCGAGCTTGCTCGTGAACGTCCGGAGCTTCGAACTACTTTTTACCGCCGACGAGGCCGAGGTGCCGGTGACGAACTTGGCCCGAGTACAAACAGAGGGTACGCAAAATACCCTTTGAAGTCAAACTCCAAATTTCCGGCTATCACCTATATTAATTTGTAAGCTGTAGGCCTATTTCTCTATTTGTTTTATTTTCGATTGTAATCTGTTGACCAATTCAGAATCTTCTAAAGCAGGATTTGCATCTATGACGCCGACACAGAGGTTATGGGCTGCTTCAAGACTGGCAGAATAGAAATCTGATACTAGAACCGTTTTGACCACAGGAGACCGGTCTGAGACCTGGGGATCGAAAGTCACCTCCAACTCGTCACCTACCGTTTGGAAGCGAAATACCCCTGGATTGTCATTCAGGCTTACTTTCGCCTCATTGCCATCAGAGATCTGCTGAATTGCGTTCAGGAATGAATGAGCTAAGACCCAGACATAATCATTCAATTTCCCATCAGCAGCATAAGGAGAGTTCAGAATAGATACACCACCAACTTCAAATGAGAAATCACCAACAATATTCCACTCTAATCGCTCGAGTTCGGAATCAGAAATTTGTGGATACTCCTCAAACGGTCCAGCGATATTCGTTATAGTAATTGCTATTGGATCTTGATCAGTCATAACTATCACAATAGTGGGTAGGCGCTAACAATATATCCATTGCTACCAACAGCTACCTTAATTTTGAAGTCTTCGTTTGGAACTTTTGATACATATTCGTATCCAATTCTACCGTCACCTAAATCCACTTGTTTAGGTGATGTTGTCTCGAGCGCATTTTTGATCATAAGCTTGACTTCCGATTCAGAAAATCGGCTCGGGAACTTAGAACCTCCCGGGATTTCACCAGTGATATGCTTCTTCTTTATTTTCTGCCAACCAGTAGCATCAGTCCCCTTCTCTAACCACACGACCTTTCTACTACTGTCTTTCGTGACCATCAGCGAGCCCTCGAGATCTCCATTCCTATCAGCAATTTTTAATATATCTTCAGCATCCACTGCGTCAGAGTACCATTCAGAGCCATCCTTCATTTGGTTGATAGTGACAAAGGCATTGATCTCGTCACTGTTCAACTCACCCGCTTTCACCCTGTCCTCTAGACGACGGATATCGGTGCTATCGAGGTCGCCCTGATCAACGAGCCACTGGAGCCGGCTGGCCGTCTGCGGATCCACAACTTCAGATTCTGCCACGAGGCGGGCAACGTCGCCGTTGAGGTCACTGGCCCCACCATCTGCACGGACGAGATACTGATTTAGTCGACGTTGTTCGGTGGTCGAAAGGCCATCAACGTCGATGTCTAGCTGACGGTAGAGATACTTGTTGTGGAGCGTCTTTCCGATGGTGTTGCTGTCGACGACCCGCCGGGCAGCGTCGAGCGTCAGGCCGCCGGCATCCGACAGCTTCGCCGCGACCCGCGTCTGGACGTACTGGACGGGGGCATTCAGCTTCGAGCGGGCCTTCGAGAGGGCCGTGACGGTCTTCGAGAGCTTTCCGCCGTCGAGTTTGCTCGTGAACTTCTGGAACTTCGAACTGCTCTTGACCGCGGACGACGCCGATGCACCCGAGACGGCCTTGGAGGCCTCGAAGAAGATGTACCCCGCGTAGTAGGAGGTGCGGAACTTCTGGTAGAGTTCCGGCTGCTCCTCCCTGTCGTAGGGGTTGGCGACCCGCATCTGGTCTTCGTACTGGCTGGCCATCGCCGCGACGAGTTTGTCGAAGCCCGGCGCGTTCTTCACCAGGTCCAGAACTTGGGTCATCGACTTGGCGTAGCCGACGGGGTCCGAGACGAACGCCTGGATGACGGAGGCCGTCTCGCCGGCTCCAGCGGTGATGCCGGAGTACATCCCGAGGGACTTCGCGACGTACGGCGTGTTTATCGGCAGACCGAGTTCCTTGGCGGCGGAGACGTAGATGGTGTTGCGCTCGACGGCGACGACCTGCCGGGCGTTGCCGTAGGTGTCGACGACTCTGACCCGCGTGGCGGCGCCTTTCAGGCCGTCGATGATGCCCTGGACATCGCCCGTCCGGTAGTTGAGGTTGTAGCCGTGACCGCGGCCGTCGCGGGGATGGCGCTCCCAGACGACTTCGTCGTTGTGCTTGACGATGGCGTCCTGGAGACCGAAGATGTCCCGCGTGTCGAAGCCGATGCGGTAGGTGGTCTTCCACGTACCCGGCGGTTTGTAGAAATACGCCTGGCGGATGTTGAGTGATGGCGGCCGATAGTCGTGGATCGTCGGGTCGTCGTTCCACACCAGTTCGCGCTCGTCGTCGACCCCGTCGGCATCGGTGTCTGCCTTTCGCGGATTGGTCCCCAGTCGGCGCTCTCTGGCGTCGTCGAGGTCGTCCCAGTCGGTGTCGGTCAACACCGGATTCGAGGAGACCTGTGGCGTATCCAGGTACTGGGAGGGGTTACCGGACTCGGCTCCCAGGGCCCGCATGAAGTCTTTGGCCTGGTCGACGTCGTCGACGATCCGCAGTTCGTAGCCCCTGTACTCCGTGGCGTCGCCGAGGCCGTCGCCGTCCGAGTCGAACCTCGTGGGAAGCGAGACGCTGTCGGTGATCTCCCAGTGGTCGCCTCGTTTGCGAATCGTTATCTCCTGTGAATCGGTCAGCCCGTCGCCGTCGGTGTCCGCGCTGTACGGGTCCGTCGAGAACGACGTCCCGAACATCGGATGGCGCCAGGTCTGGCGCTCGACGTGGTCTGGCAGGCCGTCACCGTCGGTGTCCCTCCTGATGTGGACATCTTTGATCGTGATGCGAGTGCCGTTCGTCTCGAACCGAAGCGTCGTCGTCTGGCCGGCGAATTCCGAGAGATCGAACGTCCGCGACTTGGTTTGGCCACCCCAGGAATCGAGGATGTACAGTTGGGAGGTCGATTCGCCGAGAACGTACAGCTTCGTGTCCTCGTGATAGCCGTAGGACTCGATCCGGTAGGAGAGAGTCAGTTCGACGTGGTCAGCTTCTGGGAGCGTGAGCGTCGCGAGTCCCTCTCCCTCGACGGGACAGCCGTTATCTGCGGAACCGGCCAGTTCGGGACACGCGTCGTCGAAGTTCTTCGTCCCGTCCTCGTCCGTGTCGATCGGACAGCCCTTCTTTCCTTCTTCTCCCTCTCCCTCACCGCCCTCTGTTGGACACTTGTCGTCCCCGTCTTCCACGTTATCGTCGTCAGTGTCAGGGTCGTGGGGATCGGTGCCTAGCTTCTCCTCTTGGTTGGTCTTCAGACCGTCATTGTCCGGGTCCTTTTCTCCCGGAGGAACTGGGGTACCTGGGGGACAGCCGTTGGGCCCCTCTCCGTACGTGTTCGGACAGTGGTCTTCCGAATTGATGACGCCGTCATCGTCGTCGTCCTCGATACACTCGTGGGAATTGGGATTGTCGTCGCAGAAATACTGTATCCCGATAGTCCCCGTACCGGACCCGTCGCTCTTCTTTTCGACCGACCTGTCGTCGGTCGACTGATCATTGTCGACGGCCTGGATGGTGCCGGATTGCTGGCCACCGACGACGAGGGCCGGCCCGTCTGTCCCGCAGTTCGACGAGCAGGTGATGTTGAGGGTGGATGCGTTCGTGACGGGACTGACGGTTCCGTTTTTACCCGCCTGCCACGCGGTCCGGTTGAGGACGGTGACGAAGGAATTGGCGTCGACAGCGGCGGTGAGAGTCCCACTAGACGCGTTGACGGTGGACTCGACAGGTGTCCAGCCCGCGTCAGATCCCTGCTCCAGGACGAAGACTGAGAGGTCTGCCCTGTCGGTAGCGTTCGACTCGAGCGGGAGCGAGACAGACGTCGTGGCATTCGGCTCGACGCCCGTTATCTTGACCGTGGGACTAGCCCCGATCGTACTGTTCTCGTGGTAGGTCGTCGACTCTTGGATACTGATGTTCTCTGCGAGGTTGCCGTTCCCGGACGCCGATATGGCTACGCCCGTCTGGTCGTCGGTCGTCGACGTTTCGAACGTCTCGTCGCCGTCGAGTATGCCGTCGTCGTCGGTGTCCGCATCGAGTTGGTCAGTGCCGAGTTCGAGTTCG
>CAZGAX010000068.1:0-18663 GCA_964523745.1 uncultured Halobacteriales archaeon | reverse complement strand
CCGGCGTGTTTCAGCGACTCGTGGATCGAGATGTAGGCGTCCTCCAGCCCGTACTTGCCCACGAGGGCAATTTTTATTTCATCCTCTTTGTCTCGAGTGACCCGGTCGCGCCAGGTAGTGTCGCGCTCGGCAGCAGGAAGGGCTTCGTCGTCGAGGTTCAGGCGCTCCATGACGTACTCGTCCATGCCTTCTTCCTCGACCATCAGCGGGACGTGGTAGATGTCCTCGACGTCGGGGTTCGAGAAGACCGCGTCGGTGGGTACGTCACAGAACAGGGCTATCTTCTCCCGCGTGCCGGGTTCGAGTTTGTCTTCACAGCGTCCCACCAGAATGTCGGGCTGGAGACCGATAGAGCGGACTTCCTTGACGCTGTGCTGGGTGGGTTTGGTCTTCTGTTCCCCGTTTTTCGAGTAGGGGACGAGCGTCACGTGGGTGAAGAGAATGTCGTCCTCTTCTTCTTCGTGGGCGAACTGCCGGAGGGCTTCGAGGTAGGGCATGCCCTCGATGTCGCCCACCGTCCCACCGACTTCGACGATGCAGACGTCGTGACCCTCTGCGGCTTCCCGCACTCGTCGCTTGATGTCGTCGGTGATGTGAGGAATGATCTGGACGGTCTTGCCGAGGTAGTCCCCGGCGCGCTCTTTCTGGATGACCTCCTGGTGACCTTGCCGGTCGTCACGTTGTGGTCGAAGGTCATGTCGATGTCGAGGAATCGCTCGTAGTTCCCCAGGTCCAGGTCGACTTCGCCCCCGTCCTTGAGGACGTAGACTTCGCCGTGCTGGAACGGGTTCATCGTGCCGGCGTCGACGTTGAGGTAGGGGTCGATCTTGACCGCCGTCACATCGAAGCCCGCGTTGGCCAGCAGTCGGCCGATGCTGGCGGCGGTAATCCCCTTCCCGAGGCCGGACATCACGCCCCCGGTCACGAAAATGAACTTCCGTCCCAGGCTCGGGTCGTAGCCTGTCTCGGATTCTGTCGGCATAGAGACGGTGCGCCGCCGGTGTTCAAAGTCCTTTCGAACGGGACTCTCCGGACGGCGTTTCGTGGGCCCTGTGCCCCTGCCGCATGGTGATTACGTCTGACCTGGTCGAGTCATAGAATACCTGAATAAATTGGCTCGACAGGCCCCTCGCTGGCACTAGAGTTGACCTGCCGCTTTCAGCACAGCCACCACCGCAACCACAACGGTGGTGATAGCCCTCACCTCGCTGGCTCACGGCTCCCTGCTCGCGGTTCACTCCGTTCACCGCTCGCTATCGAGGCCTTCCTCCGGTCGGCCTCGCACCGCTCACCGTTCGCCTTACCGAGACTCTCCCTCCGTCTGCTCACGGGCGGCTTCGCCGCCCGTTCGCATGGTAAGCGGGACCGGAGGTCCCGCTCAAGTCGAGTCTCGCTCCTGGCGGTCGCTGAGGCAGATATCCTCCCTACGGTCGGATAGAGCTGCCTCAGTGACTATAGTAAACGCCAGCGGGGAGGCCGGCTCCGCCGGCCTCCCAGTCGCGGATGCTGAGGTGGCTCTATCCGAACGAAGTGAGGATATCCGCCTCAGCATCCGCGAGCGGGCCGAGGGCTTTCCTACCGGTGCGGTTGCGGTGACGGTCGTCACGACATCGATTATCCACAGAATCCAAAAGATCCGATATCGACTCCCAACCGGGCTATTTCCTACGAGGGCAAACTCAATAATTTCCTACGAAGGAAAAAGTTCTTAGAACTACTTCTCCCGGCCATCCAGCAAATGCTCGGACAGGATCGGCACGAAGGTCCCGATGTCAGTCACCATCCCCACGGCCTGGGCGCTCCCCCGGTCCAACAGCTGCGTCACCGTCGCGGGATTGATGTCCACACAGACGGTCCGCGTGCTCGACGGCAGACAGTTGCCGACGGCCACCGAGTGGAGCAGCGTCGAGAGCATCAACACCAGGTCGGCCTCGTGGGCCTGCTCCCGGATGGCGTCCTGGGCCTCGACGGCGTCGGTGATCGTGTCGGGCAGCGGCCCGTCGTCGCGGATCGACCCCGCGAGGACGAACGGCACGTCGTTGGCGACGCACTCGTACATCACCCCGGAGTCGACCATCCCCTCGTCGACTGCGTCCTCGATACTGCCGGCGCGAATGATCTCGCTGATGGTGTAGATGTGGTGCTTGTGGCCCTTTCGGGGGTGGTCCAGGCTCTCGGTGTCCATCCCGAGCGAGGTGCCGTAGAGGTCCCGCTCGATGTCGTGGACGGCGAAGCCGTTGCCGGCCGAGAGCATGTCGACGTACCCCTCGCTGACGAGGCGGGCGAGGTCCTCCCGGGCCCCCGAGTGGATGAGAGCGGGGCCACAGACGGCGAGGACCTTGCCGCCCTCGCGCTTGGTCTCCTCGATGGCCTCGGCGATGTTGGCGATGGTCGTCTCCGACGGTCGCTCGGAGGAGACGCCGCCCTGCATGAACCCGAAGGCACCCTCCCGGCCACGGGGGCGTTCCGGCGGATTGACGCGGATGCCGGTCTCGCCGGTGACGACCAGGTCCCCTGCTTCGATAGCGTTCAGGACTTCGGTGTAGGCCCGGGCAGGGTCGCCGTTGCCGTCTCGCTCGACCACGACGGCACAGTCCATCTCGATGTCCTCGACGGGAATCCACTCGCCCTCGATGCGGACCTCCGTGGGGTGGTTCGTCGTCGAGTAGAACCCCTTCGGGACGACCTTGTCTTTGGGAGCCGGTTCGAGAGTAGCGTCGCGCGGGTCGGAGGGATTCGCGCCGTTCTGGTGGAGTTCGTGGACTATCGACTGTAGCGTCTCCTCGTCGTCGGCCGAAACCTCCAGCCTGGCGTAGGACTCTTCGGTCTTGTGCCGGCCGATGCGGAACTCCTCGACCTCGAAGGAGCCCCCCATGTCCATGATGATGCCGAAGCTGGCCTGCATCATCCCCGAGTCGATGATGTGTCCCTCCAGCTCGACCTCGCGCGAGACGGTCATGTCCGAGCCATGGCGGCAGGGGCCTATACCCGTTTTGGGTTCCAGGGCACTACAGTCTGCCGTCCCACCGAGCCGCCGACCCGACGGCCGGTCGGACGGTCAGTCGATCGGACGGTCGGACGGTCCGCCGAGCGACTACCCGGACTCGTGGCAGGCTACGGTCCACTCGCAGTCACTCGCCGCAGCCAGGCGGTCGTAGAAGGCCCGGAGCCCCGCCGAGTCGGTTTCGGGGAGGACGTGCAGCCGAACTGAGCCGTCACGGACCGATACGCGAAACACGTCGCCCGTCCCGTCGTCGCGCACCAGGTAGAGCGGCATCGGCAGTTCGACGAAGTCGCCAAAGCGGTACGGTCCGTCGCCGAGGACTGCCTCCACACGGGACGCGAGAGCGGCATCACTCGGGTCGCCGTCACCCCCGTCTGCGTCGGGGTCGAGGACGAACATCGCCCCGCCGTCGTACTCCAGACCGCCACTCGCCGGGAAGCGTCGCTCGGGCCGCGCCGGGATGTCGAACGACGGAGCGTCTGCCATCGCGGCGAGGTAACGTCGGCTTACCACATAAACTGGCGGGCGGCGGGCGGAACTCACCGGCCGACGTCGACCGGACAACCCCGAATTTCGCCACCCCGGAGTCCCTCGGCCAGCCAGTACAGCGAGAACAGGAGGACCAACACGGCGAGCGCCGAGAGCTCGAGTCCCTCGAACGGGAGCAACGTCACGAGGCCGGCGGCGCCGACGAGCGAGAGCAAACCCGCCAGGAGTGCCGTCCCGCAGGTAGCACAGCCCGCACCGAGCAGCCCCAGGAAGACGCCGACGGCGCTGCCGCCGCTCTCGGCCGACAGGCCGTGTTCCCGGACGTGGTAGGTGACGACGGCGAGGTTCACGCCGGTTAGCCCGGCGACGACCAGGACAGCAACGCCCGTCGTGGTCTCGTACCCGGGACCCAGAAACGGATACTGGTTCGACAGTATCGTGACTCTTGCCTCAAGCGGAAGACCACTCGCCAGGACGAACTGGAGGAGCGATAGCTGCCGGGAGAAGACGAACAGGCTCAACGCAGCCAGGGCCATGACCAGTGCGAGCACGGCGTACCCTGGCTTTCCGAGGACGAGCCGGACCGTCCGGCCGACGAGCCGCCAGTCGGCACGGCGCGTCGGGAGACGGAACCCACCACTCATAGCCCCAGGACACTGGTGAGCGTCTCGTAGCCGACGACGCCGGTCGCCTTCGTCTGGTACTGTCCCTCGCGAAAGAGAAACAAGGTCGGGGTCGCTCTGACCTCGGCTGCCCGTCCCGCGTCGAGGTCGGTCCGGACGGCAGCGTCGAACTCGCCGTTGTGCGCCGCGTCGACGACCCCTTCGGCGTCGACGTCGGTCTGGCCGTCGAGGAACGACCGGGTTCGGGGGTACACCTCGTCGACGCCCGCGGAGTGGTACGCACCCTGATTGGCGAAATAGTGGCCGTGTAGCTGCCAGAACGCGTCGACGCTGGCGTCGAGCGTCGCTTCCAGGGCCCTGGTGGCGGGCTTGCCCCACTCGTAGATGACAGGATAGCCGCGGACGACGAGCGTGACCTGACCGGCGTCGACCAGTTTCGAACGAAGCTCCGGAACCACCTTCGTTTCGAACCGGCGGCAGGACGGACACGACGGGTCTTCGAACACGACGATGGTGCCCTCCGCCGTCCCCGGCTCTGGGCCGAGCGCCGGCTGTGCCGCGAGGTCCCGAGCGGCAGGGTGGTCGTTGAGCGACGTGCCGCCTCCACTCCCACCGCCGTTACTGTTACTCCCGTCACCCTCGCTCCCGCTACCACCGAGACAGCCGGCGAGCGCCGCGGCGGCCCCCGTCAGCAGAAACCTTCGCCTGCGCATTTGCGGAGATGACGAGTAGCTGACTCAAAACCGTTTCCCGGTCGTGCGCGGTGGACTGACGTGGAACGTTTACCGCCCTCCAGCCCGAACGACGAGTATGTGTGGCCGCTTTACCCTGTTCGCTCTGCGACGGGAGATCGAAGACCGGTTCGACGCCACCTTCGACTACCCCTACGAGCGACGATACAACGCCGCCCCTTCCCAGTTCCTCCCGGTCATCACCGACGAGGAACCCCACACCATCCAGGCCTTCCAGTGGGGCCTGATTCCCCCGTGGGCCGACGACCGGAGCGACGGCGGGATGATCAACGCCCGGGCCGAGACGCTGGCAGAAAAGCCCAGCTTCCGTGCTGCCTTCGAGGGCATCGAGGCCAATCGGGAGGCGGGCGACGGGACGCCCGGCGAGGCGGCAGGCCGGTGTCTCGTCCTGGCCGACGGCTTCTACGAGTGGGCCCAGACCGACCGGGGCAAGCGCCCCTATCGGGTGACTCGCGTCGACGGCGAGCCGTTTGCGATGGCCGGGCTCTGGACTCGCTGGCGACCCCCGGACGCACAGACCGGCCTGGGTGAGTTCGCCAGCGAGTCGGGCCCCGACGCCGACCCCGACCTCGTTGAGACGTTCACCATCGTTACCACCGAACCTAACGACGTGGTCGCCGACCTTCACGACCGGATGGCGGCCATCCTGCCGGCGGGTCGAGAACGCGAGTGGCTCGACCCCGAGGCCGACGCCGGGTACCTCCTCTCACCCATCGACGCCGACAAGATCCGGGCCTACCAGGTCTCGCGAGCCGTCAACGACCCGTCGAACGACCGGCCGGAGCTGGTCGAAGAGGTCGGCGCGAGTAGCTGACGGCGACGCCCGTCGTTCGCCGGTGGTTTCGGTGTCATCCGCCGGACACTCCGGTGTCACTCGCCGGTCGGATCGGCGTCATCCGCCGAGACCGGCCCCGATTCGGTTTCCTTCGTCGACGCCCGAGGGAGTGTCACCTCGACGCTGGTCCCTCGCGGTTCGTTGCCTTCGAAGGAAAGAAATCCGCCCGAGCGGGTGACGACCCAGTGGACGAGCCAGAGACCCAGGCCACTGCCGTGTTCGAGGGGCGACTCCGTGCCCGACTCGAGAACGGCCAGTTCGTGGTCCGGAATACCGGGGCCGTCGTCGCTTACCCGGACCGTGACGTGGTTCGTCGTGGCAGTGACGGAGACCGTCACCGTCGCCGTGTCCCGGTCGTTGTGGTCAATGGCGTTCTCGAGCACGTCGGTCAGCGCCACGTCGATGGCCGGGTGGGCGACGGCCGACACCGTCGGGTAGTCCCGGACAGCTACCTCGGCGTCCGGGTAGCGGTCCGCCACGTCGTCGACGACGCCCTCGACCAGCGACGACACGTCAGTCGGGGCCGGTTCGGCGTCGGTGTCGAAGATCCGTTCGGCCTGACGGGCCTTCTGGGCGAAGTCAAGCAGGGCCTGGGCGTGGTCGAAGGCCGCGTCGAGGTTCGCCCGGGACTCCTCGGGAATCTCGTCGGCTGCGACTTCGAGCTGGCCGATGACGATACCGAGGTCGTTGCGGAGGTTGTGTCGGAGGACGCGATTGAGGACCGCCACCTGCTGTTCTCGCTGGCGGCGTTCGGTCACGTCGGCGACGATAAACACGGCGCCCTCGACGCCACCCTCGCCGTCGGGCACCGGCGCCGCGGCCAGCGTCACCTCGATGCGCCCACCGCTGCCATCCCGAAGGCTGAGCTGGCGGTTCGTCAGTCGTTCGCCGCCCAGCACCGAATCGACGAGGTCCTCGACCTCGTCGTATCCACCGAACAGGTCGGTGAGCGGCCGACCGAGTGCCGCGTCGGCGGCCCAGCCGAACACGTCGGTGGCACCGGGATTCCAGCGGTCGACCCGGCCGGCGTCGGTGACCGAGACGATGGCCAGTGGCGCCGCCTCGAAGATAGATTCCAGGGTACTGCTGGTCCGGCGCAACGCCGACTCGGCCTCTTTCCGCTCGGAGACGTCCCGAACGACGCCGACACAGCCCTGGTACTCCTCGTCGAAGGGCAACAGCGTGAGGTGGGTCTCGCAGGGTATCTGCTCGCCGTCGGCGTCTTCGAGGGTGAGTTCGACGGTCCCGTGGCGTTTGCCCGAGGCGTACAGTTCGGCGATGACCTCGTTGCCCCGCTCGAACGCCTCGGGCCGGATGAACGTGGCCGCCGAGGAGCCCTCCATCTCCGCCGGCGTCAGTCCCAGCATCCCGGCCAGCGGTTCGTTGGCGTGGCGGACGACCCCCTCCTCGTCGAGAACGTACACTTTCTCGAACGTCGTCTCGAAGATAGTCTTGTACTCTGCCAGCTCCTGCTCCCTGCGTTTGCGTTCTGTAATGTTCCGGAAAACGTACATCGACCCGCCCTCGGTCTCGTCCTGACCGGCGAGCGCCGACTCTCGCATGTCGAAGTACCGCGTCTCGCCGTCACGGGCGAGCTGGATTTCGGTCCCGACGATGGCCGAGTCGTCGGTCCCGCCGTCCGGAAGCAGCCGGGCCAGGCGGTCGCCGACGCTGGCGTCGGGAAACAGGTTCCGGCCGGCGGCGTTGGTGTGGACGATGCGGTCTTGCTCGTCGACCACGACGACGGCGTCGGCCAGTTCCTCGAGGATCGCCCCCGGGGACACCGGCAGGACGTCCAGCAGTTTGTACCGGATGAGGGCGAGGGCGACGAGCAGCCCCGTCAGGGTGAACAGCAGCGGCGTCACGTCGACGGGCAACCGCGACCGTCCCAGGGCGTAGAAGACGGCGTTGCCGACCAGCGGCACCGTTCCGGCGACCAGGAGGAGACCGGACTGGCCGCGATGGACGTCCCGAGACCGGACGTACATCGCCACCAGCAGGCCGAGCGAGGCCAGCACGAGGAAGTAGCCGTAGCCGAGCGTCAGGGCGAAGGCCGGGCCCTTGGTCGTCGTGAGCAGCGACAGGTCGCCGAACGTCTCCGTGGTGGGTGCCTGCCACACCAGCTGGTGAACGTGGTTCGTCCAGGCAGCGGCGCTCGTCAGCACCGGAATTGCCAGGAGGACAGCCAGGCGACGACCTTCGAGCCAGCGTCGCCGGCCGGTGTATGCCAGGACGAAACCGGCCCAGGCGGTGGCCGAGCCGATAGAACCCGTCGCGACGAACCGGGCCCAGACCATCTTCGTCGCGAGTGACCCCGAGAGCGCCTGCAGGGCGTAGCTCAGCGACCACAGCGAGAGAAACGCCAGCAAGACCACCAGCGCTAGCCCACCCGGGAGCTGGCGGTACTCCCGATAGACGTAGCTCCCGACCGCCAGCGAGACGATAGCCGCGGCGACGAGGAGCGAGACGAAGGCGAACAGTGTTGGGGCAACCATGGGCCAGCCCGTGCCGATACAGTAGCTGATGTGGTTCTTCCGAGATAACGTTATGCACCGGCAGGGATCTGGCTACTACCCGGCAGCTACCCGGTACATGAGCCGAGAAAGGAGTGGTAGTCAGTAGACGGCGTTTTTGATGTCGTCGGCCAGCGTCTCGAACGCTTCGAGGTACGCCCGCCGCTCGGCCCGGAGGTCGGCCAGTACGCTCTCGTAGTTCTCGTAGTGGTTCGGCGGGTAGAACGCCTGGACGTTGAGCCCCGGGACGTCTTCGGGCAGGTCGAGGTCCAGCGTCTCGTCGTGGTACCACTCGATCTCGCCGCGAGCGGCGCTGACGAGGATGTTGACCGACTCGCGAACGCCGATGTCGGCGTTGGCAGGGCCGACGTGACCGGTGTTCAACACGAAACACTCCACGTCGTTCTCGGCGATGAGCTCACGGAAGCGGTTGCCCTCTTCGCCCTCGGGGCCGATGATGAACGGATTGGTGCCGACGACGCGGATGGACTCGCCGGCGGCGTCGGGGTCGCCGGCGGAGGTCTGGATAGACTCTCCCAGCATGAACGCGACGGCGGCCTGGCGCTCGTCCAGCCTGGCGACCGGCGGCATCACCGGGTTGCGGGTGATGAAAAAGACCTGGTCGACCTCGTCGAGGTCTATCTCGTCGGACGCGCTGTCCAGACAGTCGCGCTGGATGACTGCTCGTCCGTTCGTCGTGAGGGTGCCGTCGTCGAAGTCGACCGCGCCGTCGGCGTCGACCATCACGTTCTCGAAGACGGCGCTCTCGTGGGTCGCCGCCCTGTAGATGGCGGGCTGCTCGGACTCGTCGAGGCCGATCGTCTTGACGTACAGCCCCTGGCCTTCGCTTCCGGTGACCTGGCCGTCGGGCAGCATCGCACAGACGTCGTCCTGGAGCATCTCGGCACCTTCAGGACTCTCGAGCCAGCAGCCGTGGCCCGTGAGGGTGGACTTCCCGGTTGCCGAGAGGCCGAGGAAGGCCTGACCGACCTGCTCCGTCCCGTCGTCGGTTTCGATGGTGACGCGCTTGCTGCCGGCGTGGAGGCCCAGACCGCCCTGCTGTTTGGCCCGGTACATGTAGAGGCGCAGGAACGACTTCTTCGCCTCGCCGGTGTAGTCGCTGCCCAGCACGAACGTGAGCCCTTCGTCGGGCAGGATGCGGATGCGGCGGTCGCGGTCGTCGGCAGCGTCGTCCCAGTCGGGCAACTGGAGCGTCCGGAAGTCCGGTTCCCCGTCGGCCGGTTCGAGCAACTTCCCCCACGCGAGGGCGATCCTGGCGTACTCCGCCGGGACGAACAGCCGGCAGACGAACGACGTCTCGGGATGGCCACCCACCTGGCGGTCGAGACAGACCAGGTCCCGTTCGGTCGCCACGTCGAGTGCCTCGTCGATGGCCGCCCAGTCGTCGTCGGCGAACTCGTCGTCGACGAGGTTCCTGGTTCGGTCTGCGCTCCGTGACTTCTGGTCGCTCACGTAGCTCGGACTGCCGAACTCTGTGGTTGTCTCGTCCGGCCTGGCCAGTTCTCGAAGTTCCCCGAACGACGGATCGTAGGTCACGTTCCCGGCAGCCTGCGGGTCCGGGAACTTCTCCGCCAGTCGGGACGCTTCCACCCTCTGACTGGTCATGTACTCTGAGGCGTCGCCAGCCCCAGGCATAAACCCATGGAAATTCGTGAGGAATTGTCGGACGCACGTGGCTTCCCGTCGAGCGGAACGCTCAACCGACCGGGGTTCGAAGGGGCGGTGATGACCAACGGGAGCGCGACCGACCATCCGGTACTCCTGTTCGACGGCGTCTGTAACCTCTGTACCTGGTCGGTCAGGTTCGTGGTCGAACGGGACCCCGAGGGGGTCTTCCGGTTCGCACCGCTCCAGTCCGACGTGGCCCGCGACCTCCTTTCGGCCCACGGCCTGCCGGCCGAGAAGTTCGATTCGGTCGTCCTCCTCGAAGACGGACAGACATACACGAAGTCCGACGCAGCCATCCGCGTCGCGACTCGCCTCGGCGGCCCCTACCGGCTGCTGGGACCGTTCCGGTACGTCCCCCGATTCGTTCGCGACGCCGTCTACGACTTCGTCGCGGCGACTCGCTACCGCATCTTCGGCAAGCGCGAGGAATGTATGGTGCCGACGCCGGAGATCCGCGACCGATTCCTCGCGACGGACCCCACCGAGGAACCGGACGCCGAACCCACGTCGGAGTAGTCGACGGCCGTCGGCTGGCGTTAGACGCCCTCGGCTTCCGTCGACTGCGCCGGGAGCCGCCTAGTACTCCGTTAGCCGACCGACGTGGTCGGCGTAGTCCGCACCGGCCCGCTCTCGGAGCGCCGCCGGAGACCGCTCGCCGTCGGCGTTGACGAGCACCGTCGTCCCGGCCGGCACGTCGTACGTTCCGTGGAAGTCGTAGACGAAACCGTAGACGGTGGCGTCGTCGGGTACCTCGTCGGCCTGGCTCAGGAACGACACCTGGCGGTCGACGTTGTATTCGACGAGTTCGTCGACGTTCCGCGACTCGTCGTCGGTGGTGCCGATGCCCCGGTCCAGGCCGTCCTCGACCACGGGTCGAAGCTGGTCGACCAGCTTCTGGATGCCGGGCGCTTCCTCGCCGGCGTCACTGTCGGCGGTGACCTGCTGATACGTCGCCGTCACGGCACCACAGCCGGTGTGGCCGACGACGGCAACAGTTCGCGTCCCGGTGTGGGCAAGCGGGTAGAGGAGGCTGCCGTCGACGACCAGTCGGGCGTCGGCGCCACTGCCGTCTACACCGTCGCCGTCGGCAACGCGGTCCCAGGCCTGGTTGCCGATGTTGCTCGCCGTGAACAGTGCTCCGGGTTCCTCGACGTCGAACATTCCCTCCTGGGAGACCCGGGAGTCCGAACAGCAGACCGAGACGACGGCCGGCGCCTGTCCGTCCTGTACGTCCGCAAAGTGGCCCTCGGAGAGCGACGCGACGTGTGCCTCGTTGCCGGCAAGCAGCCGTTCCAGGGAGTCTCCTGCCATGTGCGATGTGCCGGCCAGGGGCGGCAAAACGCTGTCGGGATCCGTTCGGTGGCGGCGGCCGCGGAAGGGCTTAGGCCGGCGCTGGCGAACCACCGAACATGGGCGACGGGCACCGCCAGTCGACCAGTTCCACGCGGCCCTGGCCCGGCAGTCGGGACGCCATCGGCCCGGGTAGCCTGCCGTGACGTCCGCCAGCGGCACCGTCGCCGTCGTGGTAGCGATCGCCGGACTCGGCGTTACCGCGCAGGTGCTTGCCGACCGTCTGCGGGTGCCGAGCGTCCTGTTTCTCCTGCTGACGGGCGTACTCGTCGGCCCCGAAGGGCTCGGCGTGGTCTCCCCCGACGTGTTCGGCGACGCGCTGCCGGCCATCGTCGGCCTCAGCGTGGCCATCATCGTCTTCGAGGGCGCCTTCCACCTGCGGGTCGAACGACTGCGCCAGGCGCCGAGAGACTCGCTGCGGCTGGTCACCCTCGGGACGCTGATTACACTCGCCGGGACCGCGGCCGTAGTCCGTTACGCGCTGGGCGTTTCCTGGAGCCTGTCGGTGCTCGTCGGCTCGCTCGTCGTCGCCACGGGACCGACGGTGATCACGCCCATCGTCAACGTCGTCCCGGTCCGCGAACGCGTGGCGACGACGCTCGAAAGCGAAGGCGTCGTCAAGGACGTCCTCGCAGCCATCCTCGCCGTCGTCACCTTCGAGTTCGTCGTCCTGGATGAAGGACGCGTCGTCAGGGCACTCTCCGAGTTCGTCTTCCGGCTGGGGGCCGGTGCAGCCGTCGGTGCCGGCGTCGCGCTCCTCGTCTGGTACCTCCTGGGCCAGACCGAGTTCACGGCCGAGAACGCCCGACAGAACGCCCGATTGCTGGTCCTGGTCGCCGCTCTCGCCAGCTACGGCATCGCCGAGCAAATCGCTCCGGAGGCAGGCATCGCGGCGGCCGCCGCCGGCGGAATCGTCCTGGGCAACGCGGACCTGCCGTACCGCGAGGCCGTCGCCCGGTTCAAGGGCGACGTGACGCTGCTCGTCCTGTCGTTCGTCTTCATCACGCTGGCGTCGCTACTCTCCATCGAGGACCTGCTCGCGCTGGGCATCGGCGGTCCGGTGGTCGTCCTGGTGGTCGCCGGGGCCATCCGGCCGCTCGCCGTGGCGGTCTGTACGGCCGGTGGACAGCTGTCCGTCCGCGAGCGACTGTTCGTCAGCGCCGTCGGCCCCCGGGGGATCATCCCGGCCAGCGTGGCTACGCTGTTTGCCCTGGAGTTGCGCAACGAGGCAGCCAGCCTGGAGGCCAGGGCGGCAGCGACTGACGGGGCGGCGAACGCGGCACTGCTACGGGAGGCCGGGACGCTGTCGACGGCTGCAGACGTGCTGGTCGGTACTGTCTTCCTGGTGGTCTTCGCCACGGTCGTCTTCCAGGGCGGGTTCGCCCGCCACGTCGCACAGTTCCTGGACGTGATACCAATGCGTGTACTCATCGTGGGAAGTGGCCGCGTCGGACGAGCACTGGCCGAGCGCCTGGAGGGCCGCGACGAGGAGGTGATACTCCTCGACGTGGACGACCGGGCGGTCGAAAAAGCACGCGAGAAAGGGTTCGCGGTTCGCCGGGGTGACGCGACGAATCGGGAGGTCCTGGCGAAGGCTGGCGCGAACAACGCGAGAGTCGTCGCCGCAACCACGTCGAACGACGACGTGAACCTCCTCGCTGCACAACTGGGCCGCAACGCCTTCGACGCCGAGACCGTCGTCGCCCGGGTGAACGACCCCGACAACGTCGACGCCTTCGAGGACCTGGACGTCGAGACGATCACGGCCGGGATGTCCATCGCCTGGTCGATGGACAACGTCATCGAACGACCGTCAATCGCCCGGTGGATGACCGAACTCGACCGGACGGGCGACGTCCAGGAGATCGAGGTCACGGCCGACTCGGTCGTCGGCGACACTGTCGGTGACCTCACCGAGGTGCTTCCCGAAGACGTCCACCTCGCGCTGGTTACCCGGGACGGCAACAGCGTCCTCCCGCAGTCCGCTACTCGCCTCCGGCGGGGCGACCACATCACCTTCATCGGCCGTCGCGAGGCGGTCAGTGAGGCGATCGACTACTGCCACCCCGAGTGAGCGCCGGACCGGTCAGGTCCGCACCCAGCTATCGACGGTGACAGACGCGTTCTCGGCGGTCGGGCAGCGGACGGTGCCGACGCGGCTCGCCTCACCGGGTACGTAGTCGAAGTCTACCTCAGTCGGCGGGTCCGTACAGTCGACCGAGACAGTTGCACGTTCGAGTCCGACCGGCCCGTGGTTGTACAACGTGACCTCGACAGCCACTGCCCCGTCGTCCAGGGGTTCCACCCCGGTCACGTCTGCAGTCGGCGCGAGCGTGCCACGCTGGGTCGCTAGCTGCCAGCCGACGTACCCCAGCAGGGCCAGGACGACCACGGAACTGACGACCATCACGAACACCTGTGTTCGTCCCGGCTTCGAGTCCGTGGCGCGGCGACCCTCGGAGTCCGCTCCGGGCCCGGACGGTGGCGTCACAGCACAACCTCCGCACCGGCGGCGCCGGCGGCGGCCGGGAACGACAGGATGACCGTTTTCTCGACGGCGATTGCGACTGTCACTTCCGAGAACTGCCCGAATCCCCAGAGGAGAAACGCCGTAACGCCGAAAGCGACGACGTAAGCCGTCGCCGACGTACCGAGTTCGTATCGGAGGACGTCCAGCGCCCTCATCTGCTGTTGCTGGAATTCGAGTTCGTACAGCGTGAGGTGGACCACAGTCAGGCTGAGGCCCAGCAGCGCCAGCACGTTCAGCCAGGTCATGTGGGCGGCTAGCAGTGCCATCTCCTGGGTAGGTGCTATGGGAATGGTGAGGAACGCCGCGCCCAGGGCGAACACGGCGAGGTTGCTGGGGAACTGCATTTCGGGGCCGCTTTCCGCTTCGCTACCCGCCAGTAGTCGGTTGGCGAGTGCGGCCCCGAGTGCGACGGGGACGACCTGTATCATCAGGAGGCGAACGACCACGTGGCGTTCCGTTCCGGCGTCGACGACGCCGAACGTGACCAGGACAATGGCCGCCGCAAGCAGACTCTGGAGGACAAGTTCGGTGAACTCCGTGAGGAGGTAGCCCGCCCCGTTCCCGTCCGTGTAGCCGCGACGAAACCCGACCTGGCGGGTGACGACGAGCACCACTGCCAGGCCGGACACAGTGTAGGTCAGGAGGTGGACCAGCGGGAGCGTCCATCCCCACCACCACGTCTCCATCGTGTAGAAGAATGCGAGACCGGCAACCAGAAGCCCGCCGACGATGCCGCGGCCCTGCTCGTTGAGTTCGGTCCGTATCTCCGTGGCCATCCGGACTCGTTTCGGCGTCTACGGAGATAGAGCCACGCCAGGAATCTGCAGCCCCGGTGCCCCTGGCCGGCAGAACGCCGGACCGACCCGCCGGACTACGTGCGTCGACGAACGACGCACCCACCTGTGACGCCGCGGTGGTCGGCGCGGCCCTTCCGGTCTCACGGCCGACCTCCGGGCTCGAATGCGACTGGTCAGCGACCGGGGTCTGGAAGGGGGCCTGCGGCCCGACTAGCTCGTTCGAGCGTCGGCCGCTCGCCGAGTTCGACGGAGACGGTCCGGCGCTGACCGTTCCGGAAGACGGTCAGGGCAAACCGGTCGCCCGGCGAGGTTTCGGTGGCGAGATAGCTCGAGAGGTCCTCGCTCGACCGGACCGGGTTCCCCTCGACGGCGAGGACGACGTCACCGCCGACCGGAAGCGTCCGGCCGTCGGCGCGGATAGTTCGATTCGCTCCCTCGAGAACGCCCGCGGCCGGACCGCCCGGAACCGCCTCGACGATCATGACGCCCCGAGCGTCTTCGAGACCCATCGCGTCGGCCACGGCCGGAGTGACTGCCGTCGTGCGAACGCCGAGGAACGAAAAGTCGAACTCGCCGGTCCGTATCAGTTCGGGGACGACCCGTTCGACCAGCGCGGCCGAGATGGCGAACCCCACGTTCTCGCCGCGTGCCGCAGGGATACCCGCGGTGTTGACGCCGACGAGGCGACCCTGGCAGGTGACCAGCGGTCCACCCGAGTTACCCGGATTGATCGGTGCGTCGGTCTGGACGACGTTCGGAACGACGAAGCCCCGCTGCGTCGGCACCGCCCGGTCCGTACTCGAGACGATTCCCTGCGTGATCGTACCCCGGAGTCCGAAGGGGGCGCCGAAGGCCGCGACTTTGGTCCCGGGCGCCGGCGTCGAGTTCCGGACTGGAAGCGCGCCGACGTAGTCGGGCGTGTCGGTCACCCGGAGGACGCCGAGGTCGGCTCCCGGGGCGGTACCCACGACGGTTCCCCGCCGTGGTTCTCCACGGGCGAAGGTGACGTCGACGGCCTGTGCGTTTCCGAGGACGTGCTGGTTGGTCACGACGTAGCTCGTCCCGTTGTCGAACGCCCTGTAGACGAATCCCGAGCCGTGCCCCCGTTCGTGACTCACCTGCGTCACGGCGTCTATCGTCCCGTTGTACAGGGCTGCATAGTCACAGCTAGCCCCGCCACCGGTGAGGACGGTACCGGTTCCGGTCCCGACGCCGCTAGCACTGCCGTCGCCGGCAGCCCCGTTGCCGGTAGTCCCGGGATCAGGTGCAGGCGAGTCACTGACGCTGGCACCCGCGACGGCGACGGCCACCGCCACGAGCAGTGCACCGAGGACGACCACACTACGAGGAACGTCCATTGGCCGGTGGCTCCGCCGAGGCGACGGAAAAGACGACCGACGGTTGGACGGGTACGCCGGTCGTACCGCCGAGTAAGTCCCGAAAACCGACACTGTAAGCACTGACTGGGCCGTGCGCCACGCTACCGCGACTTCCAAGCAGCTTTACCGTGCGCAGTTCGTAAGGAGAGTGTGACAGACGACACAGGGCGACGGAACCTCCGCATGCCCAACGACGACGAGCTGTTCGCTGTGGTCACCGAACACAACGGTGGCAACCACGTCCGCGTTCGCTGTGAGGACGGGGAGAACCGCATGGGCCGCATCCCCGGTCGCATGAAGTACCGCACCTGGATCGAGGAGGGTGACGTCGTCCTCGTCGAGCCCTGGGACTGGCAGGACGAGAAGGCCAACATCGAGTGGCGCTACACCGGCCAGGACGCAGACCAGCTGCGCGAAGAAGGCCACATCGAGTAGTCGCTCCCCGAGCCGTCGCTTCTCGCCGACACGACCCTGCTCGAACCCGCCCCACACTGGCTAGGCAGTCGGTTTTTCCGGGCAGCGACCGCGCTTCCTACATGGTCAAGCTGATGGGGCATCTGGCGATGGGACTACTCTGGGCGGCCCCCGCCTGGCTCCTCTGGGACGGCCAGGTGAGCCTCGCGTTCGTCGCACTGGTCCTCTCGACGACGATGTTGCCCGACGTCGACCTCCTGCTCCGGGACGTGTTGCCCGGCGTCCATCACCACGGCGTGACCCACACTCTCCTGTTCGGACTTCTCGTCTCGGCGGTGGTCGGTGCCCTGGTGACTCGCTACGGTCGGGCGATCGCCGGCCGGTGGTGGCCGCGAGTGGAGCGGCTTCCCCAGGCGACGGTCTTCGTGTTCGTCACCGCAGCGTTCCTCCTCGGAAGCTACAGCCACATCTTCTCGGACATGCTTTCGGCGCCGGACGTCGCCCAGCCGGTCGAGCCGCTGTGGCCGCTGTGGAACAAGCCTCTCTCCCTCGACGTGGCCTACTACTCCTCGATCTGGTGGAACGCCGGCCTGCTGGCCGTAGCAGTCGCCGTCCACCTCGTGCTGGCGTATCTCGACCGGTTCCCGCTCGACCACCCGTACAAGTTCCGGGTCGGATGACGACCAGCGACTGCCGTCAACTCGCGACCGACGACTGCCGTCGACGCTCGACCGACGCCGCTACCCGTCTGGCGAGCCTTCCTCGATTTGATGGTCAACGCCTTCTGGCTGGACCGGGACCTCGACCAGGCGGCGGCCTGGCACGTCGACAGCCACGTCACCAGTGCCCTGCTGGAGTGTTCGATGGTGCTGACGACCGCCCTCGACCTCAGGGACTATCCCGACGACGAGGACCTCTACGTCACCCACGAGAACCACCCGCTGACCCGGTGGGCCGCCGAGTCGCTGGCCAACTGGGAATACCTCTACGACTACGTCGAAGCGGTCCACGACGAGTGGCTGTTCCGCTGGGACCACGACCCGGAGGACTGCCACGGCTGCTGGGAAGTCGTCCGATCGCTCGACCCGGACACTGTCGCGAGCCTCGACTGGCCCAGCGAGGAGCGGACCGACCCACCCCAGGTAACCGGCGAGTGGAGCGCTGAGGATTACGTCGACGCCTATCGGATCTACTACGCGAACGAAAAACGGCATCTGTTCGAGTGGTCGGGCGGTCGGGAGGAGCCGCCGTGGCTCGACGAGTACGTCGCTGACGGCGACGAGACCTGACCGACTACAGCCGGTGTTCTAACCGCCTTCGGCCGACACGTCGGCACGTACCGGCTTAGACCAGGTCGTCCCGCAGTCGCAGTTCAGCGTTCTGGACCGCGGTGATCGCCGACTCGTCGACCGTCTGTGTGTCGTCACCCTCGTCCCAGCCGAGCGTCGTGGCGAGGTCGTCGGTAACGTGGTCCCAGTCCGGGTCCACGGACGCCTCGCCGCCGCGAACGTCCGTGACGACGCCGATACGTTCGGTACCGCTGACGAGCGCTTTCCCGCGGTCGTCCTCCGTGAGGTCGACTGTCATCCCGTCCCGGGATCGGGTCGCGACGGTGAAAACGTCCCGGCACGATCGGTCGCCGTGTGGCCGTCGGGGGTAAATCAGCGAGAGCGGCCCGGCCAGTCGGGCGACCGGGGCTCGTCGGGCGACGGGCGGTCCGGCGCCAGTTCGACGAGTTCGGATTCGGTCTCGCTCTCGACCTCCTGCCCGTCTTCGAACCGGACGAAGTTGAGGTAGAAGGGTTCGCCACAGCCCTCGCCGTCGGTCTCGCCCTCACCACAGACGATGCGGACCCCGTCGGCGTCGTCGTAGTCCCCGCCCAGGTCGGCGTACTCCCAGCCCTCCAGCGGAAACGGCGTCACCGACTTGTCCGCCAGGTAGCCCTCGCGCTGGAGGGTGACGACCGTCTCACAGCGGGGACAGTAGTAGCGAACGGGGTAGCTCATAGACCCGGTTGGGGCCGGCGGCTCTTGAGGAGTGCGTTCACTCTCCGTATCGGCGGGCAGGGCAAAAACCGCGGACCGGGAACCAAGGGGAGTCAACCGGTCGGTGTGACTTTCTGGGCCGCACCGATGAGGAGGACGGCGAAGAACGCGACCGCGAGCCATTGCCCAGTCTGTGTCGTGAGCGCGTCGGTCGCCAGTTCGAGGAGCGGAAGGCCGACCGCCTGGCCGAGGGCGAACAGCAGCAACGCGACGCCGATGACAGTCAAGCCGGCACGCACTGCG
>CAZGAX010000067.1:0-18720 GCA_964523745.1 uncultured Halobacteriales archaeon | reverse complement strand
GTACTCCTTGGTCGCGCCGTACAGCGTGTCGGGATACACCAGGTCGTCCTCGGTGACCCACTCGGCGTCGTAGTTGGTCGGCGGGGCGTAGACTGCGGCGCTGGATGCCCAGGCAACCCGCTCGACCTGGTCGTCGAGCGTCCGGGCGGCCTCGAAGACGTTGTTCGTCCCGGTGACGTTGACGTCGAGGGCGGACCGGGGATTGGCCTCGGCGGTGTCGGTCAACAGCGCCGCGAGGTGAATGACGTGCGTGACGTCGTGGTGACTGACCGCCCGGACGACGTCCGTCGGGTCGGTGACGTCGCCCCGGACGGTCGTCACGTCGTCGGCGACATCCAGTTTTTCGAGGATGTGGGTATCCGTCGAGAGGTCGTACGCGACGACCTCCTTGCCCTCCTCGAGCAGCCGCTCGGCGACGTAGGAGCCGATGAAGCCGGTGCCGCCAGTCACGAGTACGGTGTCGGACATACACGAACACGAGGTGGCCACGTCCTCAAAAACGTTTCCACCCGCCGTCACTCGTGGAGGCCGCCGACCGAGGCGTAGAACGACGACTGGAGCTCGGCCTCCATCTCCGTCTCGCGGTCGATGCGCACGTCGAGGACCGTCGGTCGGTCGCTCGCCTTGGCCTCGCGTAGCGCCGGTCCGAGGTCGGCCGGGTCGGTGATGCGCCGGGCGTCGGCCCCGAAGCCTTTCGCCACCTGCACGAAGTCCGTGTCGTGGAACTCGACGCCGGCGATCTCGCCGCCCTCGGGCTGCATCTGTCGGACCATCCCGAGGCTGGTGTCGTTGAGCACGACGAACGTCGGCGCGACGCCGTACTCGACGGCCGTCTCGACGCTGGTCATCGTCATCGTGAAGCCGCCGTCGCCGGCGACGCCGATGACGTCCTTGTCGGTCGCCAGCGCCGCACTCACCGCCGCGGGCGTCGCCCAGCCCATGCCGCCGACGCCGCCGCTCCCGAAGTAGGTCCGAATGGCGGGAGTCTGGAGGTAGTTCAGCAGCCAGAACCGGTTGTTGCCCGAGTCGGCCGTAACGATGGTGTCCTCGTCGACGACGCCCTCGATCGCTTTGACGGCTCGCTGGGGCAGTATCGGGACGGCGTCGGACTCGCAGGCCGGGACGCCGAAGGACTCCCGGGCAGCGGCGGCCCGGTCCCGTGCCCAGTCGTTGGTCGCGCCGCCGTCGGCCAGTGCCTGCAGGCTCTCGGCCGCGTCACCGATGAGGCCGACGTCGGCGGGGTAGACCCAGCCGGCGTTGCGGGTGTCGATGTCGGCGTGAACGATCGTCTGCTCGTCGGGACGGATAAACTCGGGGGCCTGCCAGTTGGTGTCCATGGGGTTGAGCCGACAACCCACGACCAGCAGCACGTCGGCCTCGCTGACGACCTGGTTGGCGCCCTCGTGGCCGAACGACCCGATGACGCCGGCCGCCAGCGGGTGGGTTTCGGGGATCGTCGACTTCCCGAGGTACGAGGTCGTGACGACGGCGTCGTATGCCTCGGCAACAGTCTGCAGTTCGTCGTAGGCCTGGGACGCGTGGACGCCGTTGCCGGCGACGATAACCGGCCGCTCTGCCCCCTCGAGTGCCTCGCGAGCCGCGTCGACGTCGCCTGCTGTCGGGCCGGATTCCCACGTCGCCGTCTGGGCCTCGTCGTCCCAGAGGGGCGGAAGCGAGTCGGTGGGAACCTCCTCGGTTATCGCGTCGCCGTCGAAGACGACGGCCGTCGGGCCGCGTCGCCCGGCCCGAGCGTGTTTGAACGCCAGCTGGACGCTCCGAACCGTCTCGGCCGGCGTCCGGGGCGACCAGTGTTCCTTGGTGACCGCGTCGAGGATCTTCGGCAGTTCGAGCCCGCCGTAGTCGCCCCGGGACTGCTGGTAGGGTGCGACCGTCGAGTACTCGCCGCGCTCGCTCGCCTCGGTGAGGACGACCATCGGGGACGACGAGAGTCGCGCTTCCATTTGGCCGATGGCACCGAGGCTCCCGATCCACGGTCCCTGCCCCGCGAGGACGCCGGGCCGCTGGGTGAGGCGGCCGTACATCTCGGCCATGACGCTGGCCTCCCGCTCGTCGCGGGGCCGGACCACCTCGACCGGCGAGTCGGGCACGTGCTCGAACAGTTCGATCACGCGGCCGCCAGGATAGCCGAAGACGTACTCGACGTCCAGGTTCGCCAGGAGCTGGACGACGCGCCGGGCCGTCTTCATGTCGGCTCACCAGGCGTTGGCCGGCGACCGGGTTGCTGTGCCAGCGTGGAACGACCGACGGCGGCCTGCCGGAAGCAGGGCGCCGGCCTGCACCGCCGCTGGCGCCGGCGGCGCGTCTCGGGCTGATGCTGCATACACTATCCGTCCTAGACAGCCTGCTACTTTGATTTATTGGTAGCCGGCTCGAACGAACCCTGCGCCAATCGTCCGCATCGATCCGAATAGTTCGAATGATTTAATGCGTCACGGACGGTTGGATAGCACATGGCAACCGACCCGTCTCGGCCGGTCCAGACGGTCGAAACAGCGTCCGAAATACTCAGCGCGGTCAAGGCCCGCGACGGGGCGACGCTCGCCGAGCTGGACGCGGCACTCGACCCCGCCCGGAGCACGATCCATCGGCACCTCCACACGCTCGAGACTCTCGACTTCGTGACGGTCGACGACGGCGAGTACCGCGTCGGGCTCCGGTTGCTCGACCTGGGCCTCCACGCCCGCCGGCGGTGTGAACTGTACGACGTCGCGGTCCCGAAAGTCGACGAACTCGCGGAGGAAACCGGCGAGAAAGTGTGGTGTATCACCGAGGAACACGGCCGGAGCATCCACCTGTACGGGGCGTCCGGCCGCCAGTCGGTCCAGACGACGGCCCGCGAAGGCCAGCACGGCCACCTCCACCAGCTCGCGGCGGGAAAGGCCATCCTCTCGACGTTCCCCCGGGACCGCGTCGAGGCTATCATCGACGAACACGGATTGCCCGCCCAGACCGAGAACACGATCACCGACCGCGAGACGCTGTTCGCGGAACTCGACCGGGTCGCCGAGCGCAACTACGCGTTCAACCTCGAGGAATCGATCCCCCGGCTCAACGCCGTCGGCGCGCCGATCACCGACACCGATGGGGTCGCCATCGGCGCTATCAGCGTCTCCGGCCCGTCCAACCGGGTCAAAAACGACCTCCTGAGAGAGCGCTTGCCCGACCTGCTCCTGGGGGCGACCAACGAGATCGAGATCAATCTCAACTACTCGTGACGTTCGAACTATTCGGATCCGTTGTCGAATTGCCTGAATCGTCCGATCACAGGCGCATCAGCGGACAGTCTGCGTCAGATACGCGACTTGCGTCCGGCCACGGCTATCTATTACAGAGATAGGTTTGTAACGTTCACCGGGGTGACCGCGATCCTCATCCGATTTATTCGGATCGGCTTCGTGGCACTGTCGACGGCGTGGTGAGCGGTCGGTGGGGCCCAACGCTGTCGGTCCCCGCGGAACGGCGTCTCAGATTGAATGGGGCACGATTGTCCGAGTATTGAGAATACACCAGTAATCCTATTTTACTGATGTAAATGACGTCGTGCCGGCTCCTGGTTGTTGGCGTCACCTCGAAGGTGATTTCAACGGTTCAGAGCCATGTTACGACGTTCTCTGGATGTCATCAAGTATCGGGGACGCTGAAATACAGGTCTTGAAAGTTCTAGACCTGTATCGACATTGGCCTGGTTAGACGTACAATTCAATACCATATAGCTGCCACATAAATCTATATTGGCCGATGATTTTTACGAGTGGAGTTTGAAGCCCGGATAGATATGACAAAATAGAATAATACTATGGATTTTTATTCGTATTCGCCACGGCAGTAACTATACCGGCAGGGAATAGTCGGAAAAACGGATTCGGGCGCGGGAAGACGCCATCGAGACGACAGCCCAGGCGTTCAGCGAGAAAGACGAGCGAGTCATCGACCGCATCCTCGTCAGTTCTGCAGCGGGGGGACGGTGGCACGGATATCACGTCCAAGCAGAACCGGCCTGTCTGGGCGACCTGACGTCGTACGCCTGGCTACGTTTGATCTGCCCTGGCCACTCACGTCGGGGATCACCGGGCCTCGTCAGCCGGGAGGATCGACCCCGGTCGGGTCCACGGTTTCGGGGAGTTTGGCGGTCGCGTACGGGATGGAGAGGTCGATCGTCGTCCCGGCTGCCGAGCACGACACGTCGACGTCGCCGTCGTGACGCCCGACGATCCAGTGGACCATCCACAGCCCCAGCCCGCTGCCGTGGACCAGCGTCGACTCCTCGCCGTTTTCGAGGACCCGCCGCTCCATCTCGGGGATGCCGTCGCCGTCGTCGGCCACGACGACGTGGAACGTGTGCGACGACTCCCTGACTGTCACGTCGACCTGTGGGTCGGGCGGCCCGTGCTTGGCCGCGTTCTCCAGCAGTTCGACAACGGCCCGCTCGAGGTAGGGAAGTGCGTGGACGGTCAGGTCGTCGGGACAGTCGACCGATACAGTCGCGTCCGGGTACGACGACTCTACCGCGTCTGCACAGGTCCGAACCAGTTCGTGGATGTCGACCCGCGACCGCCTGGCGTCCTCGGACACGATCGACTGGAGTTTGCGAGCCTTGTCGGCCAGGTCGATCAGGTCCTGCGCATTCGTCTTGATGGACGCGATGTGGTCGGCGGTCGCGTCGTCACCGTCCGTGTCGACCAGTTCCGCGTGGCCGTGGATGACGTTCAGGTCGTTCGAGAGGTTGTGGCGCAGTATCCGGCTCAGCGTGGCGATGACCTCCTCGCGGTCCTGGATGAGCGCCGCCTGGCGTTCCTGTTCGAGCAGTCGACCGACGTAGCCGGCCAGGCACTCGATGAAGGCGATCTCCGTCGTGGTGAACGGTGCTTCGTGGACGGCGGGCCCGAGGAAACACACCGTCCCGAACTCCCGACCGGCGACCGAATAGGGCGTCCCCAGGTACGACTCGAACTCCAGGGCGCGGTAGCCCGGGTGGTCGTCCCACCCCTGCTCGGCGGCGTGGTCGACCGCGACCGTCGTCTCGTCGTCGAAGGGCTTGCGACAGTACGTCTGGTCCAGGTCGAACCGATGACCCATCGGGATCGGGCCGTCCTCGGGGTTGGAACTCCCGATCGCCTCCCAGAAGCCCGCCGCCGGATCGATCCGCGTGACGAGGCCGTGGTCCACGCCGAGGTACTCCGTGCCGAGCTGGAGCAGTTCGGTGCATTTCGGCTGAAACGCCGCGTCCTGGTCGAGGATGCGGGCCAGTCGCTCGTACACCGCCCCGTCACTGAGCCGCGAACTGTCGGTGGATGGTTCGGACATGGGTGGGCCGGCGGCGACCGAGTCTGCGTGACGGTAGAAATGACGGAGTCCGACGCCATAAAGATTGGTCGGGCCTGGACCGGTGGGCTGAGATGGCAGCATCAGTCGTGCGGTACGAGTCGACAAGGGCACCGGCGTTCCCGGTGACCGTATCCGAGGCCGCTACCCAATCGGGTCGCCGTCCTCTATCGCGTCCAGCACCCGGTCGACTCGCTCGCCGACCGCTTCCGAGTCGTCGCTCTGGAACCTCGCGAGCGTCTCGGCGTGGGATGCCACCGCCGCCGGCTCAGCCTCGGCGACGAGAGCGATGGCGAGTGCGAGATTCTCTCGGGCGTCGACCGGGAGCGTTTCGAACACGGCGACGAGGCGCTCCACATCGCCTTCCAGCCGCGCTGGCTCCTGGGCCGCGGCCTTCGCGAGGAGTTCCGGCGCCTTCGCACGGAGGGTCTCGTCGTTCCCGGTGAGTGCGTCCATCCCGGATTCCACGAGGAGGGCGAGGTCGACGTATGCCGCGCTGTACGACAGCGCCGAGAGGAGCGCGTTGGCGACCCGGGTCGAGTCCTCGGCGGCAACTCGGTCACGGATCGTCGGCGCACGCTCGGCGACGACCGCAGGCTCGGCCCGCTCAGCGACGGCCCAGAGAGCCCGGGCCGTGTAGTACCGAACCCGTTCGTCCGCGCTCGCCAGCTGGGAGACGAGGGTGTCGACGTCGGCGTCGGTGATCGACTCGCCGTCGTGGGCCCGGTCAAACAGGACTTCGGCCCGCTGGGCTTGCACCGCCGGGGGTGGCGACCCCCATCCCCTGCCGAACTCCAGCCGTCGGAGGCCGAAAACGGGGAGCCCGAGCAGGAAAATGAGGAGGTAGACGTCGAGTACCTCGATGGGGGCAGAGACGCCGAATAGCCCGACGGTGACCACCACCAGCCCGTAGAAGTACTCCAGTTCGTCGACGCCGTGCTGGACCAGCGCACCGGCGGTCGGCGACAGCCAGTGTTCGGGCTTCAGACGGTTCCGGAGCCAGGTGCCGGCGTGGACGACGTCGCTCAGGCTCGGCATCGCCGTGAACGCCAGCGAGACGCCGAGCCAGAACGCTCCGAGCGAGAGGACCTGCCGGCCGGTGCCGGCAGCCCAGAAGTAGTGGACGTACTGGTCCAGGAACGGGACGTTCTCGGCCACCGACGGCGTGACAGCAGACGGAAGCAGCGCCCATCGTACCATCCAATGCGCGAGGAGAGCGCCGACCGTGTTCGACAGGAACGGGCCGACGCTGATACACGCCGATTTCCAGGGAGCCGTCGGGGCCTCGAAGGTCACGTGGCCCCTGCTGGTGGATGGGCCGGTGAGTCCGTCCGGCCACAGCTGGACGGTCACGGTCGCCTCGACCCCCAGCGCCCGGCAGACGAGGTAGTGACCCAGTTCGTGGACGACGACGCCGGGGAGGAACAGGAGACTGAACAGATTGGAACACACCCGGAGTGCGCCGCTGGTCAGCCCAACAGCGCGTGATCCGGGTCCAGAGCCCATCGTCGCGTACGCTGTGGCTGGAGGTGTAGGCCAATCTATGTTTCCGTTCGGGCAGGTGAAAGGTGCCGGCGGGATGGTTCCCACCCCCGTGTGAAATTTTAAATCAGATGAGGAGACCAGATTCGCTATGACCGACACGCGGCTGGAACTCGCCGACAGTCCCCGGGACAACCGACGTTCGGAGGGTCGGGTCCCGCCGCCGCTCCCGCCGGACGACCCCGAGGCGTGGTACGCACCGAACGTCCAGAGCCAGTACGAGGTTCATCCCGGCGTCGTCGTCACCATCGAACGACGCGAGGCGGACTTCCGGTACACCGTCAGGGAGCCGGTGCTGACGGCGGCCGACGAGGCAGCGCTGGACACCGTCGATACGTACTTCGCAGAGGCGCACCTGGAACGACCCCGAACACGGGAAGGAGCCATCGAGACGATGGTCGAGGGCTTCAGCGAAAAACACGACCGGGTCGTCGACCGGCTGGTGGACTGTTCCCGAGCAGCACGACGGCGGCTGGGCTATCACGCCCTGGCCGAACTGGCCTGTCTCGGTGACCTGACGCCCTACGCGCTGGACGACGCCATCGAGGTGGCCGACGCGACCGACGACGGCATCGTCGTCCACACGACTGACTACGCGCCGGCCGAGACTGACCTCCCTGCCGAGCCCGAGTTCATGGAGCGCTTTGCCAGCGAACGCATCGAGCGCCACACCGTCACGTTCCACGACTTCGAGATCCCGGTAGTGCTCTACCGGGAGAATCTGCTGGGGAGCGACCCGTTCACGGCGAAGTATGCGGTTCAGGAACCCGACCTCCTGCCCGGCGACGAGGAGCTCATCGCCGAGTGCAAGGAACGCATCTGGGAGACCGACGTCGACGGCGTCGTCGAGGACGAGGCGGCGTTCGTCCGGGAACGGGCCGAAACGCTGCTGGCTCGTCGGCTGACAAGCAGGAACACCCGGGCCTGGATCGACGCCGTCTCCCATCGCGTTCGGTCGGCGCTCGCCGAATACGACCTGGCCGTGCCGCCGGTGGATCGCCGCTACGCCGACGACCGGCTGTCCGACCTCGTGTACTACGTCCTCCGGGACTACGCGGGATACGGCACGCTGACGATTCCGATCCGGGACCCGGCCCTCGAAGACGTCGAGGCCAATCGGGTGGGCGAACGGATCAAGGTGATCCCACGGACCCACACTGGCAGCGACGAACGGGTCCCGACGAACCTCACGTTCGAGGACGAACAGGCGTTCGTCAACGTCGTCACGCAGCTCGCGGCGGCCGACGGCACCGAACTGAACGCCAGCACGCCGTCGGCGAAGGTGAACCTGAGTCCCGACGGCGTCGACGAGACCATCCGGTGTGCCGTGGCCCTTCCAACAGTTAGCGAAGACGGGCCACACATCTCCATCCGGAAGCAGTCCCCGGACGTCCTGACGCCGGTCGACCTCGTGAATTTCAACAGCATCTCCGTGGACCTCGTGGCCTTGCTCTGGCTGTGTTACGAACACCACGGCGTCGTGCTGTTCTCGGGACCGACCGGGGCCGGGAAGACGACGCTCATGAACGCCCACATGCCCTTTATCCCGTTCCACGACCGGCCGATATCCATCGACGAGGGCTCTCGGGAGGTCAGGCTGCCCCACGAAACCGGCGTCTCCCTCACGACGCGGGACCACGAGAGCGACTACAAGCGGGTGACGATGGCCGACCTGATGACCGAGTGCAACTACCTGAATCCGGACGTGGAGGTCATCGCGGAGGTGAACACGAGCGCCAGCTTCGAGACGTTCGCCGAGAGCCTCAACACCGGGCACGGCCTCATCGGGACGACCCACGCCGCCGACGTCGAGACGCTGGTGAACCGGGCCATCGAGCAGGGAATGGCACCGTATCTCCTCCGCGAGATCGACCTCGTGGTGTTTCCCCGCCACGTCGACGGCGAGCGGTACGTCGGCGAGGTGGTCGAACTCCTCGACGAGGTCGAATACCGGGAACTCGGCTGCGACGAACGGTGTGGCGTCGTCAGCAAGCAGGGAACGACCATCTACTGGAACGCCGTCGCCTGGCGCACCCACGACGGTGACTTCCGCTTCGAGTACAGCGATCCGGCGCTGGGCGACGACGGCTCCAGGAGCGAACTCCGGACGTTCGACCGCATCGCCGACGCGACTGACCGGCCGGTCGCCGACGTTCACGAAGAGTTCCACCGCAAACACCGGTACGTCCGGTACCTGGTCCGGGAAGGCATCGACGACTTCGACGAACTGTTCGAACTGCTGGCCGACCTGGAGACCAACGAGGCGGCCACCGTCGAACGGCTCCACCGGCAGACCCAGGACGACGAGCGAAACGGCGAACGAATCGGGGACGGGACGGAAGTCAGGGTCGATGGCGGAGCACACACCGCTTCACGGGACGCGGCGGAGCGATGACGGGGACGGAGACAGCGAGCAACGGCCGGCGACTCACCACGCTGGACCGGGGGCTGTATGCGCTGTTCTCCAGGCACGCCGACAGTAGCCGGCACGACCGTGACCGGAAGCGCTACCGGGCGGCGGGCCTCCAGACCGGTTTCGACGTCTACCTCGCCAGAGTGTACGGACTGGCCTGGCTGCTCGCCTTCGCCACCGGCGTCTTCACCTTCGTCGGCGTCGTCCTGGTTCCCTCGTCGCTGACGGAAACTGTCCTCGCCTTCCTCCGCGACGGCCTGCCGGTCGTCAATCGGCTCCCGTCGCTCGCCATCCCCAAATCGCAGGTAGCCATCGTCGTCGGCGTCGTCGGCGCATTCCTCGTCCGGACGCTGGTCGTTCGGGCCGGCGGTCGCTACCTCAAGTGGGCCGCCGACGCCCGCCGAGACGACATCGCACGCACCCTTCCCGGGGCCGTTCGCTACCTCCGGGTCCTCGCCTCGGGGAGCAACGACCAGCGGGACATGCTCGGCAGGGTTGCCGCCCAGGACGCCTACGGCGAGACGGCGACATCCTTCCGGAACGCGCTCAACCGAGCGACGCTGACCGGGAGCCTGGACCAGGGGCTCTCGATGGTCGCCCGGGAGACCCCCTCCCGGGAACTCCTGTCCCCGTTCTTACTCAAATTCCGCGAACACGCCGCCCAGGGCAGTGACTCCCTGGAGAGCTACCTGAAGATGGAAGGGCGCCTGCTCTCACACCGGCAGTCCCGCCGTCACGAACGGGCGACGGGCTATCTCGAACTCGTCGCCGAACTGTTCGTCGTCCTGTTGATCGTTCCGGCGCTGGCGGTCCTGATCCTGACCGTCGCCTCCGTGCTGGCCCCGGGACTCTCCGACGCAGTGGTGACGCCCCTCGGGACGACGACGGTGCGAGGATTGCTCGTCTACGCCAGTGCAGCCTTCGTCCTGGTAGTGGGCGTCGCAGCGGCGTACATCGTCGCCTCACTGCGGCCGACTGACCACGCCTCGCCCTCCTACCGGCGACCCGAGGGTGTACTGGCCACCCTCGAATCCGTCCCCCGGAATCCGGCGAGTGCACTCGTCGTCGTGGTTCCCGTCGGGGCACTTGTCGCCCTCGGCCTCTGGCTTCTGGACTACGGCACTGTCAACGTCGTCCTCCTGAGTTACGCCGCCGTAGCCGTCCCGGTCGGCATGGTATCCGTCCGCCGTGCCCGGCTCGACGACGCCAAAGACCGCGAAATACGGGACTTCGTCCACGCCGTGTCTGGTCACGTCAGTCTCGGCCGTCCGTTCCCGGAGGCCGTCCGGCGCGTCGCCAGAGAGGTCGACCTCGGGGCGCTCCAGTCCGACGTCGACGCCCTCGCGTTCAACCTCGGGACGACGACGGGCGTCGAGGGCGAGTCTGACGTCCGGGCGGCGGCGCTGGACCGGTTCGTCGACCGCGTCGGCACGCCAATGGCCTCACAGACGATGGGGTTGGTGGTCGGCGCGCTCGAAGCCGGCAGCGATACCGAAGACGTGTTCGAAACCCTCGAAACCGAGATCGGCCGGCTGTACCACGAGCGGAAGGCGCTCCGGTCCCGGCTGATGGTCTACGTCGCCGTCGGCTGGACGACCGGGCTGCTCGTGGTCGGTATCGTAGTCGCAATGACTACGTCCGTTCTGGACGGCTTCTCACAGCTGTCCGCCGTTTCGGACGCGAGCACCGGCATGGCGATCGACCCCAACGCCGTCGACCCGGCCCGGGACCGCGCCCGATTCTACCTCGTCACGCAGGCGACGGTGCTCGCCTGTGGATGGTTCGCCGGGATGGCCAGCCGCGGCTGGTACGAGGCGCTACTCCACTCTGGAGCACTCGTGACGCTGACCTACGTCGTCTTCGCGGGGCTGGGAATCGTATGAACCGGGGCCAGTCACACATCGTCGGCGTGGCGCTGATGCTCGGGCTAACCGTCGTCGCCCTCGGTGCGCTCACGGTCGGCATCGGCACCGTCTTCGAGGGTCAGGCCGCCAGCGCCGACGCCCAGCGGGTAGCCGACGACGTCGACAGAGCACTCCGGCCGGTGGAGACGACCGGGATCCACAGCGGTCGCGTCGCCTTCTCGGAGGGGCGACTGTACGTCGCAGAACGCCAGGTTAGGATCTTCCGCAACGGCTCGCTCCTCTCCACCCACGACGTCGACGCGCTGGTCTTCGAATCCGGCGACCGCCGCGTCGCCTTCGTCGCCGGCGCGATAGTTCGAGGGACCGGCGAGTCGGCCTGGCTGGAACGACCGCCGCCGATCGCCGTCTCGTCGGCCGACGACGGCGTGTTCGTCCTCGGCGTTCCACGATTGAACGCCTCCGACGTCAGTCTCTCGGGAAGCCACGGGTCGACGCTCCTCGAGACGAACGTCAGCCACGAACGGTTCGGCGCCGGGCGGGGAACGTTCTGGGTCGCCATCGAAACCGAAGCCACCGGCGCCCTGACCACCTACTTCGACGGAACGGCGGCGACGCACAACCTGGCCGACGTCGACGGCGACGGCGTCCCGAGCGTCCTGGCTCGCTACCCCGGCAATCGCACGGGCTACCTCGTCGAACACGACATGCGACTGGAGGTGGCCGATGGATAACCGCGCCGTCAGTCCGGTCGTCGAGAAGTCACTCGCAGTGGGACTCACGTTGCTGTTCGTGGCTGGAATGACGAGCGTCCTCATTTCCGGCGTCGTCCCCAACTACCGGACCGCAGCGGGCGGTGAAATGGCCGACCGGGTCCTCGCGACGGCGGCCGGCGAAATTGAGGGTGCCGTTCCGGCCGTCGAGGGACGCGTCGACGTCCGCGTCGAGGCAGAACTCCCGGGAACGATCCGTGATTCGGGCTACTCGCTCGTCCTGGACGGCCGGACGCTCCGGCTGGACCACCCCGACGACGCGCTCGACCGGTCGACCACGCTGTCGGTCCCCGATAGCCTCTCGACTGACGCGAGCCGCTGGAACGGCGGACCACTCGTGGTTCGCGTGACCGGACCAGCCTCAAGTCGCACTCTGACGCTCGAACCATGAGAGGGCAGGTCTCTCTTCCGGCGCTCGCCATCGCCCTGTTGCTCGTCACTGCGACGACCGTCTTCGCGGTCACGACCGGCAGAGGGGCGCTACTGGCCAGCGACCGCGATCCGATCGAGCGCCAGCAAGCACTGGGGGTCTCCGAACGACTCGTCAGCGCCGACGGGCCACTGACGCGCCGGGCGAACGTCCTCGACGCCGCTGCACTGGGGAGCCTGACGCCCGCGACGCTCCGGAATCGGTACGGACTGCCGGCCGATGCGGCCGTTTCGGTCCGACTGGACTCCCGACCCCTCGTCCGCGATGGGGACGCTGGCAGCGGTACGACCGTCGAACGCCTGGTCCTCGTCGCGAACCGGTCCAGCCGGACGGTGACGCCCAGGTTCGGTGGCACTCGGTCCGTCACGCTCCCTCGACGTACCGGCGAAGCGAGGCTGGCTATCCGGCCCTCCGGTGGGGCGAACGTCACCGCCGTCCGGGCGAACGGCCGGGTCGTCCTCCGGAACGCCTCGGGACTGAACGGAAGCTTCGCCGTCGACCTCTCCCGGCGGGAGACGACCCGCTTCGAGTTCGCTGGGAACGGCACGCTCCAGCGCGGCGACGTCACCGTAACGTTCCCGGTCGAGCGGACTCACAAGGCAGTTCTCTCGGTGACAGTCGCAGCAGGGAGGGCCGACGATGGCTAGAGAGCACTCGACGGCAGACGGGAGAGGCCCGGCGGTGGACCGGGGACAGCTTCCGATGGCGACGATAGAGGCAGCACTCGGGGTCATGCTCATCGTCGGCGTGAGCTTCGGCTTCGCGCTGGGGGTTGCTCCGCCGGACACTCGCTCGCCGCAACTCGATACGTACGCTTCCGACGCGGTGACGCTGCTGGCGAACGAACCACCCAGTCACGGCGGACAGACCAGGCTGGCCGAGGTTGCCGCCTCCGAGGCTGCATTCGAGCGGGAAGCCGACGCGCTGGAACGCCGCGTCGAGCGGATCCTTCCGGCAAATCTCATGTTCCGCGTCGAGACGCGACACGGCGCCGTCGGCTATCCGGTCCCGCCGGACGTAGAGACCGGCGTGGCGACCGTGGCGACGGGCAACGGCGACGTAACAGTCAGGGTGTGGTACGTGTGACGAGCGACGAGCGGAGCCAGATGGTGCTGTTGGCCGCCGTCGCCATCGCCGTGGCGCTCGTCCCGATGGTCCTCGCGTACCTCCAGCTTGGCTACCACGCCGACGTGACGGCCCCCGCCCCGGACCGAGCGCTGGAAGCCGAGCGGGCTCTCCAGGGAGCGGTCGAGTCTGCGACCGACGAGATCCCTGCAAACTACACCTGGCGCGACCGACGAGCCGCCGTCACTACCGTCAGGGACCGGCTGGCACCCAGCCTCGAGTCGCTCAATCGGTCGGCGGTCGCGGCGGGCACGGCCTATCTGGTGATCTACAACGCCAGTCGCGCCGCGACGTGGGAGGCGCGAAACTGTCCATCGGGGCCAAACCGGCAGTTCGGCCCCTGCCGGGCGGATAGAGGCGTGGTCGTCCAAGAGCGGGCCGGGGAGACACACGTCCTGGCCGTGGCGTTCGACGTACGGCTCGTCACACGTACCTCGGAATCTCGACTGTGGTATATCGTCACGTAGCCCATACTTGTACTAGTCTATCCCAACACGTGGGATAGATTAAGAGCAAAGAGTACAGAAGACGTACTGCAGGCTGACATACATGCATTGAATAGATATATAGTCATCAATGCACCCAAATGGTGGAAAGATTGATTTAGTAGTGATGATGCAATTTGAACACTAATGAATGTAATTCAGTTGTCCCAAATCGAGCGTCTTGTGTCCGGAGAGTTCTACGTCGTGTTCGGATTAGGGCTCCTCGCTGCCGCTGTTTGGATACTAACAACCCGGGATCGGAGTGAAACTCGTGCGTTCGGAATCCTCCTGCTTACGTCTGGTGCCTGGATCGTCGTGTCTGGACTGATCGAACTGTGGGTGCCGAAAAGTAACGGCCCCGAGTATGGTATCTTGCTGGGAAAGTTGGGTATCGCGGTCGGCGCGGCCATCGCACCGGCCTGGCTGTATTTCTGTCTCCAGTACACAAACCAGGCCGCGGCGTGGAACCGGATCAGGGGTGCGGTGGTCGGTGTCGGTTCGCTCGTGTTTGGGTTCGCCGCAGTGACGAACGATTTCCACTGGCTTTTCTGGCAGAGTTACTCCCGGGTGTTCCTGGGGACCGGGTCAGTGACGATGGAACCCGGGATTCTCTTCTGGGTGTTCATGCTCTGGACCTACGGGCTCGTTATCGCCGGCCAGGGCATCCTACTCTGGTTCGGGCTCAAGGTTGACACCGTCCACGATACCCACATCTGGATCCTGGTGGGCAGTTCGTACCTGATACTAGCCACGAACGTGCTCGGGTTCCCCGGTCTCCTCGATGGACGTACCGGCTACACACCGTTGGGGTTCATCCTCGCTGCCTCGATCGTCGCGATAAGTCAGAGTCAGTTTCGACTCCTCCCCGGGATTCGAGACAGCCCAAAGTAAAGAGTCGTTTCGAGATGACGACAGAGATACAGTAGACTGCGTCAGAAGAGCGGTGGCAGGTTAGTTGAATCGGATTTCAAGCGGACCTGCCCAGATGATGTCGACCTCGATATTCCGGTCTTTGTACTCGCCCACTTTATCTGCCATTGAGTCCACGGTGTCCGCGAGCCACCGACAGGCCGCCGCGTCCATGGCCGCCCGACCGAAGACGAATTCCCCGCCGTGGAAGTTGAGGTAGTGCGGAAGGGCGTCGCCGGCCTCGTCGCGATCTGTGGCTCCATCAGGTACGTAAACCTCGACCGGCGTCCGTCGGTGGCGCGTCTCGACCGTCCCCTCGACGCAGTCGACGGCTGACGGCTGTCCGGGGACGATCGCCGTCTCCAGCGTGAGACGCTCGACCGTTCGAAGCGCCGTCGCGCCGAGTCGGTAGCCCAACCGGCGGAGACCTCGCCGAGCAGCGTCCATGGAGCGCTCGTGGCACGGATTCGCCAAAAGGGTTGCAGTCCCCTCGAGGCGGTCAGACTTCGGACAACTCCCACCCCTCGCCGGTCCTTTTCCCCACGGCGACCGAACAGAGAGTGTGCGGGTCATCTACGCCCGGGTCCCGCCGGACGCCAGCGACGCCGTCTTCGGCTACCTCGACGACGAAGACGTCGACTACGTCGTTCTGGTGGAAGGCGGCGAGTCCTCGGCCGCCGTCGTCCAGTTCCCGCTGCCGACGCCGGCGGTCGAGAAAGTGCTGGCGGACCTGAACGCGGCGGGAATCGAGAACGAGTACACGGTGGTGACCAGCGCCGAGACCGTCGAAACGGAGACGTTCGAGTCCCTCGAGGAGCGCTACACGCAGGAAGAGGAGAAAGACATCGCGCCGGCGGAACTCCGGACGCGGGCCCTGGAGATGGGCCAGCGGTCGGCCATCTACTACACGATGACGCTGGTCAGCGCGACGGTGGCCGCGGCGGGGCTCTTGCTCGACGCGCCGGCGATCGTCGTCGGGTCGATGGTCATCGCGCCGCAGGTCGGCTCCGCGCTGAAGACCAGCGTCGGGACCGTCTTCGACGACCGCAAGATGATCCGCGAGGGGCTGGGCGCCCAGGTATTGGGCCTGTCGCTGGCCGTCGTCGGGGCGGCGGCCTTCGGACTGGTCGTCCAGTGGCTCGGCATCGGCCCCCCGGCGCTCCCGTCGCTGGTCCTCGACCAGCTCCACCAGCGGGTTTCGCCGGGCGTCATGTCGGTCGTCGTCGCGGTCGGTGCCGGCGTCGCCGCGGCCCTGTCGCTGGCCACCGCCGTGCCGACGTCGCTTGTCGGCGTCATGATCGCGGCAGCGCTCATCCCGGCGGCCGCGGCCGTCGGCATCGGCATCGCCTGGGGCGAGTCGAGCATCGCCGCCGGCGCCGCGGTTCTGCTGGCGGTCAACACCGCGGCCATCAACCTCACCGGCGTCGGCGGCCTCTGGGCGCTGGGCTACCGGCCCGGCGACGACAGTCGCCGTGACACCCGCTCTCGGGGCAGTCCGATGTCGTTGCGCCCGGCGCTGGTCGCCGTCCTGGTCCTCGTGCTCGCCGTCGGCGGTTTCGGCTACCTCACCCTCCAGCACGTCGCCTTCGAGCGGACCGCGAGCGAAGCCGTCGAGGACGTCCTCTCGGAGCCCCGCTACGACCGCCTCACGCTGGTCTCGCTGGAGGCGCGCTTTAGCCCGACGGCGGTCCTGAACGGCGGCGACCGGGTGTCCGTCGTCGTGACGCGGCCCGCCGGGCAGCAGTATCCCGACCTGGCCAGGCGACTCCAGCGACGGGTGTCGGCCCGCGTCGGCCGGCCGGTCACCGTGGCGGTCACCTTCCGTGACACGGAGACGGCTCGGCCACCGCCATCCCGTCAGGGGCCGGCCGTCCGCACTTCCGTGGCGCCGGCGAATCTCGACTGACTCACCGATGGACGCACATCAGCTCCGAACGCAGCTGATTCCCGAGCCACGCCGGTCGGACGAAGACCGCGCCGCCGTCCCCGCAATGCGACGGCTCGCCCAGGGCGCCGTCGCCGGCCTGCACGCCACCGCCGTGATGACGCTGTTCCGGTTACCCGTCACCGACTCGCTGCCACCGACGGCCGAATTCTGGGCCAGGTTCGTGGGAGACGGTGACCCCGACGACTACCCCGGCCCGGCGCTGGCGCTCCATCTCCTGTACGGTACCTGTGGAGGCGTCGGGTTCGCCGCGCTGTTCGACCGGGTGGCCCGCGCCACGACTGTCCAGCGGGAGCGCCGGGGCGCCCTCCTGGGCAGTCTCTACGGGATCGGCCTGTCGGCAGTCGGCCGCCGCGTCATCCTGGAGGGATTCCTGGAGATGGACCTCGACGCCGACGAGCGCTGGGTCTTCCTGGTGAGTCACGTCGTCTACGGCCTCGCCCTCGGGACGTGGCTCGGGTCGCGGCTGCGACCGGAGGCGTAGATCGGACCGGCCATCCTGCCATCCCTCTGCCGACTCAAGTCCTATCCGAAACCGTGGCCGACCCGCGGACCATGGCTCGATGCGCCGGCGTAGCTGGCGGCCTGCACGCGACCGTCTCGACGAGGGGCAGCGTTCGGCATCGTTCCGGCGACACGCGTGTTCCGGTGCTGTCGCTCGACGGACGGCAGAGGAAACACGAGGGTGCCGAGCGGAACGAGGTCGCTCGGAGAATTCTCGTCGTCGAGTTCCATACCGAGAAGTATGTCGAGCCGACGAGAAGTTACTATTTTCAGCGCTCGATATTCGGTGCGACGACTGGCGCAATAGTTGTCGCTATCAACGAACACGACAAGGGAACCAGTCCGATCCCACGAGAAGGCCTGAAACCGTGATTTCAGAGGGCTAGTGGGCGTGGCAGCAGGACGGTTCGCACGTCGGGGGCCCGAAGACGTGTGTATATATTCACTAAAGATCGGGTAGTATATTATTATTGATAGAACCGGGAGCAACAAACAGTTAGTTTCTTAATATGAGTGCGGGACTGTCTAGTTGGTATTGCCCTCAGAACACCGATCGTGAGGGGTAGTAACACGATGCTATCGTCTCTATCACAGACAAAACACGCGACTTCAGACGTGTCATGTGAACCGACCGACCAACGACCAGCGGACGAATCGACTTCCGAACCGACGGACCACCCGGACCGATTGCCGAAAGACGTGCTTTTCGACATCCTCTCCGTATCACGACGCAGAGAGGTTCTCAAGTATCTTGACGAGAACGAGGGGGAAGCAACGCTCGGACCGCTCGCGGAACACGTCGCGGCGATAGAAAACGACGTTACCGTGGCCGAACTGTCGGCCGACCAGCGCAAACGGGTGTACGTCGCCCTCTATCAGGTCCATCTTCCGAAGATGGACGACGCGGGGATTATCGACTACGACAAGTCTCGCGGGACGATCGAACTCGGTCGACCGGCGAGGCAGGTGTTCCCGTACCTGTACCTCGATCCGACCACCGCCCGGGATGCGGATTCGGATTCGGACGAGCAAACTGCCGAGGCGAACTGGCAGTCGAAAGTCCGGGCGAAACTCGAGGAGGTGCGGCCGAACCTGCTGTAATCGGGAGTCCAGGGCGACCGTCACCCGGAGACCGGGCCAAACGTCTGGCTCTACCGGGGGACGAGAAAGTGGATACAGACCAGGCACTCGGCCGTTCTACCACCTGTTTCGGGCCGCCTCGCCGTATCAGGGTTCACTCCTCGTCCGCTGGGTCGTCTCCGGTGTACTCCTCGGCGAAGAATCCGAACTGCTCGTCATCGTCGTCGCGTAGCAGGTAGTCGTTCTCCAGCACTTCGGTCACGACCCGTCCGAGTGCGTCTAGTTCCGCCGCTATCTCGTCGACGTCCG
>CAZGAX010000066.1:0-18735 GCA_964523745.1 uncultured Halobacteriales archaeon | reverse complement strand
CGCGTCGGCCTCTTCGACGCCGACATCTACGGCCCGAACGTCCCCCGGATGGTCGACGCCGACGAACCGCCCCAGGCCACCGAGGACGAAGTCATCATCCCGCCGGAGCAGTTCGGCATGAAGCTGATGAGTATGGACTTCCTCGTCGGCGAGGACGACCCGGTCATCTGGCGCGGCCCGATGGTCCACAACGTCCTCACCCAGCTCTGGGAGGACGTCGACTGGGGAACGCTGGACTACATGGTCGTCGACCTCCCGCCGGGCACCGGCGACACCCAGCTGACCCTCCTCCAGAGCGTCCCCGTCACCGGCGCCGTCATCGTCACGACGCCCCAGGAAGTCGCCCTCGACGACGCCCGGAAGGGCCTCCGGATGTTCGGTCGCCACGACACCCCCGTCCTGGGCATCGTCGAGAACATGTCCGGCTACGTCTGCCCGGACTGCGGCAGCGAACACGACATCTTCGGCGAGGGTGGCGGCAAGCAACTGGCCGACGACGTGGAGATGCCGTTCCTCGGTGAGATTCCGCTCGACCCCGCGATTCGGGAGGGTGGCGACGAAGGTCGCCCGATGGTCCTCGGCGACGGCGACACGGCCGAGGCACTCCGGGAGTTCACCGGCCAGGCCGCCAACATGCAGGGTATCGTCCACCGGCAGCGCCAGGCGAGTCCGTACTGAGTTGCCGGCGAGTCAGTCGGACGATTTTTCGAGCATCTCGTTCAGGTCACCGTAAGGAACGGCGTTCTCCATGCAGTGATACGTCCCGTCGTCGCGGAGTTCCCCGCTGATGGCCTGTAGATAGCCGAGTGTAGCACGCATCGGCCCCGAACCGACGCTCACCCGAGCGACGCCGAGTTCCTCGAGTTCGGGTATCGACGGTGCGCCGGGTCCGCCGAGGACGTTCAGCGGGCCGTCGAGTCCCGCCACGAGTGCCTCGATGTCCGCGGGATCCGTCACGCCCGGAACGAACAGACAGTCGCTTCCGGCCTCGTAGTACGCATTTGCTCTCTCGATTGCTCGCTCGACGCGGTCGGCTTCGTCACCGACGTTACGCCAGAAAACGTCCGTTCGGCCGTTGACGACGAGCGGAAGGTCCGCCTCGTCGGCGACGGCGCGAGCAGCACGGATTTTCTCTGCGTGTCGTGCCGTATCGACGAGCGGGCCCTCTGCGCTGTCGGTGCCGTCTTCGAGATTGATGCCGACGGCTCCCGCTTCGATCGTCTTCCGCACCGTCTCGGCTACTTCCTCGGGCGTCTCCCCGTAGCCGGCCTCGACGTCGGCGCTCACCGGGATCCGGACGCTCTCGGCGATTCGCCCTACGACGGCCAGCATCTCGTCACGGGAGAGGTGTTCTCCGTCGGGGACGCCGGACGCGGCGGCGATACCGGCGCTGGACGTTCCGACGGCTTCGAACCCTGCTGCTTCGTACATCAGCGTACTTGCAGCGTCCCAGGAATTCGGGAGAACGAGCGGCCCTGAATCCGAGTCTGTGTGGCGATCACGGAAGGTTCGTGCGAGTTCTCGCTGAGTCGTCGTATCCATCTGTCTGCCGGCAGCCCGGGGTCCGGAGCTACCGTCACCATCGACCGACTCGATTCGTCTACCGGTAGTAAAGCCGTGCCAGACGGCGAAAGTAAATTCGAGGCGGGCTTACTCCGGTTCGATGATCACGCGACGACCGTCCGTGTCGATGGCACCGCTGTCGTCCTCGACGGTGAGCGTGACGTCGTACTCGCCGGGATCGTCGTAGCTGTGCGTGACAGTCGACCCGGTCTTCGTCGTCCCGTCGTCCAGGTCCCAGACGTACCGGACAACGTTCCCGTCGGGGTCGTAGGACCCACCGCCGTAGAGCGAGACCGACTCGCCGACGGACGCGACGATGGTATCTGCGTCGGCGATGGGTCCGAGTGGCTCACCGTGAGACTCGAAGAACTGCCAGGCGAGTTCGCTGGCATTCGGCCCGAACGGGTCGACGAACGACCCGCCCATCCCACCTCCCGACCAGGCGTGACCCATCTCGTCTACGACGTACTTCACGACGAGCGGCCGTCCCCGTGACCCGTGGTATTCCGACCGAGTGAAGCGACGAGAGATGGGTGCGCCGTCCGACTCGCCGGTGACGACTTTGTCCGCCTCGTAGTCCACGACGTCTGTGTCCCGCTCGTCGGTCGTCAGGTCGTTCATCTGTGTGGCCTGTTCTGCCGCGTGACTCCCGTGGGCTGGGTCGACTGTCTCGTCCTGGTTCCCGTGAAAGACGATCGTTGGAATGATCTGGGACCGTTCTCCCATCGACTCGAACGCCTGGCTACCCTTCGCTTGCGGGTCGTAGCGGTCCGGGTGGTCCATCACCTCGACGGCCTCGTCCTGGTTCTCCGCGGCGTCGTAGCCGAGTCCCGAGTGGATGCAAACGGCAGTGTACAGTTCCGGATACGCCACGACGAGATTTGCAGCCATGGCGGCGCCGGCCGAGAGGCCCGCGGCGAACACCCGCTCCTCGTCGACGTGGTAGTCCTCGACGTGGCGGCGAGTCAGGTCGGCGATCATCGCTACCTCGCCTTCGTCCCGGGTGGTCTGTGCGTCCTCGAACCACCGCCAGCAACAGGCCATGTTCCGCGACCGTTCCTGTTTGGGATACGTGACGATGAACGTCTCCCGTTCGGCGATTTCGTTCATCCGAGTCCCCGTGGCGAAGTCCGTCGGGTTCTGAAGACAGCCGTGGAGCATCACGACGAGCGGGACGGGCGACTCGTCGTATCCCGTTGGGACGTACGTCTTGTACGCCAGGTCTCCGGCCGACGTCGGCTGGACGTCCGCTTCGTCCGGGAACTCGCTGACGAGTGGCTCGACCGACGGCTGTTCGTTTGGCTGGACGAGATTCGGTTGGTTGCTGTCCGAGGTCATAACAGTGGCTTCCCTGGTTCGGCCGCGTCGGTCCGCGAACGAGTCAGTCGGACTGAATGCTTAATCGACCGCAGTGTCAGGTCACCGCCGGAAAGTAATTGACAGCGTATCCACCGTGCAACTGGAAAGGGCCGAGGTTACTCGCAGCCAGGTCGGAACCACGGGATGAACGAGTCTACGCCGGCCCTGCCGAGGACCGAACGAGAGGGTCGACCTCCCGCAGTTCTCGTTCAGTGCTACCGAAGGACACGAGGACGGAGTACCGTTCACGAGGTTCGCCTCCCTTCCAAACGGTTTATTTCCTCCCACGCGGGAATCCGAAGCATGACCACGGCCGACCAGCTGGAGCTGATCACGCGACACACCGAGGAGGTGGTGACCGAGGAGGAGCTTGCGGACCTACTCGACGACGATTCCCCGTCGGCCTACATCGGCTACGCTCCTACCGGCGAGATGCACATCGGCCACTTCACCACGATGCGCAAGCTGGCCGACTTCCTGAACGCGGGACTCGAGGTCACGGTGCTGATCGCCGACCTCCACGCCCACCTCGACGACGAGAAGAGTCCCTTCGACTTGCTGGACGCCCGCTCAGAGTACTACCGCGAGGCCATCGAAGGGATGATCGAGGCAGCCGGCGCGGACCCCGACGACGTGACCTTCGTCCGGGGCACGGACTACCAGCTGGACGAGGACTACACCCTGGAAATGTACCGGATGGCCGCCGAGACCACCATCGCCCGGACCCAGCGAGCTGCAAGCGAGGTCGTCCGGGAGTCTGAGAGCCCCAACCTCGGCGGGCTCATCTACCCGCTGATGCAGAGCCTCGACGTGAAAGCGCTCGACGCCGACATCGCCTACGGCGGCATCGACCAGCGGGGCATCTACATGCTCTCCCGGGAGATTCTTCCCGACCACGGCGGTGAGTCTCCCGTCTGTCTCTTCGCCCCCCTCCTGTCGGGGCTCTCCGGAGGCAAGATGAGCGCCTCTGACGAGACTTCGAAGGTCAATCTCACCGACTCCCCCGAGGAGGTCGCAGAGAAGATCAACGACGCCTACTGTCCGATGGGCGAGGTCGAGGGCAACGGCGTCCTGGAGTACGTCCACCACCTCGTCTTCCCTGTCCTCGAAGAGCGCGGCGAGGACTTCGTCGTCGAGCGGCCCGAGCAATACGGTGGGGACCTGGTTTACGCGGACTACGACTCCCTGGAAGCCGACTTCGTCAGCGAGGAACTCCACCCGGCAGACCTCAAAAGCGCCGCCGGCGAGTACGTCTCGGAGGTCATCGATCCGGTCCGGGAACGACTCACCGCTCGGCGGGACCTCCTCCGCGAGGCCTACCCCGAGTCCTACGACTGATGAACAGACGCGGATTCCTCGGCACGTGTGTCGCCGCCCCTGCCGCCGGACTACTGGCGGGCTGTTCGTTCACGTCCATCGACAGCGGCCCGAAATTCCCCCGCCTCGGCACGATTTTCATCATCAACGACCGTGGCAGCGCCCAGGAGGTCGAACTCCGGGTGCGGCGCGGCGACGATGTCGTCCACCACGAGACCTACGAGGTACCTGCCGCCAACCACGCGGGGAGTGGCCCGGGCCGCGTCGAGGTCGAGCCTACGTGGTCCGACGAGCACGCCGAATATTTCGTCGACGCCCGGGTCGGAGACTCCGACGCCTGGCGGACGATGGACCTCGTGGCCGCCGAAGTAAGCGGCGAGTGCATGTCAGTACAGCTTCGACTCCGCGACGGCGAGCAGATCCGGTGGTTCACCAACAACACCTGTCCGGAAAGCGGCGAGACCTGACGGATGCCGGACCCCGCCGACGTCGACGACGCTCGCAAGCCCGGCGAGGTACGGAGGATCTACGACGACATCGCCGAACACTTCGACCAGACGCGGGAGTTTCCCTGGCCGGAAGTCGAGTCCTTCGTCGACGACTGCCCTGGGGGGCGTGTGGGACTCGACGTCGGCTGTGGCAACGGCCGCCACGCGGCGGTTCTCGCCCGTGCCGTCGACCGCGTCGTCGGCCTCGACGTGAGCCGAGAACTCCTCCAGCGAGCAGTCGCTCGGATGGCCGAGGACGGGTGGACAGCAGACCTGCTGCAGGGTGACGCTGCCGCACTGCCGTTCGGCGACGAAACCGTCGACGTGGCTGTCTACGTCGCCACGCTGCACCACCTCCCGGACCGCGAGACCCGCCGCCGGAGTCTGGACGAACTGGCCCGGGTCCTCGATCCCGGTGGGCAAGCCCTGGTCAGCGCCTGGAGCACCGCAGCCGACCGGTTCGACGCCGACCCCGACGCCGAGGAGGGGTTCGATACGACCGTCGAGTGGACGCTGCCCGGCGGCGAAACCCGCCAGCGGTTTTACCACATCTACGCTCCGGCGGAGTTCGATGCAGACCTGGCGGCGAGCGACCTCGAGGTGGCCGAAAGCTTCCTGTCTAGCGGGAACTGCTACGCCCGGGTCGAAGGGAAACGCCCTTAATCGACGGTGGGCAACTGCGGGGTGTAGTGTGACAGCGCGCCGGTGGTCTAGTGGTAGGACCTGAGCCTTCCAAGCTCATGGCCCGGGTTCAAATCCCGGCCGGCGCATTGCTTCCGAAAACGCGAGTGAGGAGCGGTGCGAGACTCGACCGGAAGGAGAGTCTCGGTATGCGAGCGGCGAAGCCGCGAGGAAGCGACGAGCGAGCCGTGAGGAGGCAATGTAACACAGACGGGATTTGAGCCCTGGAAGGAAGGCGCAGCGACCGGAGGGAGCGTTCATTCCTTCCTCTGGTTCAAATCCCGGCCGGCGCATTTTGCGGGGAACGAACGTGGGGCGTGAGGTCTCTGACCTCGGCTCGTACGGACGCAGTCCGCCTTCCCCGACACGTGCATCGAAAGTAACGCATCCTCAAACGAATACGAACGTGACGAGGAATCCAGCGGCAGTAGAAAACGCGACAGCCGGTCCTCCGGCTTCGTAGGCGTCTGGCATGATTTCGATGGCGAGGGACGCGAGAACGGCACCGCCTCCCGTGGCCCGGATGAATGCCAGCGTCGTCGCGCCAACACCGGAGAATACGGCGTACCCGACGACCACCGCCAGCGCCAATCCGGTCGCTGTCGCCGTCCAGATGAGGAGAGTCGGGAGTACGGACGTTCCGTTCTCGACCATCCCCTTCGCACCGCCGATCGCTTCGGGAAGATTGTTCGAGGCAATCCCGACCAGGATGGCGAACGGTCCGTCGATGCTCCCACCCACGATTGCCACGCCGAGAGTAACGTTCTCGGCCAGTCCATCGAAAATGACGGCTGCGAGCAACGGGTATCCACTGGGACCTGCCCCCGACCCGGCGCGGTACTTGACAACGACGTACAACCCGGTCCCGGCGAAGAGCCCAGCGGTGGTGAGGACGAGTCCCGCAGACCGGAACGCCGGCTCGAACAACTCGAATGCCAACCCCGTAATGAGGGACCCTGATGCAAAAGCGAGTAACGCGGCAACGGCGGTTCGGGGTACCTCGAGATAAATTCCGATGATGGCACCGGCAACGAGGGGGAGGGCCGTACCGATGCCAAACAGGAGGGGAAGGACGACCATCGGTTGAGGCACTGTTCAAGTTTCAATCGGAAGTCCTCTCGGCCTCGGTAGCTACACGAACTGTATCTAGCAACCGACGCCGTAGTCACAGCCAGTAGTCGTGGCCGGTAGTCGTGGCCGTCCTCGATCTACGCAGGCGAAATCCGCGAGAACAAACGTGGCGGCCTGGCGTCACTTCACCAGGCCGAGGTCCTGAAGCATGCCGAGATTGTCGAAGACGAGGCTGAACTCGACTATCTCGTCGCCGTCGAAGTGCGCCATCGCGATGCCCTGGGCTTCGACGTACTCGTCGGTGGGAGGAATGTTCTCGAACGTTCCGGCGTGGGTACCCTCGATACGGTAGCGGAGCGCGACGACGTTTCCGTCGGGATGGTCGGCAAGCACCTCCTCGACGGTGGCTTCGAGGTCGGGAAACGCGCTGAGGAACATCCGAATGTCGTCTTTCAGCGACTCTCTTCCCAGTCGTTCGTCCGACGAACGGTAGTAATCGAGGTCGGACGAGTGGTACCGGTCGACGGCGTCGACTTCCCGGCCGTTCATGATCTCCTCCATCGACCGACCGAGACGCTCTGCGGTGTCGGTCGTCGCACTCTCTCGCCAGGGCGGGTCGTTCTCCGCTCCCTCCACGTTCGAATCCCCGTCGGAGACCATGGCGTTCGTCGCTAAACCGATTCGGGGGGAGGTACTTGAAACCTTCCACAGCGGGGGTTTTTAGGCCTGCAGCGGCGTCCTCCCGGACCGCAAAGGTTCGCTGTTCCGGTCACTCCCCGAGGACGCCCAGCTGCTCTAACATCCCGAGATTGTCGAAGACCAGCCGATACTCGGTTATTTCGTCGTCATCGATCCGTACGATCGCTGCTCCCTTCGCCTCCATGGCCTTGTGGGTCGGCGGAATCCCCTCGAACTGCCCTTCGTGAGTCCCCCGGAGTTTGTAGATGAACGAAACCTTCTCTTCCTGGGAGATCAGTCGGGTTAGTTCGCCTTCGAGGTCCGGGAACGCCTGGTGGAACATCTCGATGTCGCTCGTCAGGTCACCCCGGCCAGCGAGTTCTCCCGAGGAACGGTAGTAATCGAGGTCCGACGAAAAGAACGTCTCGACGGCGTCGAGGTCGCCGGCCGACATCGTCGCCTCGAACGCCGCCTGGACCAACTCCTCGGACTCGGTCTCGGCCTGGGCCATGCTGTATCCTAACCGAATATTATCACACTGTATAAATCCTGTGGCGGCCGGCCGGATGCGGGCCGGCGTCGTACTCATCAAACTGATGTTATTTAGTTGTCGATTGATTTATTTCCCGGTTCACCGTATACACCACATCAGGCTGGGGCACGGTCGCTAACAATGAGAACGGAACGGGAACTGCATCACTTCATCACGGAGAAACACCGCTTCCGGATACTCCACGTCATACTGGAGCACACCCATCAGCTCCCGACGCGGTTCGAAATATCCCAGTTCTGTCCGGAACTGAGCGCCGAGGAACTCGACGACTACCTCACGGGACTCACCGACGAGGGCATCGTCGAGGAAGTGGTACTCCCGGAATCAGAACGCGAGCCGGACTTGCCCCATCGGTTCTACGGCATCTCCGACCACGGTTGGCGGTTTATGCTGAACCACAACCTCGTCGAATCGGAGGGAATCGTCCTCAAGTGGCAGGACGTCGATGTCGACGACCCGAAGAAACTCGCCCGACACGAGTCGGCTCCTCGCCCCGAAACCGACGAGACGTTCCGTGGTCACCCGGCAAGCAAGACGCCCGAACAGCAACTCGAGGAGTACAAGATGGTCGTCGAGCAGGCAAAGGACGCACTGTACATGCTCGACGCCGACGGCCGGTACGTGTTAGTCAACGAGGCCTACGAGGAACTCACCGGATACTCCCGCGACCAGCTCCTGGGTTCGAGTACGTCTCTCGTCCTCGAAGCCGACGCGATGGCCGAGCGCCACGAACGCATCACCGAGATGCTGAGCGAGGATTCCACGCAGCGAAGTCACACCTGGCAATCGACGTTACACACGGCAGACGGCGACGAACTCCCCGTCGAAGTGAACTTCGCTGCCCTCGAGTTCAACGACGAGTTTATCGGCATCGTCGGTTCTGCCCGGGACATTTCGGACCGCCGGCGCCGCCAGCAGGAACGGGCGGTTCTCAGTCGCGTCCTCCGGCACAACCTCAGTAACAAGCTGAACGTCATCCAGGGCTACGCGGAGGTCATCGAGGACGTCGTCGACGACGAGGACGTACTGCCCTACGCCGCGAAGATCCAGGAGACGTCTGACAAACTCGTCGCACAGAGCGAGAAGGCCAGGGACATTCACGACCTCCTCCAGGAGTGGCCGCCGGAGAAACATCCGATCGACGTGACCGACGTCATCTGGGAGACTGCGACCGGTATCGAGTCCGAACACCCCGAGGCAAACCTGTCGACCGACATGCCGGACTCGGCCTGGGTTCGGATCCCCGACGAATTCGAGATGGCAATCGAGGAACTGCTTCGCAACGCGATCGAACACGCCGACCACGAGACGCCGAACATCGAAGTCCGCGTGTCGGCGCCTGACGACGAAGACAGCGACGTGGTCATCGACGTCGTCGACGACGGACCCGGCATTCCCGACCACGAAGTGACTGTCATCTCGACGAACGAGGAAACGCCGCTGAGTCACAGCGAGGGCCTGGGCCTCTGGCTCGTCAACTGGATCGTGATCGCCGCCGACGGCGAACTCAGCTTCGAGCGGAGTGACCTCGGCGGCAGTTGCGTCCGCCTCCGCATTGCCGAAGCCGAACCGCCGGCGCTGACCCTCAGTATGTAAGCGCAGCCCGGTATCGTCCCTACCGTTCCAGCGGAACCCACTCGGTCGAGGAGACGTAGGCCTCGGGATTGCCGGGCTCCGAGAGGGAGAGGGAGTCACCGGTTCGTTCGGCCTTGAGCCGAACGGCCTTCGGGTGCTCCGGCGGGTCGGCGGGAGCGTCGGCCACGGCGAGCGTCGTCACGCCCCTCGACCCAGCCCTATCGTCATCCCCATCGCCGTCCGCGTCGACCGGCCGCGACGGCGATCTCGACTGTCCGGTGGACCCCAAGATGTCGGACCTTGCCTCGTCGTCGGCGTTTTTCCCGCCGTTTCTCTCACGCCCTGATCGGACACCATCTGGCGATTCGCCGGTGAACAGACTCGTGAGCGCCTGACGGAGTCGGCTGCCCATCGCAGACAGTTTCGACCGGAGGGCGTCGAGACCGCCGGCCACGTCCGACGAACTGGCTGGACGAACGGCCTTGTCTGGAGGGGCGGCACTCTCCGACGAGTCGGGGGACCTGTCGGCCGGCGTGTTAACCATACACATGGTTTGGCGTGGCGATACAAAACCGTTGCGAACCACCCGACTGAAGTCGAATCGTGTGGGACTGCGACAGGGTTTTCACACGGGCGTTCGAGTACCGCCGTATGACAGGAGCGGGGTTTGCGGCCGACAGGGAGGACTGGCCGGTGCAGGTCCTGGACGACGACGGGACGGTCCTCCCCGGGGCCAGCGTGCCGGACCTATCTGACGACGTGCTCGTCACGATGTACGAGCAGATGCGGTTCGCCAGGGTCCTCGACGAGCGGGCGACGTCGCTCCACCACCAGGGCCGGATGGGGACCTACCCGCCGCTGGCCGGCCAGGAAGCCGCCCAGGTCGCGTCGACCCACGCCCTGGCCGAGGACGACTGGGTTAGCTACCAGTACCGCGAACACGGCGCCGTCGCGGCCCGGGGGATGTCCCACGAGTACTTGCTGTACTGGATGGGCCACGAGGTCGGCAACGAGTGGCTCGCTGACCGGCACATCTTCCCGATCAACATCTCTATCGGGAGTCACCTGCCCCACGCCACCGGTCTCGCGTGGGCGGCGAAACTGAAGGGCGACGACCGGGCGTTCATCTGTCACTTCGGTGATGGCGCGACGTCGGAAGGCGACTTCCACGAGGGCCTGAACTTCGCCGGCGTCTTCGACGTGCCGGCCATCTTCTTCTGTAACAACAACCAGTACGCCATCTCGATCGCCCGGGACCGCCAGACCGCTGCAGCGACGTTCGCCCAGCGCGGCGACGCCTACGGCATTCCCGGTGTCCAGGTCGACGGGATGGACCCGCTGGCGGTCTACCAGGTGACGAAAGCGGCCGTCGAGCGGGCAAAAGACACGGACGACGAACAGCCGCGGCCGTCGCTGATCGAGGCCGAAATGTACCGGCTCGGGCCCCACACGACCGTCGACGACCCGTCGGTGTACCGGGACGACGAGGAAGTGGAACGCTGGCGGCAGAAAGACCCGATTCCGCGCATGGAGACGTTCCTCCGGGACCGTGGCCTGCTGGACGACGAGCAGATCGACGCCGTCGAGGACGAAGCACGCGAGGCCGTCGACGAACTGGTCGACGAGGCCGAGGCGTACGAACCAGACCCGGCCCAGATCTTCGAACACACCTTCGGAGAACGGACCCCTCGGTTGGTGGAACAGCGCGAATACCTTGACGACCTGCGCAACCGGCACGGCGACGAACGTCTACAACAGGAGTAGCGTACCCGGCGTGAAAGTCAACCGGACTAGAGTTCGATCCGTTCGACGATGTTGTCGGCGCCCTCTTTCGTGTTGACGGCGACGATGCGGACCAGGTCTTCCAGGCCCGAGTCACGCAGTTTGGCCTTCAGGAGGTTGTCGACCTGGTAGACGCCTGCCGCGTTGGCCATCTCGATTTCCACCATCACCGGCTGGCCGTCGCCTTCCCCCAGGGTGACGCGTTCGATCGCCTGGCTGGAGACGGTGTTGATGCCCCTGCCACCCTGGGCGTAGGGAATCCGCGACCGGCCGTGTTCCATGTCCAGGGCGTCTGCGACGCGAACGACGCCGGCTTCGAGCGTCAGCGGCGTTTCCGGGGTGTGGTGACAGAGGATGGCGTGGAGCACCTCGCCTTTCATCCGGACGGTCTCGCTGGTGTCGTAAAATTCGGGAAGGATCCTGTCGAGGACGTCGGCGGCGAGCGGAATGGAGTAGTACGGATGTTCGTCACGGTGGACGACGTGTCCGATGTCGTGCAACGTCGCGGCGAGGGCGACGATGACGGCTTCGTCGGCTTCCTCGAGACCCTGGTCGCTGGCGCCGTTGAACTCGACGCCGCCGAGCTTGAGAAGATCGTAGAGACAGAGCGCCCGGTTCCGGACGATGGACACGTGTTTCGAACCGTGGTCGTTGTACCGCTTTCTGGTGACCGGATTCACGTTCTGTGCCTCGAGGTAGGCCTGAATCTCCTCGTCGTCCGCGACAAAGTCCAGGACGGCATTGACGCGGTCGTCGGGGAAGGCGTGGTCGTCTGTCGGGTCGTAGATACGCCCGCCGTCGTCCTCGCGAACGCTGGCGTCGTTGGCGTCGGCGTCGTCAGTGACGTCGCTCATCGGTCCACGTGAGGTCTGCCACGGAGAAAAGGGCTAGCCTCGCTGAACTGTCAGCCAGGATCGCTCTCGCTCGCAGCGTAGCGGTGTCACGCGGCGTCAGCGGCTGCCTCCACGACGTCGTCGTAGTCCGGTTCGATGCCAGGTTCCGCCGCGACCCACGACCAGGAGACGACGCCGTCGTCGTCGATGACGAAGACGGCACGCTTGGCCACGTCGTCGAGTCCGATGTGGTCGAAATCCATCGCGACGTCGTACGCCTCGATCAGGTCCCGGTTCGAGTCGCTGATCATCCCGAAGTCCACCCCGAGGTCGTCGCGGAAGGCGTTGAGCGCGAAGGGCGTGTCGACGCTGACGCCGTAGAGTGTCGCGTCGACGCCGTCCAGGTCGTCGAGGCGTTCCTGAAACGTGACCATTTCGTCCGTACAGACTTCGGTGAAGGCCCCGGGGAAGAAGGCGAGCACGACGGGAGCGTCCGTCTCGATCCGGTCAGAGAGTGTGATCTCGTCGACATCGCCGTAGGCCAGGGGAGCCGTGAAGTCAGGCGCCCGGTCGCCGTCGCGTGTCATCGGCCGGACTTGGGAGGAGACGGAAATGTGTGTTGTGACTCGCGGATTCGATCGCCGGATGGTGGCGGGTGCTACTACCGCTGAGAGCAAAAGGCCTATAATGTGATGTTGGCAAGATGGAGGTAGCAATGACGAGCTTACCCGTACTGTTCGTACCCGGCGTCCCCGGTGGGCCGGAACTGATCGTAATCCTGCTGATCGCCGTGTTGCTGTTCGGCGCCAACAAGATTCCCAAACTCGCCCGGTCGACCGGCCAGGCGATGGGTGAGTTCCAGAAGGGACGACAGGAAGTCGAGGAGGAACTCCAGCAAATGCAGGAGGGCGAGGTCGACTCGAGCAGCGAGGGGAGCACCCTCGGCGAGTCCGACTCCGACGCGAGCACCGAATCCAGCACGTCGTCGACCTCGAGTTCGTCGTCCGACACCGACACCGAGTCCGAGTCGACCTCCAACTGACCGGACCGGCCCTTCTCCCTTTCTTCGACCGCCGAGCGACGGCCCCCTCGATGTGGGCCTCTCAATGGACGTGGATCGCCGGCTTGCCCGGCCGCGCCTTCTCCGCCAGGTCGCCCTCCGACGCCCGGCTGACCACCACGTCGGCGTCGAACTCGTCACGGAGAAGCCACGCGGCCCGCTCTAACTCGGCCAGTTCGGCCTCGGGGTCGAGTACGGGTTCCAGGCCCTTCCGACGGTCCTGGAGCGATTCGGCGTATTCACGTGCGCCGTCGGTGTTCGGCACCGCATCGTCGTCCAGTATTTCCCCGACGAGCGCCGCGTCGGGGTCGGTCTGTCGGGCGATCTCGTAGGCACGGTACTTCCAGGTCGGCGCCAGCGCGACCTCGATCGTCTCGGCGTCGGTGATGTTCGCCACGTCGAAGATGTCCCGGACGTCTGCCCTGAGACGCTCGACCAGGCGCCGTTCGCTCGCGTACTCGTCGACGTCGGCTTCGGGTTCCGGCCAGTCTGCGTCGACGACGAGGCCGTCGCCGCGGAGGCGGTTCCAGCACTCTTCACCCAGATAGGGCGTCATCGGGGCGATGAGTCGGGTGATCACCCGGAGCCCCCGTCGGTACACCGCTTCGTTCGGCGTCTCGTACTCGAGGTACTGTCGGAGTAGCCCGGCCAGCCCCCGAATCTCCGACGTGGCGCGGTGGAACCGGAACCGCTCGTAGTGGTCGGTCGCTGACCGGATCGTCCGGTCTATCTCCCTGGCGACGAACTCGTCGTGGGCCTGCTGCTCTCCCGGGTCGCGACGCTCCCCGGTCGAGCCGGACGAGCCACGCTCTGGCTCGCGCCCCTCCCGGCCGACAGGGTCGTCAGTGTAGTCGACGACCACGTCGTAGATAGTCTGCTGGAGGTCGTAGGCGCTGGAGACGTCCTTGGCGGTCCACTCGAAGTCCTGTTCGGGATGGGCCGCAGAAAGGACGAACAACCGGGTGGTTTCTGCGCCGTACTCGTGGGGACTGACGACGTTGTCTTTCGTCTTGGACATCTTCTCGCCGCTGTGGAGCACGGTCCCCTGGTTGACGAGCCGTTCGACCGGTTCTCGCCGGTCGAGCAGTCCCAGGTCGGCCAGCGCCCGGGTGAAAAAGCGGATGTACAGCAGGTGGAGGACGGCGTGTTCTTCACCGCCGACGTAAACGTCCACCGGAAGCGTCTCGTTTGCGACCTCGGAGTCGAACGGGGCCGAGTCGAGGTGGGGAGAGAGGAACCGCAGGAAGTACCACGAGGAGTCGACGAAGGTGTCCATCGTGTCCGTCTCTCGCTCGGCGGGGCCGCCACACTCGGGGCACTCCGTCTCGACGAACGAATCGATCGCTTCCAGCGGGTTCCCGGTCGTCTGGACGAATTCGGGGAGTTCGACGGGGAGGTCCTCCTCGGGAACGAGCACCGGGCCACACTCCTCGCAGTGGACGACCGGAATCGGCGTGCCCCAGTAGCGCTGGCGGGAGATGAGCCAGTCTCGGAGCCGGTAGGTAGTCGCCGGTTCTGCAGGGAGGTCCTCTTGCATCCGCTCTCTGGCGGCCGAACTCGCCAGGCCGTCGTACTCGCCGCTCTCGACGAGCATGCCGTCGCCGGTGAACGGTTCGGCCGGCAGATTCGCCTCGCCGTCGACCGGTTCGACCACCTGCTCGATGGGGACGTCGTGTTCCAGGGCGAAGGCGTGGTCCCGCTCGTTGTGGGCCGGGACGCCCATGACGGCACCCGTCCCGACGTCGTCGAGGACGTAGTCGGCGACGTAGACCGGTATCTCCTCGCCGGTGGCGGGGTTCGTCGCGGTCGCGTCGGTTTCGATTCCCGAGAGGTCGCCGTGGCCCGACGCGGCCGTTTCGACGAAGTCGGCGACGTCCGGGTCGTCGTCTGCCAGGTGTTCTGCCAGGTCGTGGCCCGGCGAGACGGCGAGGTAGGTGGCGCCAGCGACGGTGTCCAGGCGGGTCGTGAACACCGCGACGTCGCCGTAGTCGGCCACCTCGAACGGGAGTTCGACGCCCGTTCGCTTGCCGATCCAGTTGCGCTGGATCTCCCGGACGCTTTCGGGCCAGCCGTCGAGGTCGTCGAGCCCGTCGAGGAGTTCTTCCGCGTAGTCGGTGATCGTGAAAAACCACTGGGCGAGTTCCCGCCGGCCGACCGGCGTCTCACAGCGCCAGCAGACCTCGGAGGTTTCGGTCCCGTGGTCGGTCTCGCGTTCCTGCTCGACGACCTGGGCGTCGGCCAGGACGGTCTCACAGGAGGGACACCAGTTGACCGGCGCCTCCTCGTACTCGACGAGGTCGTTCTCGTAGAACTTCCGGAAGAAGTACTGGTTCCAGCGGTAGTAGTCGGGGTCCGAGGTCTTGATCTCCCGGCTCCAGTCGTAGCCAAAGCCCAGGGTGTGCATCTCCTCTCGCATCTGTTCGATGCACGCTTCGGTCCAGGACTCGGGGTCGGTGTACCGTTCGTAGGCAGCGTTCTCGGCCGGCAAGCCGAACGCGTCCCAGCCCATCGGGTGGAGCACGTCGTCGCCGGCCATCCGACGATACCGGGCGTAGGCGTCGGTGATGGCGTAGTTCCGGACGTGGCCCATGTGGAGCGTGCCCGACGTGTAGGGAAACATGCCGAGGACGTACGTCGGGTCGGCCGCGTCGTCGGCCAGTTCGTAGGCGTCCTCTCGCTCCCAGACGTACTGCCAGTACTCCTGGACCCTGGCGTGGTTGTAGCCTCGTGACATCTGAGTGGGGGACGGTCCGGCCCGGGAGCTTATGATTGTTCGCCCGACCCGGTCCGGACGAATCGCCAGCATTTGAATGCCCCGTAGCCGAGTCCCGTGACCGTGGCGAGCCCCCAACCGACGGACCAGAGGGTGCCCTCACACTGCGTGGGATAGAACTCCGTCGCACAGAACGACGGCCCCGTGAAGGCGAGGCCGATCCCGGCCACGACCCCCACTAGCAGGAGTTCCGGATGTTCGACGACCGCGTTAGCGGGGAGCGAGTAGGTAGACTCCTGGAGCGTCCCTTCCTGGGGGTCCGGCATCTGTTAGCTGTTCACGTTCGACGCACTAGAAACTACGGCCTCGCCGGACACGGGGCCAAGCGTTTTCAGGAACCGACCACTCCTCTCGGCTATGCGACTGACCTTCCTCGGGACCGGTAGTGCCATGCCCGACGGCGAGCGGTTCCAGACCGGACTTCTCCTCGAAACCGGTGACGACGCGCTCCTCGTCGACTGCGGCAGCGGCGTCCTCCACTCGCTGGCCCGGACCGACGTGGGGTACGAGGGAGTCGACGCCGTCCTGCTAACCCACCACCACCTCGACCACCTGGCCGACCTCCTGCCGCTGGCGAAGGCACGGTGGCTGGCTGGGGCCGACCCGCTCCCAGTCGTCGGTCCACCCGGCACCGCCGACCTCGTTTCCGAGCTACTCGACGTTCACGACTATCTCGCTGAGAAGGTCGACCTGGACGTCCGGGACGTCGAGCCGGCCGAAATGCCCGTCGACCTCGCCGGCTTCGACGTCACGGCCACGGAGACGCGCCACTCGATTCACTGTCACGCCTACCGGTTCGAGCCGAGCGCGGAGGACGGCCCAGCTATCGTCTTCAGCGGAGACACTGAAGCGTTTCCGGAGCTGGTCGAGTTCGCGGACGGCGCCGCCGTGCTGGCCCACGACTGTTCGTTCCCGGACGAGGTCGACGTCTCGAACCACCCGACCCCGGCCACGCTGGGCGAATCACTGGCCGAAGCCGAGGCCGACGTCGGCCGAGTATACCTCACGCACCTCTATCCACACACCAACGGCAAGCACGAAGAGATGCTGGCCTCCGTTGGAGAGCACTACGACGGCGACGTCCGCCTTGCCCGTGACGGGCTCTCCATCGAAGTCAGCTGATGTCGGTAGCCTCAGGGTCTGACCAGCGTCACGCGGAAATCTGCGCCGCCCAGGTCGCTATCCCGGACGGCGACGGATCCGCCGTAGGACTCCGTCAGCGCCCTGACGAAACCGAGCCCGAGTCCCGTTCCGTCACTCTCGGGCCCCTTCTGTCCCATCTCAAAGATCTGGTCACGGACTTCGTCGGCGACGCCCTTGCCGTCGTCGGCAAAGCCCACGATTACCCTGTCGGGTGCCGGTTCTTCCGCGTAGACGCGCACCGTCAGTGACACGTCGTTGTGGACGGCGGCGTTCGAAAGGACGTTCGTGAAGATAGAGTCCAGCAGGTCACCGGCGTAGACGTGGTACTCGAAGTCACTGGCGTCGAACTCGATAGTCAAGTCGTCGAACTTCGCGTCCACGTCGCGGACTGCAGTACTGATGATCGGCTGCAACTGTCGGGGTTCCGGCTCCTCTTCCTTCTCGATCGTCTTGACCAGGTCGCCGACGCTCTGGATGAGGTCGGCGGCGCTCCTGGAGGTGCGCTGGATCTTCTCGGCGTATTCGGCGAGCTCGTCGTCGCCGTCGACCATCGCCGTCAGCGCGTCGGAGAAGCCGGCGATGACCTGGAGGTCGTTACCCAGGTCGTGGCGCAACAGCCGGTCGTACATCTCGATCATCTCCTTGCGCGTCGCCAGGTCGTTGCGAGCCCGTTCGAGGTGTTCCCGCGTCCGGATGTTGTTGATCGCCGTCGCGACGTGGTCCGCGAGGTATTCGACGGGCTTGACGTGGTACTGCTCGACCGCCTCGAGGGACGGCCACTGGACGATGACGATGACGCCAACGCCGCCGTCCTCGTCGTCGTAGTAGCTCGGCGCCGCGAACGTCGCCGCAGCGTCCGGCGATTCGACACCGACGTCCGCCGGTTCGACGACGGTCGCGTCTTCGGTCGTGTAGTTCACGCCGGTGTCGCCGGTCGTGATGATGGCCGTCCGGTCGGTTTCGTACGCGTACTCGGCGATCGCACCGGCGTCCTCGCCGGCCGCGTAGGTCGTCGACATGCTCTCCAGCACCCGGAGGTCCCCCTGGCGCACCTCGACGACCGTCGGCTCCGGGTGGCCGTCCAACACGTGGAAAGTGGCCTCCAGCGCGTAGGTCCCCACCTCTTCGACCGTCTCGCTCTGGTTCACCTCCCGACTGTACTTGACGAGTTGGCCGACGGTCCGCGCCGTCTTTGACTCGTCGTCGGCAACGGACAGTTCGTCCTCTGTCATTGAAACTCCACGTATCGTCGTTCCCCATACCACTACGTCCGTATAAAAAATCGTTTCGCCGATCGGTACCGATTGGCAACGACCGACTGCGCACCTACCGGCTGCGCCCCATCGTCCTGCTCGACCCGTTACTCCAGCCGGTATCGCAAGAGGGCGGCGATACCGCCGAGGTTGGCAAGCTGGCGGCCCGGGTCGAATTCGCTCGAGAACACCGTCACCTCACCCCCTTTCTGTTCTGTCGTCTCGAGAACCTGGTCGACGTCGACGTCCCAGTCGCCCTCGTTCTGGCGCTCGGCCCGCAACCGCTCGTCGAGGACGAGCAGGTGCTCGATGGCGCCGTAGTCGGCCGCCTGGGCCACCTGATCCGGGCCGTAGGCCACCTTGACCCCTTCGGCGATTCGCTCGGTCAGTTCGTCGATCAGCGCCGATTCCTCTGCGATGCGGGTCTCCTGCTGGACGTCCTCGACGGCGCCGCGCTTGAGCACCTCGTGGACGCCCCGGTCGCCGACGGCGCTCGTGTCGACGGTCGTGATTTTGTCCTGTAACTCGGGAGCCTGGTCGACGACGTAGTCCAGCGCGTCCTGCTTGGTGAACCCCGGCCCGGCGAGGATGATGGCGTCGACGTCC
>CAZGAX010000065.1:0-18980 GCA_964523745.1 uncultured Halobacteriales archaeon | reverse complement strand
CCTGCCAGCCGATGTTCGTCGACAGCCCCTTGTCGTGCATCATCTGGGTCGTCGGGGCGCCGACGCGACTCTTCTCGTCTTTCTCCTGGGAGTCGAAGGCGCGCCACTCCGGCCCGGGGTCGATTTCGTCTTCCTCGACCACCAGGCCACACTCTTCGCACACCGTCTCGCCGTGCTCGGCGTCGGACGCCAGTCGACCACCACACTCCGGACAGACCAGTTGTTCGTCGCGTTCGTCGGACTGCTCGTCCTCCCGCTCGTTCTCGCGTTCACTCGTGTACCGTCTCGTGGTCGTATCGGTCATTTGGGAGAATCGGGGGCGGTTCCCCGAAAACGGCCTGTTCGCAGCTTTTTGTTGCGGCCGCGCCGACTTAAATCCTTCGGCCGTTCGCGGTGGTTACGAGCGGTCTATCGTCCGTTTTCGAGTAGTCGGGGGGTATCGAAACCCTTACCGCCGGGCCACCCGGTCGTCGGGACATGAGCAACGGTGACGGCACCGAAGGAGCGACCGTCGACGCCGAGACGGTCGAGCACGTCGCCGACCTCGCCCGGATCGACCTCGACGAGGCGGAGATGGCGCGCTTTGCGGCCCAGTTCGCCGACATCCTGGCGTACTTCGAAACCCTGGACGAGGTCCCCGAGGTCGACCGCGACGCCGACCTGACGAACGTGATGCGCCCCGACGAGCAGCGCGAGTGTCTCGACCGGGACGAGGCGCTGCGGAACGCGCCGGAAACCGAGGATGGCTACTTCAAGGGTCCACGGGTGTCATGAGCTACAACGGCTACGTCACCGAGGAAACCCTTGATGGGGCGGATTCCGGCCCACTCGCCGGCAAGACCGTCGCCGTCAAGGACAATATCTCGACCGAGGGCGTCCGGACGACCTGCGGGTCGGCCATGCTGGAGGAGTACGTCCCACCCTACGACGCGACGGTCGTCGAGCAAATTCTCGATGCGGGGGCCACGGTCCCGGGGAAGACCAACATGGACGAGTTCGGGATGGGCACGACGACGGAGACGTCGGCCTTCGGCGCGACGGAGAATCCTGCCGCTCCGGGGAGAGTTCCTGGCGGGTCTTCCGGGGGGTCTGCCGCAGTCGTCGCAGCGGGCGACGCCGACCTGGCCCTGGGCTCGGACACCGGCGGGTCGGTCCGGTGTCCCGCCGCGTTCTGCGGCGTCGTGGGAATCAAGCCTACCTACGGCCTGGTGTCCAGGTACGGGCTGGTAGCCTACGCCAACAGCCTCGAACAGATCGGTCCGCTCGCTCCCAGCGTCGAGGAGGCGGCGGAATTACTCGAAGTGATCGCCGGCCCCGACGAGCGCGACGGGACGACCCGCGACGCGACGGAGTACGGGAATGACTACGACTACGCCGCCGCAGCCGATGGCGACGTCGAGGGTCTCACCGTCGGGATTCCGACCGAACTGGTGGAGGGTGCCGACGAGGACGTGCGAGAAGTCTTCGACGAGGCCGTCGCGGACCTGGAGGACCAGGGAGTCGAGACCACGAGCGTGGACTTGCCCTCCGTCGAGCACGCCGTCGAGGCCTACTACGTCATCGCGATGGGCGAGGCCTCTTCGAACCTCGCCCGGTTCGACGGAGTTCGATACGGCATCTCCGGAGGCTACGAGGGCGACTGGAACGACGCCTTCGCCCGGTCCAGAGAGCAGGGCTTTGGCGACGAGGTCCAGCGCCGCGTCCTCCTGGGGACATACGCCCTCTCGGCGGGTTACCACGACAAGTACTACAAGAAGGCCCAGGACGCCCGGGCCTGGGTCCAGCAGGACTTCGACGCGGCATTCGATGACGTCGACGTCCTTGCCTCGCCGACGATGCCCGTCCCGCCCTTCGAACTGGGCGAGAGCCTGGACGATCCGCTGAAGATGTACCTGGCAGACGCGAACACGGTTCCCGCCAATCTGGCGAACCTGCCCGCGATTTCGGTGCCGGCAGGAGAGACGGGTGGAGGATTGCCCGTCGGATTGCAGTTCGTCGGGCCGTCGTTCGGAGAAGAGACCATCATCCGGGCCGGCAGTGCGCTGGCGTAGGGAGCGAAGATGACCCACGAACCTCAGGGCGGACGGTCGTCCACCCGAACGCGGTCCCGTCAGTACTTCCGAAACGGCGCCAAACGCCACTGGGATCCCTACGCGATAGACCTGGAGACCGACGTTCGGAGCCTCGCTGCCCTCGACCGACGGAGTTTCACCAAGCTTCGGGGAATGCTGGCGATGTTCGGCGCCGGCGAGGAGTCGGTGACGGACGACCTCGTCCCCCTGGCTGCGACGCTCGACGACACGGACGATAGCCTGTTCGTCGCCAGCCAGCTCTACGACGAGGCGCGCCACACTGCCTTCTTCGACCGGTACTGGCAGGAGGCGATACAACCGGCCGCGGACGCCAGGGGACTGGACCCCGGCGAACCGACCGACGCTCGCTGGTTCTCCGAGGCGTACGAGGAACTGTTCGACCGGGTTCGACAGGCGATGCATGCGCTGGAGGAGAGGGATTCCCCGGAAAACCGGGCCGACGCCTACGCGCACTACCACCTCACAGCCGAGGGGATCCTCGGCCAGACGGCCTACCACGCCGTCGAAGAGACGTTCCAGCGGTCGGACGCGGCCTCGCTCCCCGGTATGGTCGAGGGGTTCGGGTACGTCCGCCGGGACGAGGGGCGACACGTCGGCTTCGGCATGACGAAGCTCCGGTCGCTGCTCGCCGATGGAGCAGTCGACGAAACCGCCGTCGCGACCACGCTCGACGAACTCCGTCCGCTCGTCGGGGACGTGGTCGCCGACATGGGCTGGAAGTACCTCCCGGGTCCGGACGGCGAGGACCTCGCAGCCTACGCCGACCAGACGCGGGCGGCTCGGCTCGACCAGCTCACGGGAGACGGGGACCTACCGTCGGAGACCGAACTCGTCGACCTGGTCGACTGAGTGCCGGAGCAGCCGACGCGTCGGGGCGAGGTCGTTTCCGAGCAACAGCGTTTTTCGTCCGGCCGTCGGTCACGTTGGTATGCGAGCCGTCGTCGCTACCGAAGTCGGTGAGCCGGACGTCCTCCGGGTCGAGGAGCGCGACCCGCCGGATCCCGGAGCGAGCGAGGTCCGGATCGAGGTCGACGCCGCCGGCGTGAACTTCATGGACGTCGAATGCCGTCGCGGGACCTATCCCGACGGGCCGACGCCGCCGTTCGTCCCCGGGCTGGAGGTGGCCGGGACCGTCACCGCCGTCGGAGCGGACGCCGACCGGGCCGAAGGTGACCGAGTCGTCGCGCTGACCGACTTCGGCGGGTACGCCACGGCGGCGACCGCCCGCTCAGACCTCGTACTACCGATTCCCGAGGGGCTGTCCCCACGTGAGGCCGTCGGCTTCCCGGTCCAGGGGCTAACCGCCCACAACGCCCTCCACGAGTGGGGTGGCCTGGAGGCCGGCGAGCGAGTGCTGGTCCACGCCGGTGCCGGCGGCGTGGGGTCGATGGCGGTCCAGCTCGCCGACCACGCCGGCGCCGAGGTGTTCGCGACGGCCAGTACGGCCGACAAGCTCGACCTGGCCCGGGAACTCGGAGCCGACCACGCGATCGACTACGAGACGGCAGACGTAGCCGACGAGATAGCCGAGAGTACCGACGGTGAGGGCGTCGACCTCGTCCTCGACGGCGTCGGCGGACGCGCCTTCAGCGCGAGCGTCGAAGCGCTCGCCCCGATGGGCCGGATCGTCTCGTACGGCATGGCCAGCGGGTCGACCCCGACGGTCGCGACGCCGCGACTTCTCTTCGAGAACCAGTCGGTCCTGGGATACCACCTTCGCCACGCCCTCACCCACGCTCCGGACCGGGTTCGGGCCGCGATCCCGCGGCTGACCGACTTGCTGGAATCCGGCGACGTCGAGGTCGTCCTCGGCGAGACGTTCCCGCTATCGGCTGCCGCCGACGCGCACAGCCACGTCGAGGAGCGACGGAGCACGGGCAAGGTCGTCCTCGAACCGTAGGTCGATCCGGAGCCGCGGTGGTTTTGTACTCCGGGGTGCGAAGCGCGTCCATGAGCCAAACCGAGCCTGCCGCACGCGTTCAGGAGATCATCGCCGACCGCCTTCGGGTCGACGCCGACTCGTTCGCGGCCGAGACGCGGTTCGACGGCGACACGCTCGACGCCGAGTCCCTCGACATGGTGGAGATCGCCGAGGCGGTCGAGGCGGACCTCGGCGTCCACGTTCCCGACGACGACCTCGCCGACCTGGAGACGGTGGGGCAGTTCACCACCTACGTCTCGGAGCGCCACGAGTAGCCCATGCGCCGCGAGGTCGTGGTGACGGGACTCGGTGCCGTCACGTCGGTCGGTGCGTCCGCACCGGCCACCTGGTCAGCGGTCAGGCAAGGGGAGTCCGGCGTCGGGGCTATCGAGCGGTTCGACCCCGACGAGTACGACCTCCGCGCGAGGATCGCCGCCGAAACGTCGTTCGACCCCGGTTCGTCCGACACGTACGACGAGCGGACGATGGGGCGATACAGCCAGCTCGCCCTCGCCGCGGCGCTGGAAGCCGTCGACGACGCGGGGCTGGACCCCGACGGCGCCGACTGGACGCCGGAACGCGTCGGTACCAGCATCGCGACCGGACTGGCCGGACTCCCGGAGATCGAATCGGCGGCCGGAGGACGGCCCAACCCAAGATTCCTCGTCACCGCGCTGTCGAACCTGGCCGCCGGTCACGTCAGCATGACGCTCGACGCGAAGGGCCCGAACCGCGCGCCAGCAACGGCCTGTGCAGCCGGTACCCACGCCATCGCCGACGCGGTCGCAGACGTCCGCCGTGGACGGGCCGACGTCGTCCTGGCCGGCGGGACGGACGCCCCCATCTCGCCGCTGGGCGTCGGCGGGTTCGACGCGATGCGGGCCCTCAGCACCCGGAACGACCGTCCCGAGGCGGCCAGCCGGCCGTTCGACGCCGACCGCGACGGATTCGTGCTCGCAGAGGGTAGCGGCTGTCTCGTCCTCGAGTCCAGAGACCACGCCGTCGACCGCGGGGCCACCAGCTACGCCGAGATCAGCGGGTTCGGGCTGACTGCCGACGCGTACGACGCGACTCGACCGCCGGAAGACGCCGAAGGACTGGGTCGAGCCGTCGAGCGGGCGCTGGACGACGCCGGTCGCGACCCGGCGGCGGTCGACCACGTCAACGCCCACGCCACCAGTACGCCTCGTGGTGACGAGAGCGAGGCGCGAGCCATCCGGTCGGTGTTCGACGAGCCCCCGGCGGTGACCGCCCCGAAGAGCGTACTGGGCCACAGTCTCGGGGCGGCGGGAGCGATCGAGGCGGTCCTGGTGGCCAAGACCATCGAGAGCGGGACGATACCCCCGACGACCAACCTCGAGACACTCGACGACGATTGCGACGTCCCGGTGGTGACCGAGCCTCGCGACGCGACCGTCGACGTGGCGGTGAGCACCTCGGCGGGGTTCGGCGGCACGAACGGGGCGCTCGTCTTCGAGGTCGACCGAGCGTGACGAGCGACGCGGGCGGCGCTCCGCTGGTTCACACCGGCGTCGACGTGGTCTCTGTCGACCGGATCGAGTCGCTCGTGACGGAGTTCGGCGACTCGTTTCTGGAGCGGGTCTACACTGACGCCGAACAGCGGTACTGCCGTCGGCAGGGCACCCCTGCCGAACACTACGCGGCTCGCTGGGCGGCCAAGGAGGCGTTTCTGAAACTGCTCGGCGACCGGGCACGAACCGTTCCCGTCGGCGCCGTCGGCGTCCGAACCTCGGGAGAGCGACCGCACCTGGAACTCGACCGCGCGGCGAGGGCGGCGCTGGCCGCCACGCTGGCAGACGCCGGAGCCGATGTCGAGACGGCAGACCGGTCCGTGTCGCTGAGCCACGACCGCGAGAGCGGCGTGGCGATGGCGTCTGTGGTGGTCGTGGCGGCGCGAGAGCGAGGCCGGTGCTGAGCGAGAGCGTGGTCGATCCCGACGGGGAGTCGGTACGGCTATGCCGCTCGCTCCCGGTCTCCCGATAATCATGAGCACCACCGCCTTCGTCTTTCCCGGCCAGGGGAGCCAGCGACCGGGCATGGGTGCGGCCTTCTACGAGGCCTGGCCGGAGATGCGGGCACAGTTCGACGCGCTCGACGACGCGCTCGACGCCGACCTCCACCGGCTCTGCTTCGAGGGCACGGCCGACGAGCTTCGCCGGCCGCGAAACACCCAGCCCGCGGTGCTAGCGGTGAGCTATGCGACGTATGCCGGGTTCCTCGACCGGACCGGCGACCATCCCGACTTCGTCACGGGACACAGCCTCGGTCACTTCACAGCGCTCGGCGCAGCAGGGATGGTCGATTCCGAGACGCTCGTCGGACTGGTCCGCGCCCGGGGAGAGTGCATGGAGGCGGCCGCCGAGCGCGACGGTCCGGGAACGATGCTGGCCGTGTTGCTCGCAGATCCGGAGACAGTGACCGAAGCCTGTCGTGGCCGGGACGACGTCGGCGTCGCGCTCTACAACGGGCCGCACCAGACGGTCGTCAGCGGGACCGAGGGGGGCGTCGCCGCCGTTCGCGAAGCCGTCGAAGACGAAACGCGGGCGAGGTTTCGCGAACTGGACGTCGGCGCAGCCTTCCACTCGCCGGTGATGGCGTCGGCCGTCGAACCGGTTCGAGAGCTGATGGCGACCGCCTCGTTCTCGTCGGCGTCGATCCCGGTCGTCTCGGACGTCCGGGGTGAACCCTACACCGAACCGGCGACCGCCCGGGAGGACCTCGGGGCGCAGGTGACGTCGCCCGTCGACTGGGTCGGGGTCGTCGAGACGCTTTCGGCCCGGGGCGTCGACCGGTACGTGGAGTTCCCGCCGGCGGGGACGCTGACCGGGTTGATCGAACGGATCCAGCCCGAAGCGGAGTGCGTCGCCCTGGAATCGCCGGCAGACGCCAGGGAGGTAGCCACGTGAGCGACGACTCGGCCGCCCGGACGTTCGAGGGGGACGTCGCGGTCGTCACCGGCGGTACGCGAGGCATCGGACGGGCCGTCGCCGAACACCTAGCCGAGCGGGGTGCGACGACGGTCGCCACCTACCACGAGGACGAAGAGGCCGCAACGGCGGCCGCAGAAGCCCTCGAGGCGTACGAACCCGAGACGGCCGTCGAGCAGTTCGACGTCGCGGACTTCGACGCGGTCGCGGCGGCCTTCGAGTCGGTCACCGAGCGGTTCGGCCGGCCGACCGTGCTGGTCAACAACGCCGGTCGGATGGACAACGGCCTGCTCGTCAGGATGGACCCCGAGCAGTGGCAGTCCGTTCTCGATACGAACCTGACGGGGACGTTCAACTGCACCCGAGAGGCCGCAAAGCGGATGCTCCGCGGCGACGGTGGCCGAATCGTCAACGTCGCCAGCGTGGCCGCCGAACGGGGGTGGGCCGGCCAGGCCAACTACGCCGCGAGCAAAGCCGGCATCGTGGGGTTCACGAGGGCCGTCGCACGTGAACTCGGCGGTAAGGACGTCAGGGTAAACGCCGTCGCCCCGGGGTACGTGGCGACTGACATGGCGGCCCAGGTCGAGGACCCGGAAGCGGTCGTCGAGGAAGGGGCCCCAGCAGGACGGCTCGGAGACCCATCGGAGATCGCCTCGGTCGTCGGCTACCTTTTGAGCGAGGAGGCGTCGTACGTTTCCGGCGAGGTCGTTCGGGTCGACGGCGGACTCCTCGCCTGACTCTCCGGCACGGTCGTACATCTAGTCCTTTGGACGCGCAGTCGTCGAGGGAAGTCCCCAGGTAACTCACCCGGAGCTCGCGACGCGGTCGTAGACCGATTTCAGGAGGTCCACCGCGTGCTCGACGCTGGTCTCGTCCCGACATTCCAGACAGTTTTGCGAGAGCGCGTCCCGCTCGGCCAGCGTCGCCTCGATCGCCCCCCGGAAGGCATCCACGTCGACGGCCTCCGCCTTGTAGCCGTTCCGACCGTCCTCGACGGTGTCCGCCAGCGCCCCGGCGTCGACGCCCGCCACGGGAGTTCCGCAGGCGTTTGCCTCCAGGGCCACGAGCCCCTGGGTTTCCACGGGACTCGGGAAGGCAAACACGTCGAGGGCGGCGTAGAACGCCGGCAGGTCCTCGCGGTCGAGAAAGCCCAGGAAGTAGGCGTCCAGGTCGTGTGATTCTGCGGCGGCCTCCAGGTCCTCGCGGGCCGGGCCGTCGCCGCCGAAGGCCAGCGCCGGAGGGTCGTCCATCGAGGCGACGGCTTCTACGAGCAGTTCGAGGTTCTTCTCGTAGCCGTGGCGGCCAGTGTATCCCACGAGGGGTCCGTCGGGCAGGTCGAAGCGGGCCCGGACGTCCCCGCTCTCGTTCCCTCCACCCACACCGTCTCCGTCCGCGACGGGGCAGAAGAAGTCCGTGTCCACGCCGTTCGGGACGACTTCGACGTCGCTCTCGACGCCCAACGTCTCCTGGACGTGGGTGCCCGTCTCCTCGCTCGGGACGATGACGACGGCCGCCTTGTTCAGGAACCACTGCTCGTAGGAGGCGGCGCTCCGCCGGATGGCCTTCTCGACGACGCCGTTGACGGAGACGTAGGCGGCGTACTCGCTGGACGGAGTGTGGTACGAGGCGACGAGGGGGGCGTCCGTCGAGCGAGCGAGTCGCAGCCCGCCGACGCCCACGCCGAACGGAGTGTGGGCGTGGATGACGTCGGCGTCGTCAACGGGCTCGGGAACCTGGGGCAAGCCCAGCCGGAAGCCCTCGTAGAAGGGGAAGGGGACGCTCCGGACCGGGTGTTCGCAGTCGTCCGGCGTGTGGTCGCTTCCCGGGTAGACCACGTCCATCCGGCCGCCGCGGGCCTCCCAGCGCTCCCGCCAGGTCTTGACGGTGTAGGTGACACCGTTTACCGTCGGCAGGTAGGTGTCGGTGAACGCGACCACGCTGGGCAGACTCATCGGCTCGTTGGTGGAATGGGAAGGACCTAATCAGTTGTGACTCGCTCGACGGCTGACATCGCCGGCTCAGGAGACGGCGATCCCGGCGAGAACGACCACGCCGATGAGGATGGCGTACAGCGGAATCATGTAGGCAAGGACCCACCGGGGGAGCACCCGGACGGCGTACGGTGCGACGATAGAAGCGAAGAATGCGCCGGCCAGTAGCGACGGCAGGAGGACGTAGTCGACCGGCAGCCCGGCAGAGAGGAGACTGACGTAGGCCAGCGCACCGACCAGGGAGACGATGCCCTCAGAGAGCGAGGAGATGGCGGTGGCGGTCTTCTCGTAGACGCCGGCGAAGATCTGTCCGAGCGTAACCACCGGCCCGTAGCCGCCCGACGCGACGCCCTTGTTGATCCCGGCCAGCAGGGCGAACCACAGCAGGAGGTCCGACCGGTAGGTCGACGTCCGGGGGAGGTAACTGCGGACGAGGCCGAGGACGCCCATGCCGATTACCAGGACGGCGACGTACAGTTCCAGGAGGCCCGCTGGTAGCTCGAAGGCCACGTAGGCCAGCCCGATCGACAGGAGGGTGCCGACGAGGCCGGTGACGGTCAGGACGAGTGTGACCCTGGTAGCCCGATTCAGCGGCCGGCTCGTGGAAAAGCGGACGTTGCCGAACTCGTGGTGGACGCCAGCGGCGAGCAGGCCGGTCATCGTCTCGGAGACCAGCAGGGAGGGAACGACCTGCAGGGGGTCGTAGCCCATGGTAAACAGAAGCGGCGTGAGCGTCGTCCCGAAGCCCATCCCCGAGGCGGAGTCGACGGTTTCGAAGACGAAGCTGAGTACGACGACGACCGGCAGGAGACGGCCGACGCCGTCCGGTGTCGCCGGTGCGACGACCCCGACGAGGACGACGCCGAGGACGAGTAGATACGAGACGGCCAGCACGCCGACGCGTCGGACGGTCCGCCAGGAGAGTCGTGCTCGCTGGCCGGCCGACAGTTCGTCCATCTGCTGGGCGACCGCGCCGAGTTCCTCCAGGTCGCCCTCGTCGTCTGCCTGGCCGGCAGTCATGTGAAAGACTGGCACCCGGCGGCCGAGGCAGTCCGCCCCGACCGTCCCGGTCGCCGGACGCCAGCGACGTATCTCCGAGCGGGACCGGAAAGAGAATGTGGCGCTTACGCCGCCTGCGAACCACCGTCCGACCGTCCACCATCGGAGTCCGGAAGATAGATTGTGCGGCCCCGGAAACCCACTGGCCAACGATGCTGGCTCGTCGCCGGGAACGACCCACGGACTCGACTGGCTCGGGTGGGCTCCGATGCGAGTAAGCCACTACTTCGAGTGGGAACGGTTCATCACCGGCGGCCAGCACCAGTCGGTCCAGAACCAGCGCACGATGCTGGAGCGCCACGGGATCGACTACACCACCGAGCCCGACCTCTCGACGGACCTGCTGCACTGCAACAACATGGGACCCCGGTCGCTGTACTACGCCAAACGGGCCCGACGCCGGGGAGTTCCCGTGGTTGCTCACACTCACCAGACCGCCGAGGACTTCCGCGAAAGCTTCGCCTTCTCCAATCTGCTGGCGAGGCCGATGAAGCCCTACCTGGGGTACGCCTACGCCCAGGCCGACCACCTGATCTGCCCATCATCCCACACGGCGGAGGTCATCGACGACTACTGTGACACCCCACGGACGGTCATCTCCAACGGCTTCGACCCCGCCAAGATCGATGGTCACGAATCCCTCCGCACGGAGTACCTCGACCGGTACGACCTGGAGCCACCGGTCGTGTTCATGGTCGGCCACGTCATCGAGCGCAAAGGCCTCTCTACCTTCGTCGAGACCGCCCGCCAGCTCCCCGACGTCGATTTTGTCTGGTTTGGCTACCTCAATCCCGGCGGCGGCACGGTCGACAGAATCTTCCGCAGCCGAACCACGACGAAGCTCGTGAAGAATTCCCCCGAGAACTGCACGTTCACGGGCTACATCGAGGACGTCCGGGGTGCTTTCGCCGCCGGCGATATCTTCTTCTGGCCCTCGAAGAACGAGAACGAGGGGATGGCGCTGCTGGAGGCGATGGCCGCCGGCAAGCCCGTCGTCATCAGAGACATTCCGGTCTACGACTGGCTCGACGACGGCGAGAACTGCATCAAGGCAGACGAACGGTTCGTCGAGCCCGTCCGAGACCTGATCGAGGACCAGGACCGCCGCGACGAACTGGGTGAGGCGGCGGCCGAAACGAGCGAAAACTACACGATCGACGCCGTGAGCGACGACCTCGTTGGCCTCTATCGGTCGCTCGTCTGAACCCGTTACCGGTCGCTCGTCTGGCCTCCTGACCCGGAAGACATACGGATTGACCACCCGTCCCTCCTGCCGTGAGCATCGCGGCGGAGCGCATCGACCGGTTGCACGACCTCGCCCGTGAGGCCACCCGGGAAGGGGAGACCGACCGGGCCCGGGAGTACGTCCGCCGGGCCCGCCGCATCGCCGAGCGCAACCGCCTGTCGCTGCCCAGGCGGTTCAAACGCCAGACCTGCGACGCCTGCGACGCCTACCTCGTTCCGGGAACCAACGCCCGGGTCCGACTCCAGGATGGCCACGTCGTCGTGACCTGTGACTGTGGAGCCCAGGCGCGCTATCCCTACGACTAACCGGCGCGCCGCAACAACGCGGCCACAAACCGGATCGGCCCAACTTTAAACCCGCCCCCGCCTAAAGCCGGCAACATGACCGACAGCGACCGGAATCGGCGGATTCACGACCTCGACGCGACGCTCCGGGTCGGCAAGGGCGGCGTCGAGCCGGTGGCCGACGAACTGAAAACTCAGCTCCAGAACACGGACCTCGTGAAGGTGAAGTTCCTCAGGTCGTCCAGGGGCGGAACGACCACCGAGGAGCTTGCTGACGACCTGGCGGACCTGGCAAACGCGTCGGTCGTCCAGACGCGAGGCCACACGGCGGTGTTCGAGTAATGGTCGAGGTCACGAACGCCACGGGTATCGGCGAGAGCGGCGGGCCGGTCACCAGGGCGCTCGTCGACGCGAACGTCCCCTACGCCGCCACTGTCGGGTCCATCATCTCGTTCGTCCTCGCCTTCGTCTTCATCTACGCCCTGGGAAGGGTGACGGTCGTACCGCTCGTCAACCGCGTCCTCAGCGCCAAGAACGTCGACGACCACGCCCGACGACCGCTACAGAAGCTGACCAAGGGCGTCATCTTCTTCGGCGCGGTCAGCGTCGCATTCACGTTCGCCGGCTTCCCCAGCCTCCTGACGTCGCTGGCCACCATCGCCGCTGCGGCGACGCTGGCGATCGGCTTTGCCCTCCAGGACGTGATCAAGAACTTCACCGCCGGCGTGTTCATCTTCACCGACCGGCCCTTCCGCATCGGCGACTGGATCGAGTGGGACGGCTACGAGGGCGAGGTCGAGGACATCAGCCTCCGGGTGACGCGAGTCCGGACGTTCGACAACGAACTCCTGACGGTGCCGAACTCCAACCTGACCGACGACGTCATCAAAAATCCCGTCGAGGCAGACGAACTCCGGATGAAGTTCACCTTCGGTATCGGCTACGACGACGACATCGACAGGGCCACGGAGATTATCGTCGACGAAGCAAAGAAACACGACGGCATCCTCGAGGATCCGGCTCCCTCCGTGCGTCTCGTCGAACTCGGAGATTCCTCTGTCGGCCTCCAGTCCCGGTTCTGGATACCCAATCCTCGCCGCTCTGACTTCGTGAAGGTCCGCGGCGAGTACGTCACGGCCGTCAAGGAGCGGTTCGACGAGGAGGGCATCGACATCCCCTATCCCAACCGGACGATTTCGGGCGGCCTCGAACTGGACGGGGCCGAAGGGCTCGTCGAGCCGGAGACGAACTGACCCCGTACCTACAGTTCGTTCGTGCCCGGTGAGGATTCCGTGGTGCGCTCGCCGGAGCGGCTGCTACCGAGTTGTTTCGCGATAAGTGAGATGGACGGCCGGGATTGCCCGGCGTTCGACCACGGGTAGTCCCGCTCGCCTCCTCCACCCCGCGACCCTGCGAGCGTCGGATGTCCGAGGGTCCGCTGCTCGCTTCCGCGCCTGACGGAGTGCCCTCGGTTAACCACGGTTCGGCGCCCCTGCAGGCGCAGTTCCGTGGACCTCCGGCCCCGCAGGACGAGGCTTCGACGTTGGCTCGCGGGGCCCGCGGCCGTCTACCGCACGCCCCCGGCGTTCGGTCCCCGCTTGAAGGCCACATGCGGGAAACGAGCGGGGCCTAACCGCCCGACCTAGTCCACTCCGAAGTACCCGACACCACCTTAAGGGCCTTTCGGAGTGGTAGATTAGATCAATCCGAGCGACCGGGCGTACCAGGCCGAACCCAGCGGCGAGACCACCGCACTGGCGAGGGTGACCCAGCGATGGTACGCAGCCACCGTCGAGACGTCGACCCGGACAGTCAGACTCCAGCCCAGGACGAGCAGGAAGACGAAGACACCGAAGACGAGCGCAATGCCGGCTGCGAAGCCCGGGTCAGTTCGGTCTTCGCGGCCAGCGGCGAGAACGATAATGGCGAGCAGGGCCAGCAAGCCCGCGACGAGCGGATTGACGACGCCGGAGGCGTAGTAGGCGGTGACCCCCCTCGGGTCCGCGATGTAGGGGTAGGCAAGCGCAGCCAGGACCGCCAGGCAGCCGACGATACCGACGAGCGGGGCGACCTGCGTCCGGTTCATGGTCCGAGCGTCGACTGGCCGAGCCTTAACGGTTGGCGGTTCGCTCGAACGTGAATTCCTTCGAGATAGCTCGGAGCGAGACAATCACTGCGAACGGACTGAAAGCCCCGTCTCTGTGGGCTCCCGGGACTCGCTGTGCCCTTCGTTCGTTCGCTACGCTCACTCACTCCAGTGCTTGCGTCGTCCGGGTTCGCCCACAGAGACGCCCCTTTCAGTCCCACCCGCTTTGGCTGATTGACCAAGCTACGTGGGGCGGGAACGAAAGGGGCCGGGGCTTTCAGGCTGTTCGCAAGGACGACGTCCCGCGGGTCGAAACAGCAGACATCCGGCTACCCAGAAGCTACTCTAAACCCACACGCCTCACCTGGCGCCGAAACGCCCACAAGGGACCGGCGAGAACGGACGAGCATGGGACTCGGTGGAACGGCCAAGAAGCTCCAGAAGGTCACGAACGCGGCCGAGGAGCTGTACGAGAAGTTGAACGAGGTAATCAGCCAGCTGAAAGAACTCCAGGCGGACGTCGAGGAGACGAGCCAGCAGGTCGACCAGGTGGAGTACGACGTCGCCGAACAACGTGCCCTCCTCGAGGCGCTTGCCGACCAGCAAGGCATCGACGTCGACGAGGTACTCTCGAACGCCGACCTGCCGGAAGACCCGGCGGCGACGGCCGAGTCAGCAGGCGACGGTGAATCGGCAGCCGACGGCGAGTCGGCGACGGACAGTTCCACCCAGGAAAAATCGGCCTGAGTAGTTGGACCACGTTCTCGTTCGCGTCTCCTTACTCCATCAGTCGCTGGTGTTCGACCTTGAGGCAGTGGTCCTGGACGACGCGCTTGCCGGCTGCCTCGGCCCGCTCGGCGGCCTCGTCGTCCCGGATGCCCAGCTGCGTCCAGACGACGTCGACGTCCTCGCGGTCGATGGCGGCGTCGACGATGCCGGCCACCTCGTCGCTCGGGCGGAAGACGTCCACGATGTCGATTTCTTCCTCGACGTCGGCCAGAGAGTCGTAGGCTCGCTCGCCCAGGATTTCGTCGGCGAAGGGGTTGACTGGGACGATCCGATAGCCGTGACTCTGCATGTACTTCGGGATCTCGTGGGCGTCCTTGCCTTCGGTGTTCGAACAGCCCACGACGGCGATGGTGTCCAGCGAGAGGACGTCCCGTAGTTCCTCGTCTGATTCGATAGGCATAGTCGAACCTGGGGTCCCGAGTCGGAAAAAGCGTCCGCAGTCGTGCGTGGCTCGGGCCAGTCGACCGCCGGCCGACCTGCTCAGGGGCCGGTCACGCCGGCGTCCGGACCGGGTAGTTGGACGGACACTTCGCGGTTCTCGTCCGTCTCGATGACGCCGTCGAACAGCTGTTTGAGGGTGTTGAGCGCCTCGGCCTCGTGGGCCGTCGACTCGATGACGTGGACGCCCAGCGCCTCGGCGTTCTCGATGCGGCTCGTAAAGACGTGCATGAACCGGAAGACGGTCTGGAGGTCCGAGTACATCAGCAGCGTCGACAGCGAGTCGAGCAGCACGCGGTTCTGGTGAATGCCGCGTTCGGAGTAGAACTCCTCCACGAACTCGGAGAATTTGATACCGATGCCGGTCATGTCCACCGGCGACGAGGCGTACTTGACGACCTCGGTGTCGCGGGCCGACCGACCCTGGTGCTGGGTCACGCAGTCGACGACGCCCAGGTCGGCACTGTCCGGGTCGACGAGCATCGAGCGGTAGTCGGCGAGAACGCGGTCGGAGCTGTCCCTGGTGGTGACGATCACCGAGCCGTCGCCCTCGTCGGCGCCGTGGGCGAGTATTTCCATCGCGAGGCGGCGCTTACCAGTCAGTGGCGGGCCCGCGATCAGGATATTGGTCCCGGGATCGACGGTTGCGTTCTCGAACTCCGGACCGAGGTCGTACATCAATCGAGATTCCTCAATTCGACGACGCGAACGCGGTGCGTCGGGGCTACGTGATACTCCCGTGGCTAGATATAAATGGCTTTTCGTCGCAGTAACTTGCGTCTGAGTCCCGCACCGGGGGTCGAATCGGGGAGTTTTTACCCCGAGGGCGTCCTATCGGTGTACGCCGGGCGCTTAGCTCAGCTTGGACAGAGCACTTGGCTTCGGACCAAGATGTCGCGGGTTCAAATCCTGCAGCGCCCATGTTTCTGCCGCGAACAATTTCGTGAGCGGCAGCAAGGAGTCACGCGAAGGATTTGAGCCCTGCCAGAGGTACCCCGCGCAGGCCGAAGGCCGAGCAGGACCCTCTGGCTCTGGTTCACAATCCTGCAGCGCCCACTTCTGTGCTGTGCAACGGCTGCGGCGTTACCAGACGTTTCACCAGTAGAGACGGACGGCTCGCTCCATAGCCACCGTACCGATACCCGAGACTCGTACATAGATCGACGGAGAGACTGCCAGAGAAGGCCCGAGACGTGGGTCCGCCCACAGTGCCGGTCGACGGGTATGACACTCCTGACCACAACCTATTTGAGACGGGCCTGCAACAACGAAAGCAAGCATGGTTGCCCTAACCAAAGTGCATTTGCGCTACTGCCGACCACACCGATGACGTCCACAGCAGTCCTCCTCGTCGGACGCAGGACGAACGTTGCCCGGGAGGTGTTCGGAGCCCACGCAGACGAATTGCGGCGACGAGAGGTCGCCGACGCCGTCCACGTCGCGACGTTCGAGACCGAACCGGTTCGCGAACTTCGTGGGAAACTCGCAGCTATCGACGCGGACCGGGTGTACGCCGTACCGATGTGCGTCGCCCACACCGGTGTGACCATCGACGACCTTCCGGCAGCCCTGTCGTACGTCCCCGGAGAGGTCCACTACGGGGAACCACTCGGCCAGAGTCCGGTCGTCACCGACGTCGTCTCTCGGACCGCGACGGCACTGGTGCCGGCGGCCGAGGACGCCTCGCTCGTGCTCGTTGCCAACGGAAGCAGTTCGACGCCGTACCACCGGCAGACTACCGAGTATCACGCCACGCGACTCCGGGAGCAGTCGGCCTACGGCGAAGTCGAAACCTGTTATCTGCTGCAAAATCCCGCCGCCGAGTGCGTCAGGTACAGCGTGACGAACAGCCGGTCCGTGGCCGTGCCGTTGTTCGTCGCCCGCTGTGAAGCGACTGACGAGAAAATCCCCGAAAAGCTCGAACTCGAACGCGGCGGAATCGAGTACGCCGACCCGTTCGGCACTCACGACAGGATTACCGACGCTATCCACGCAGAGGTCGAAAAGCAGCGCGTTCTTGCCGACGAGTCTGAACGCCCGTCGGCGTCGTTCGAGGCGTCGTTGACCCGGCGTCGACTACCTGTCGCGACAGACGGCGAGGGAACGGTTCGGTAGCGGCCGGTCAATCCGTACGGACTGCCAGTACAGACGGGTCCTCCTCGCTCAGGGGAGTTCCACGTCCCCGCTGCGAACGTCACTCGCCACGTGGACGAATTCGTTCGTGAGACCCGCGGCCAGGCCGCTGCCACCACGGCGGCCGACGTTCGTGACGGCCGGGACGTCGCGTGCCACGGCGACTTCACGGAGCCGTCGTCGGCTCTCGGCGGCCTTGACGAACCCGACCGGCGTGGCGACGACCACCGCCGGCCTGGTTCCGTCCTCGATGCAATCTGCCAGCGCGAGTGCCGCCGTCGGGGCGTTGCCCACGACGGCGATCGCTCCGTCGTAGACGCCCCGACGGTCGAGTTCGAGGACGGAGGCCGCCGTCCGGGTCATGCCGGTCTCGGCGGCGAGGTCGGCACCATTGCCGATCGCCTTGCGGACCGGGCAGTCGTGGCCGCGGCCGGTGATTCCCGCCTGTACCATCGTGATGTCGGTGACGATAGGCTGTTCGTCGAGGACTGCCCGGGCACCCTCTCGGACAGGTTCGTCCTCGTCGGTCCCGGTGAACCGGACGAGGTGCTGGAATTCGGGATCACCCGTGGCGTGGACGGACTTCTGGCGGATGCGGTCGGCCAGCGTCTCGTCCGGAACGAACTCTCGTACCCGGTCCATGCTCGTCTCCGCGATGTCCATCGCGTTCTCGGTCGTCGCGCCGAGGTCGGCGTAGTCCTCGAAGTCGGCGTCAGTCGTCACCCGAGGACACCTCCACGTCGGCGTCGACCGGGCTATCGTCCGGAGTTTCGCCACCGGACCGGGCCTCCAGGTCGCCGTCGACCCGCAAATTGAGGTCCTGGAGCCGTTCCCGGGTTTCCTCGTCGGCGTCCCAGAGGTTCCTGTCGATGGCCTCGAGCAACGTGTCGGTGATGGATTCGAGCGCCCAGGGATTGACGTCGCGCAGCCAGTCCTGGCGCTCGGCGTCGAAGGCGAACTTCTCGGCGACGTCCGCCCACAGCGTGTCCGAAATGACGCCGGTCGTGGCGTCCCAACCCAGGACGACGTCGACCGTCGTCGAGAGGTCACCGGCGCCCTTGTAGCCGTGGTCCTCCATCGAGTCCAGCCACTGGGGATTCAGGACCCGGGCCCGCATCGCCTTGCGGACTTTCTCCTCGTTGGTGTAGACGTCGACGTTGTCCGGGTCGCTGGAGTCGCCGACGTACGAGGCCGGCTCCTCGCCGGCCACCTCGGTGACGGCGGAGATGAAGCCGCCGTGGAAGGCGTACCAGTCTGAGGAATCGAACTCGTCCTGTTCGGCGGTGTCCTCTATCTTGACCGTGGCCTCGACGCTTCCGAGGCGGCGCTCGAAGGCGTCGTGGGCCTCGGACACCGTACCGCGAGAGCCCAGGGCGTAGCCGCCCCACTGGACGTACACCTCGGCGAGGTCGCCGCGGTCCTCCCAGTTGCCCTCGTCGACCGCCTTGTTCGTCCCGGCGCCGTAGCCGCCGGGGCGAGTCGTGAAGACGCGGTGCTTGGCTGCCTTCTCCGGGTTTTCCACGCCCTGAGCTTCCAGTTCCTCGGCGTCTTCCTCCACGTGCTTTTTCACGTAGTTCATCTCGTGGGGTTCGTCGAGGTCGACGACGGCGTCGACGGCGTCGTGGACGACACCGGCGGCCTGCGGGAAGGCGTCGCGGAACAGTCCCGAGATGCGTGTTGTCACGTCGATTCTGGGGCGGCCGAGTTCCTCGAGCGGGATCGGCTCGACGCCGTCGATGCGGCCGGCGTCGGTCCACTGCGGTTTGACGCCCATCAGCGCCAGCACCTGGGCGATGGTCTCGCCGCGAGTCCGGACCGTGGGCGTTCCCCAGGCGACGACGCCGATCTCTTCGGGGTACTCTCCCTGCTCCTCCCGATGACGCTCGGCGACGCCCTCGGCGACTTCGCGGCCGACCTGCCAGGCCGACCTGGCTGGTACCTTCCGGGGGTCGAGCGTGTAGAAGTTCCGCGCCGTCGGCAGGAGGTCGACGC
>CAZGAX010000064.1:0-19422 GCA_964523745.1 uncultured Halobacteriales archaeon | reverse complement strand
CCCGCCGGCGGTCGACGTCGCCGCCCTCGGCCCCAAAGCGACGGAGCTCGCCGGCCGCTTTGCCGACGGCTGGGTCCCACAACTGTTCACGCCGGACGGCCTGCGCGACCGTCTCGAAGACTTCCAGCGCGGCGTCGACCTGGCCGACGCGGACCGCGACCGCCGAGTCAGCCCGCTCCTCCGGTGTTGTGCCCACGAGGACAGGGAGTACGCCCGGTCGCTGGGTCGCAAATCCGTCGCCTTCATGCTCGGCGCCTACGGCCCGTTCTACGGCCAGTCGGTCGCCGAGCAGGGCTACGGGGACGTCGTCGAAGAGATCCGGGCGGCGTGGAACGACGGCCGTGACACCGACCGGATGGCCGAGGCGCTGCCCGACGACCTGCTGGACGACCTGGCCGCCGTCGGCACACCCGAGGAAGTCCGGTCGCAGTTCGAGCGCTTCGCGGCCATCGAGGGCGTCGACGCCGTCCGGGCGGGCTTCGTGGACGGGATGAGCCAGGCGGACAAGGTCGGGACGCTCGACGCGCTGGCTCCGCTGACCGAGGACTAGGGAGTGGTTGGCCTCGGCGGCCGGACGACGGCCGGGGCCGGTTTTATTTGTCGGTCACGCCAACCGCCATCCAACATGATCTCGTTCGACGATTCAGAGACGGCCCAGGACCTGGCCGGCCGGGCGAAGGCACTGATGGACGACGTCGTCATCCCGGCCGAGCGGGAGCTGGAGGGCGGCACGGAAGTCTCCGAAGCCACGGTGGCCGAACTCCGCGATGCGGCCAGAGACTACGACATCTACGCCCCGCAGATCGACGAGGCCCACGGGGGGATGGGCCACGACTTCCGGGACGTGTTGCCGACGTTCGAGCAGGCCGGCCGCAGTCTACTGGGACCGCTGGCGATGCGCGTCGACGCCCCCGACCAGGGCAACATGCACCTGCTGGAGTTGCAGGGCACCGAGGCCCAGAAGGAGGAGTACCTGGAGCCCCTCGTCACAGGTGACCTGAAGTCGGGCTTCTCGATGACCGAGCCGATGCAGGGCGCGGGCTCTGACCCGAAGATGATCAAGACCGGTGCTCGAAAGGACGGCGACGAGTGGGTCATCGACGGCCACAAGTGGTTCACGACCCAGGGATTGCCGGCCGACGTGCTGCTGGTGTTCGCCCGGACCGACCAGGACGCCCACCCCTACGAGGGCTGTTCGGTCTTCATCGTGCCCAAGGACACCGACGGCGTCGAGGTCGTCCGGGACGTCCCCCACATGGAGAGCGAGACCGAGGGGAAGGGACACGCCGAGATCAAGTTCCACGGCGTTCGAGTACCCGAGGAGAATCTCCTGGGTGAGGAGGGCAAGGGCTTCGCTCACGTCCAGGAACGACTGGGCCCCGCTCGATTGACCCACTGCATGCGATTCTCCGGGATGGCCCAGCGCTCGTTGTCGGTGGCCACAGCATACCTCTCCGAGCGGGAGGCTTTCGGGACCAAACTCAGCGAGAAGCAGCGTGCCCGGACCGACCTGGCCGAGCAGTCGATGCGCCTCCAGGCCGCCCGGTCGCTCGTCCGGACGGCCGCCGACGAGATTGCTGCCGGGAACCAGGCCCGCATCGAGGTGTCGATGGCGAAGGTGTTTACGGCGAACGTCGTCCAGGAGCTCGTCGACACCTGTCTGCAGTACTGCGGCGCCAACGGCATCGCCAGGGACCTCCCGATCGCGGACTTCTACGAGTCGGTCCGGCAGTTCCGGATCGTGGACGGCTCCGACGAGGTCCACCTGCGGACGATCGCCAGGGACCTCTTCGATGACGTCGACGAAACTGAACTGGAGCAGGTGACCCGGTACGACGGGTGAGTTTGCTGGAGCCGTCGTCGGAACGATCGTGCCAGCAATTCCCGCTCCTGCTTGACGACGTGGTCGGAATCGCGTTATAGAATTTCGGCCGCTTCGACAACGGGGATATTCTCGTAGCCGAGTGCAACCAGAGCGTTCTCGATCGCAACCTGGGCGGGCCATCGCGGAGGACGATGCACGGCAGCCGGTCCGTCGTTTCGGCCAACTGGACGGCAAGGCCAGCGAGAGCCGTGTCCGTCTTCTCGACGTCGTCGACGTGTTTCCCATCGCTTAGGCTAGCAATTCGGTCGCGGACCTTGTCCATCACCCGCGACACTGCCGGGCGTTCGTAGTCGAGGTGGGGCGCTTCCCGGGCCCACCCCTGTCGCTCGGCTTCTCGAACGCGTCGACGTTTGCCGCTCCCGGGAGCTGTGCGAAGTTCTTCGAGAACGCGCTGGGGGATGTACGCCGTCGCGTTCTGGTTCTCGATTGCCGTCGCAAACGTCCGCCACTTCTCGTTTTCCGGCCCACCGATCGCCACCCAAATGCTCGTGTCCGTGATGACGAGGCCGGCTTTCGGGAGGCTACTCGCCCCCATCGGTACCAAGGTGTTCCATCTCGGGGAGGTATGGGTCGTAGCTCTGTGCTTCCGTCAGTACCGGCTCCAGGGCCGAGATGACCTCCATCGCCTCGACCGGGTGAACGTCCATCTCCGAGGCAGCCATCCGCTGGGTGAGGGTGCCCTGGAAGTGATCGACGGCAAGTTCGACTGCCCGCCCGAACTTTGGAATGCTGTGGCGGTCAATGAAGGTCTGGAGGTCGTCATCATCGGACGCGGCCGCGACGGCGCCGATGAGCGCTGGTGTCACGTCGACGCTGTGGCCGTCCGCCTCGATCAGCAACTGGAGGGGCTCGGCGGTGAGGTCCTGGGGTTCGTCGCCGTGACGGGTGACTAAGCCCATCTCCTCGAGCTGACGGGTGTATTTATACGTCGTCGACTTGGGCATATCGAGCCGGTCTTTGACCATCGTCCCCGTGACTGGGCCCGTACGGAGGACGTGGATATAGACCCGGGCGAGGTCTGGCGTCTCGAGAAGCTCAGTGAGCGAGAGTGCCTCACCGAGCGCGAACTCGACGCCCTCACGGTCGGCCCGATCGGTTGTGTCCGTCTCGACCATCGTTGTCCATAGTACATAGACTGTGGTGAAAAACGTTCTGGACGAAAGCACGTCTCTAAGCCAATGCCTAATGCCGAGGGCCGCCCCGTCCAACGTACCATGCTCGACCAGTTCACCTTCGACGACGAGGTGGCCATCGTCACAGGCGGCAGCCGAGGCATCGGCGAAGCGGTCGCCGTGGGCCTCGCGGAGGCCGGCGCCGACGTCGTCCCGGTCGCCCGCTCGGAAGACGCCCTCGCGGAGACGGCCGACCGGATCGAAGCGGCCGGCGCCGACGCCCTGCCGATACCCCTCGACGTCACCGACGAGGCCGCCGTCCAGGCCTGCTTCGACGAGGTCGAGGACGCCTTCGGCGGCGTCGACGTGCTGGTGAACAACGCCGGCGTCAACCCGTACTTCGGGGACAGCCGCGAGATCGACCGCGAGACCTGGGAGCACATCTTCGCGGTCAACGTCACCGGCGCCTTCACCTGTGCCCGGGAGTTCGGCCGCCGGTTCGAGGGAGACAAACCCAACAGCGCCGGAGATGCCGGCGCAATCGTCAACGTCGCCAGCGTCGGCGGCGTGGTCGCGCTGCCCTACCAGGCACCCTACACCGCATCGAAGCACGCGCTCGTCGGGATGACGAAGGCCCTGGCCGTCGAGTGGGCGCCGACCATTCGCGTCAACGCACTGGCGCCGGGCTACGTCAAGACGGAGTTCACGGAGGGCGTCCGGGGGAACGAGAGCATCCGGCAGGACCTGCTCGACGAGATCCCGCAGGAACGCTTTGCCGAACCCGAGGAGGTCGCCGCGAGTGCGGTCTACCTGGCGAGCGACGCCGCGGCCTTCGTCACCGGCGAGGTCCACGTCGCCGACGGCGGTATGGCCGCCCACTGAGTCGGGGTAAAAGCGGGGTACGTGCAGGGAATCCGACCTTCTTTGTCGGTGGGCCGAGTACGCCTCGCTACTCCGGCGAGACACAAACCCATGTCCGAGGACTCCGACTCCGACGCCTATCTGCGACGCATCGTCGACGAGGCCGCCCTCCGTGACTACCTCGAGGGGCAACTCGGGCCCGCTGACGACTTCGCCGTGTCCCACCTGGGCGAGGGCCACTCGAACGAGACGCTGACGGTGACCTGGGGCGAGGACCGCCTGGTCATCCGCCGGCCCCCACCGGGCGAGGTCGCCTCCAGCGCCCACGACGTCCTCCGGGAGTACCGCGTCATCGACGCGCTCCAGGACACAGCGGTGCGGGTTCCGCCCACGGTGGCCGCCTGCGAGGACCACGACGTCATCGGCAGCGACTTCTACGTCATGCGGGCCGTCGAGGGCGACGTCGTCCGCGACGAGTTCCCGGAACGGTTCGAGACCGACGACTACCGAGAGCGCGTCGGGACCGAACTGGTCGACCGCCTGGTCGAGGTCCACGACGTCGACTACGAGGCCGTCGGCCTGGGCGAACTGGGCTACCCCGAGGGCTTCACCGAGCGACAGGTCGAGCGCTGGACCGAGCAGTTCGAGTGGGCCTTCGAGGTCACGACCGACGAGCGGGAGGTCCCGCAGGTCGCGACCGTCTCCGAGTGGCTCGAAGCCAACGTCCCCGATTCTCATCCTCACACGCTGGTCCACGGCGACTACAAGCTCGACAACGTCATGTTCGGACCGGGGACGCCCCCCGAAATCCGGAGCATCTTCGACTGGGAACTCAGCACGCTGGGCGACCCCTTCACCGACCTGGGCTGGATGCTTTCGTTCTGGTGGGACCCGACCGACCCCGACCCGCCGTCACAGACGGGCGACCTCTACGCCGACTTCATGCGCGACGAGGCGTTCCCCACCCGGTCCGACCTGGTCGAGCGCTACGAGGACCGGACCGGCCTCGAGTTCACGAACCGGCGGTTCTACCAGGTGCTCGGCGTCTACAAGCTGGCCGCCCTGGGCGAGATGTTCTTCCGGCGCTACCTCGAAGGCAACTCCGACGACCCGCTGTATCCCCAGATGCGCGACGGCGTCCCGGCCATCGCCGACCGCGCCGTCCGGATCATCGACGGCGAGGAACCGCTGTAGGTCCTCGCCCTCATCCTCCCGCCGTGCCCTCCGTTTGTCGCGACCCCTGGTCCTCGACAGGCCCAACTCGCAGTGCCGACAGAATTTTTAGATTGGTCTAATTTTTGAGTTGAGACGGGATTGTTTTGTAGTTCGTCGTCGGAGGCACACTCGGTCGGAGACGTACGATAGCCGATACGGAACCGTCTAGTTCCTCCGCGTCGGCCAGAATGCCGCCTGGCCGCGAGGTGGTGGGTTCGACCGCACGAACGTCGTCGACGACAGACCACGGTTGAGAGGCCTGGAAGCGACAGTCCCTGTAGGCCTGTCGTCGTCGCTAGATACGGAGCGCCGTCTGGACGTTCTGGGTTAGGAGGCGCCTATCCCTCTGGCGGTCGTGCGGTCCGTTCACCATAGTTTGGAGAATCACAACTTACAAGTGCGTCTCTAAAAAACTAGGGATTAGATGAGGCTAATCAATAGTTTTGGTGATAGTCTATGACGCGCGAGGCGAACGACGGACGAGCAGTGACGCGACGGGACGCGCTGCGCGCCGGCGGTGCGGCGACGCTTGTGGGTTTGGCCGGGTGCACGGCACTGCCGAGCGCACCAGGACAGGCCGGGAGTGACGGTGACGACGGAAGTGACGGGCCGGTCGCCGTGGCCTCGTTCTTCAGCTTCTTCGACTTCGGCCGGCAGATCGCCGACGGGACCCCGCTGACGGTGGAGAACCTCGTTCCGACGGGACTGCACGGCCACGGTTGGGAGCCCAACGCCAGTATCACCCAGCGCATCATCGAGGCGGACGCGTTCGTCCACGTCGGGGAAGACTTCCAACCCTGGGCCGACCGCGCCATCCAAACGATCAAAGGCGACGACGTGGACACGGCGCTAATCAACGTCCGGAAGGGCATCGACCTCGTGGACCTCGCCGCATCCCTCGATCGCGAGGAGGAGGGCGTTGGCGCCCAGCGCGGGAAGGACCCGCACTTCTGGCTGGATCCCCTGCGCGCGAAAAAGTCCGTCGACAACATCGCCGACGGGTTCGCCGAGGTAGTCCCGGAGCACGCCGACACCTTCCGCGAAAACGCCGAGACGTACAAGTCCGAGGTGCTCGAACGGATCGATTCGGACTACGAGGCCACCTTCGACCGAGCCGAGCGCGACATCGTCCAGCTAGCCGCGCACAATGCCTTCCAGTACATCGGGGTGCGCTACGGCGTGCGAATGCGACCGCTGGTGACGAATCTCGCAGCGACCGGCGACGTAAAGCCCGCCGACATCCGCGAGGCGGCGACGGTCATCCGCGAGAACGACATCCGCTACATCGCCAACGGCGTCTTCGAGTCCCAGCGCCCGGCCCAGCAGCTCGTCCGCGAAACGGCCGTGAAGGCGTACTTCCCCGTGACGCCGTACGCCGGCGTCCGTGAGGAGTGGGTCGAGGAGAAGTGGGGCTACGAGGAGATCGCCTACAACATCAATATGCCCACGTTCGAGATCGTCCTTGGCAACAAGACGCCCGAGGACGCGGCCCCGTCGGAGGGCTGGCTCGAGCAGTGGCGGAACTTCGAACCGATATGAACACACGGGATACCGATTCCACGACGGCGGCGGGCACAGACGGGCGGACGATCAGCGAGATTGAGACGGACACCACGACGAGCGAGCCAATCATCGACCTCGCGGGCATCACCTTCGGCTACACAGCGACACCCGTGGTGGAGGACGTCTCGCTTACCATCGACCCGGGTGAGTACGTCGCCATCGTAGGGCCGAACGGCTCCGGGAAGTCGACACTGATGCAGTTGATGTTGGGTCTGCTCGAGCCCGACACGGGTACAGCACACTTGTTCGGCAAACGTGCCGACCGTTTCGACGACGGCGAACGGATCGGCTACGTCGCCCAACAGGCCAGCGCCGCCAAGGAGATGCCCATCACCGTCCGCGAGGTGGTGAAGATGGGGCGGTTCCCGCACCTCGGACTCGGTCACGTCCTCGATGACGACCAACCGATCGCGGACGCGCTGCGTAACGAGCCGCTGGTGACGCTTACGGGAGTCGCGAACGGCGTCTTCGGACGGCTCTCCCCGTCCGACTGGACGGCCGTCGACGACGCGCTCGACACGGTCGGCATGAGTGCGTTCGCTGACCGGCGCATCACGCAGCTCTCGGGTGGCCAGCGCCAGCGCGCGTTCATCGCACGGGCGCTGGCGAGCGAGGCCGACCTGCTCGTGCTGGACGAGCCGACCGTCGGCGTCGACGCCGAGTCGGTCGACGCCTTCTACGATCTGCTGGCGGCGCTCAACGCCGAGGGCATCACTATCATTCTTATTGAGCACGACCTCGGAGCGGTCGCCGAGCACGCCGACCGCGTCGTCTGCCTGAACCGCGAGGTCTACTTCGACGGCCCGACCAACGAGTTCGTCGAAAGCGACGCGCTGGCCCGTGCGTTCGGAACCGAAGCACGGTTTCTCACGGGGGTGGACGGATGAGCGCCGGAGTGGCGGCCACGCTCACGGCGAGTGGTCTCGCCACCGTGGACCTGGCGCTCGCGCTCCCGCTACAGAGCGGGCCAGGCGTCATCGGCGACCTGGTCTTCGGCGTCCTCCTGTGGTTCCTGGAGCAGTGGTACTGGCTGATGGACTGGATATACTACTTCACGGGGCTAGAGATGCTGAACCCGCGCTACCGGTTCATGCACCGGGCGATACTCGTCGGGCTCTGTATCGGCGTGATGGCACCGCTCATCGGGACGTTCCTCGTCCACCGTCAGCTCGCGCTCATCGGCGACGCGCTGGCCCACACCGGATTCGCCGGGGTGGCCGTCGGGCTGTTCCTGAACGCCGTCATCGACCTCGGGGTGTCACCGTACCTCACCGCGGTCGTCGTGGCGATGATCGCCGCACTGTTCATCGAACTCATCTCCGAGGCCACGGACGCCTACAACGACGTCTCGATGGCAATCGTCCTGTCGACGGGGTTCGCGCTGGGGACGACGCTCATCAGTCTCAACGCGGGCGGACTGGCTGTCGGCGTCAACCAGTTCCTGTTTGGCAACCTCTCGACGGTGTCGCCACAGAGCGCGGCGATCCTCCTGGTGCTGTTCGCCGTCATCGTGGGGACAGTAGCAGTGACGCGCAACCAGCTCCTGTACGTCACCTTCGACGAGACCGCGGCCGCCGTCTCGGGCATTTCGGTCAACTGGTACAACCGGATCATGGTGATGCTGACGGCGATGGTCGTCGTCGGCGCGATGCAGATCATGGGTGTCATCCTCGTCGCGGCGATGCTCGTGGTTCCAGTGGCGGGCGCGACCCAGGTGTCCCGAAGTTTCTCCGAATCGCTCGTGGTCTCGGTCGTCCTCGCGGAACTCGCGGTGTTGCTGGGCATTGCCGTCGCCTACTACGGCGGCGTTACGGCCGGTGGGGTCATTGTCCTCGTCGCCGTGGGAATCTACATCTGCGCCGTCGCACTGGGCAAGGTTCAATCTGCCCGCGGTGAACAGGCCACGCCAGACATGGGTAGCATCGAGGCCGACAGTGCCGATGTCGGCACCGGAACGGGGGACGACTGATGGTCACAGCCTGTGACGGCGACTCGCCAAGCGACGGTCGCACCCGGAGCGACAAGGGAGGACAACCGAACGTGTCGACAGGAATGCTGAGCGCGGTCATGGAGGACTACATCAAGGCGATCTACGCCATCGAGAGCGACACAGACGAGCGAGTGTCGACCTCAGCTATCGCCGACCACCTCGGGGTCACCGCGCCGACCGTCTCCTCCGCGCTGAAAAAGCTCAAAGAACGCGGCTTGGTCGACCGCGAGGAATACAAGGGCGTGACGCTCACGGAAGAGGGGGAACTCGTCGCTCTCGAGATCCTCCGGCATCACCGCCTCCTCGAAGCGTTTTTGACCGAACAGCTCGACTACGATTGGGCCGACGTCCACGACGAGGCCGACAGACTCGAACACCACGTCTCCGAGGAACTGACCGACCGCATCGCCGAGACGCTGGGCAACCCTCCAGCCGATCCGCACGGCGACCCGATCCCCGACGCCGACCTGTCCTTTCCCGAGCAGAGCGAAACCATCCGCCTCGCCGACGCCGACGGGGGCGAGCGCGTGACTGTCCGGCGGATCCGCCACCAGGGCGACGCGGAACTCCGTTACCTCGCCGATGCCGGCGTTCGCCCGGCGGTGGAACTCACGGTAGTCGACGTCGCGCCGTTCGGAATGGTAACCGTTGAGACGCCGGCAGGTGAGCAGAGCCTTCCGGAGGAGATCGCCCGGCTAATCGAGGTCGCCCCGGCGGCCGCCGCGGACGGCGTCGAGGTGTAGGGCCGGTCACACCTCCGAGAAGGGCCCTGACGGATTCAACTCCTGCATTCAACAGTCGTTCCCCTCGATTCACGCCGACATCTGGATCATCTCCTGGCGCGACGCTTCGTGCAGGTGAGTGCCTTCGTCGCGATCACCGACCTCTGGCCGTACGCCAGCTTCGGCTTCGGCGTCCGCGGCTGACCGCTCGCGCTTTCTCCGCTGAAACTGGCGTTATCCCCCTCCTAAGCCCGGTCGACTGGCGAGCAGACGGACCATCAACGTCCGAACGCGGGCCGGAGTCCGGCCCGCTCGACGACGGTTGAAACCGCACGACTCCGGACTGACGGGCGGCCCGGATTCGGGACTACCACCAGAAGAGCAGCGTCGGACTCAGGCCGACGTGTTGGGCATCTGTGTGATGGTGACGATGATCTGCTGGCCGCAGCTACAGGAGACGATGTCGTCGGGTCCGTCGACCTGGACCCAGTCGCCACATTCTCGACAGCGGATCTTTCCCATGTCCTCGTCCATACCGGTACTTCGCTGGCGAGGTACATGGCTATGCGTTCGCTAACCGTGTCACGTGAGTGAAACTGGCTGCAACAGTAGCCCGTCGTCACGGCCGCCGGCCGCCACGAGCCACAGCAGAGTTTTTCCGCACTCCCGCCTAGAGCCGCCCATGGACGAGATTCCGGTCACGGCCGAGACGCCGGACAGCCCGATGCACACCACGGGACTGGACCACGTCACCATCTGGGGCAGCAACGAACGGGCGACCGTCGAGTTCTACCGCGACCTCCTCGGTATGCCCCTCGTACTCCGCCAGCCCAACCTCGACGACCCGAGCCAGACCCACCTGTTTTTCGACGCCGGCGACGGCCGCATCATCACGTTCTTCGTCAGCGACCAGCGCCAGGCAAACGCCCAGCCACAGCGGACTCAGGTCGGCGGCGTCCACCACCTCGCTTTCCGCTTTGCCCCCGACCGCTTCGCCGAGGTCCAGGGGGCCCTCGAGGAGGCCGGCAAGGGCTACAACGTCTTCGACCGCGGCATCTTCCACTCGCTGTACACCCGGGACCACGACGGCCTGACTATCGAACTCACCACCGACAAGTACGCCATCCCGGACGACCGCCGCGCCGAGGTGCTGGCGACCGCCCAGCGCATCCGGGAGGAGGACGGCGCCGACTACGCGAAAGACGAACACCTGGAGGCGGCCCTCGAAGAACTGGGGATCGAGGTGGAGAAACACGACCTGCCGGACTCGCCGACCGGCACCGGCGTGTGAGCTAGAACGCCCCTCCATCTCTCCTTTCCCTGACCACGTCTACCCGGACCGGTGATACTGCTGTCTGTAGTCAGAGGCCTGTCGGCAGCCAGAGGCACTCACGTCCACCTTCCAGTGCCGTACTGAAGGTCAATCAGACGACAATCCCGCTCTCGTCTCTCCAGTACATGTCAATCTGCCTTTACGTCTGTCGGCGGCGTAGTTGTACCTGGTGATAGCATGAGCACCGAACGACAGACGGTGAGCGAGCGGGACGTTGCACTGGCGACCGACTCGGGCCTGCGGCGGGGCGGACTCCTGATGGCACTCGCAGGAGTCGCGTTCGTCGGCTACGGTCTAGTGTTCCTGGTGCTGGCGTTCGTCGGGTCGGGCTTCGAGCTCGGCGTGTCGACGTTGAACGGCCTGACGCTCGCCGACCTCGAGGCCATCGACCCCGCCCTCGCCTATTACGTCACGCACCTCCACGTGGCGACGGCAGCGTTCATCATCTCCACCGGCATCGCCATCGCGGCCCTGTCCTGGTACGGCGTCCGCACCGGCCAGCGCTGGGCGTGGGCGACGGCCGTCGTGGCCGCCGTCGTCGGCCTGGCACTCGCCCTGCCGATGCACTACTTCGGGGGCTTCAGCCACGACTGGGTGACCCACCTCGGTCCTATCTACCTCGCGACCGTCGTCTTCGTTGCGGGGGCCGCACTGGCCTACCGGGGGCTTCGCCATCAGGCACGACTGACCAGCGAGGCCGACTAGGCGACCAGACCCGGCTTCGCTACCCCATCTTTGTCTTCGAGCGACACCGGCGAGGAGCGACGGCTACGGTTCGTCGACCACGTCGACGTGGTCGCGGAGCCACGCGACCGCAGCCGCGACCGACTCGGCGTCGGTGCCGGTCACCTTCAGCCGGTTCGGACCGTCTGTCGTCGGGTAGCTCCCGACGGTGACGGCGAACCGGTCGTGAACGCCGGCGACGGCCTCGACCATCGTGCCCTCCGGCTGGGGCGTGAACAGCGTCCGCGTGACGGCGTCGCCGTCGAACTCCTCGGCGACCTCGTCGAACAGCGCTCTCATCTCGGCGGGGATGCCCGGAAAGGCGTAGACGTTCTCGACGACGCAGCCGGGACAGAGTCCCTCGGGGTTCAGTATCGCCCGACTTCCCTCGGGGAGCGCCGCCCACGCGTCGACGCTCACGTCGAGGTCGTGGGCGGCGTCGGGGTTTGCCTCCCGGTAAGCTTCGACGGTCTCGACCACGTCATCGCGGACCGCATCGGAGACGACGAGGTTGCGGTCGAACGCGTCGGCGAGAGCGTCGGCAGTCACGTCGTCGTGGGTGCCGCCCAGGCCGCCGGTGACGAGCGTCGCGTCGAAGGCCGCCGACCAGTCCCGGATGGTGTCCGCGACGAGTGGGCGGTCGTCCGGAACGGTGAGAATGCGGACGACTCGCGCCCCGCGGTCGGTGAGTTGCGTCGCGAGCCACTCCGCGTTCGTGTTCGAGACGTCGCCGGCGAGCACCTCGTCCCCGACCGTCAGGATGGCCACGTCCATTGCCGGAAAGAGCCCGTGGTTCGGCTTAAGGCTGCGGGACGGCCGCGCCGCCGAATGTAGCCGACGTTGCCGACGCCGTTTCCCGCTGGACAGGTCGTAGCCCACCAGATACGTACGTAGGCAACAAATAAGTCCCACCCCTGCGAGGCGGCCGGTATGAGCACTCAGGGCCGCGACACGGAGTTCAGCCTCTCGGACGTTACGGCGGTGTTCGAGAACCGGGAGGACTACGCCGAACCGCTGACCGCCAGCGAGATAGCCGAGCGCCTGGGCTGTTCCCGGCGTACCGCGCTGAACAAACTGCACACCCTCCAGGACGAGACCGACGTCACGAGCAAGAAGGTCGGCGGACGCAGCCGGGTCTGGTGGATCCCGATAAACGTTTAGGGCCACGTTTCGGTCGCCGGAGACTGGCCGGCTACGACCCGGCCGTAAGCCGTTCCTACTCCGTGTAACTGCCGAATACCGAGCGACGCGTTCGGTAGCTATTGCATTACAAAGGATTGCTACAGCCAAGCCGAGGTATCAGCGCACCATGGTGACCTCAAGATGAGCACTGACTGGGACGATATCAGCTTCATCATCAGTTCGCGGTACCGTGTACTGGCACTAGAGCGCCTCGCCGAGGGGCCGGCGACGCCCTCGCAGATCGCCGCCGACGCCGACGTCGGCATCGCCCACGTCAGTCGCGCCCTCCAGTCGCTCCGGGAGCGCAACCTGGTCGACCTGCTGGTCTCCGAGGACCGCAAGAAGGGGCGCGTCTACGGCCTGACCGAAGAGGGCCGGGAGACCTGGGAGACCGTCGAGGCCGAGAACCTGGTCTGATCGCGGGTAGGTGGTCTGCTGGGACACGGCAGGCGCTCGCCCTGACGGACGTTCCCCACCCCCGTAGAAGAACCCGGCGTACCCTCAGGTATCGGTCGCGTCAGCGACCGCCTGCAGGCTGACCGTGTCGGGCACCCGCCCCTCGTCGTCGCGGAGCTGTGCCAGCGTGACGGCGTACCGCGTCGACGCAGAGCCGACCACGAGTTCAGACTCGTCTGTGTCGTCGCGGACTGCGACGCGAGTGCCGGCCCGCTCGCCGGCCGAGTCGCCGAGAAGGGCCACGTCGGCACCGGTCAGGTCGGTGACCGCGGCCGTGTCCACCGGACCGGTAAACAGGTAGGCCGCCCCCGCGGCACTGGCCAGGCGGTCGCTCCACGGGACCCCGACGAGGACGTCGGTAGTGCCGTCTCCCGTGAAGTCGCCGCGAGCGACCTGCCAGCCGGGTCGGTCCTCGATGGGCGTCGTACACCGGTCGGGCAGGGGCTGGACCGGGACGCCGAACTCGGAGGGCCGCTCCCTGACCCGGAGGTACCCCCACTGGCCGGACTCGAGCTTGAGTTTCTGTCTGGTCTCCTGGTAGATGAAGTCGCCGGTGCTCTCGGCGATGCCGCCGGCCCCGCCCACGATGTCGAGCGAATCGTCCTTGGTGACGTACGTGCGGTCGTCGACGCCGACGTCTTTCGACGTGGGAACGTCGTCGAGTCGCGACCACTGGTGGGCCGCCAGGCTGAAGTCCAGTCCGTCGGCCTTGTCGGCAGTCTTGTGGACGTGTAGCCGGAGCGGGTCACCGAGCAGCGCACGCGGAACGGGCGTCGCCGGGTCGCCGAAGGTGTCGGCGTCGTAGACGTCCTGCAGGTCGCCACCCTGGGCCAGCCGGCGGGCGAAGGGCTCCGAGCGGTAGTCGACGGCGGGATAGCCCTGGTCTTCGGGGTCCCCGAGCTGGTTACACGGCGCGTCCGCGTCGAACTCTGCCTCGTCCTCGTCCACCGGGAGGACACAGGATCCGGGGTCGTCTTCGTTGACGACGTACTGCCCGTCGGCGAACGCCAGCGCGATTTCGCGACGGTCGTCGCCGTCGGGGTCCTTTACTATCACCTTCCCACACCGGCCCTGGGCTGCCGGTTCGGCGGTCGTCGGGTCGAGGTACTCGACGTTCTCCTTCCCCAGGAGCAGCCGACCGTAGGCACCGTGGTGGCGGTTGCTCCTGACGTCGGCGAAGTCGTGGAGGGCGGCCGCGCCCAGGTCGCCGTTGGCGAACCACCGGTAGGTGATGCTCTCGCCGGGCCCGACGGTCTGGTCCCAGTTGAAGCCGGCTGTCGTGCCGTCCGACGCGAGGACGTTGTACTGGACCCGCTTGGGATGCAACGAGATGCGGTCGGAGGCCGCCCAGTCCTGGTCGGGCCCCTGCATCTCCGGGTGGGGATGGTCCGGGTCACGTGACTCCGGGTCGACCTCGTTGGTCAGCGTGACTTCGATGCAGTCGCCGCTGTTGGCCCGCAAGGTCAGCGGCGTTAGCGGCAAGTCCCCCGCCCGTACGGCGTCGACCTCGTCGGTCAGGGCGTAGGCGATGCCGTGTGGGTCGTGGTCGCCGTACTCGTTGTAGGTGATCTCGGTGTCGAACGCCGAGACCTCGAACGACGTGACGGGGGCGTCGTCCGGTGAAGGGTCGCCGGGCGACGGGGGCTGGGGCGGCGGACTACCGCAGATGCCGTCGTTTCGCCTGGCGTCCCTGTCCGGCGGCACCGTCCGGCAGTCGTCCGAACCGCCGTAGAGGAGCCGCGCCAGCTGGCCGCGCTCGCTCCAGTCGTGGTCGCTCCAGGGCGCCGGATGACCCATCTCCTTCAGGTCCGCCTCGGAGATAGTCTCGTCGGGTGCTCCCCGGTCTGGAAGCGGTTCGAGGTGGTCGACGGCGCCGCCGAACTCACGGAGCAGTCCCCACATACCGTCCCAGAGGTCGTCCACCGCCGTCGAGCCGTAGACGTAATCCCTGACCGGTAGCCCGGCCGGGTTCTCCCGCAGTTCCTCGAACGTGTCGCCGTTGTCGGCGAACTCGGACCGGGGGTCGACGTCGAACGTGAACGCCTCGGAGGTCCCGATGATCTGGGTCGTCCCCTCCTCCGGCGCCAGTCCGACGCTGGGGAACTGCCGGCCGTGGATCGTGAAACTGTGCTGTTCCTCCCAGGTGGCCTGCCACAGGCGGAACCGTACCGGGTCGTCCTCGTAGGTCTCGCAGACGGGTGTCGGCGGGTCGCCGTGGACGACCGACGAGTGGACGTACGCCGGGTCGGCGTCATCGCGGGTGTAGTACGGCGCGTTGCGGTAGTTCACCGCCATCACGCCGGCGTTCTCGTTGTGTTCTTTCTGGGGGTTGACGAGGTCGCCGTCGCGGTCGACCAGCTGGGCGAAGTCCTGGTACGCGAGGCAGAACTCGCGGAAGTCGCCGTTGTTGGGGTCGTGGATGATGGCCTGGGTCCCGCTCCTGATGGGCTCGCCGCTGTAGGGGTCGAGCCACTCCGACTCCGGCGGCTCGACGACGAGTGCCGCGAACGACCCGTGCATGACGTCCTCGATGCCCGTGACGTGGTCGTGGAAGAAGATCGTTCCCTCCTCGTCCGCGTACCACCGGTAGTGGCCCTCCTCGTCCGGCTGGGTGTCCTGGCGGTAGTTGAAGCCGGTCGCCAGCGAGTCCGACCCGAGCAGGTCGTAGGAGACGAAGTGGATGTGAGTGGACTTCCCGCCGGCCTGGAGGGGGACGGCGCCGGCGCCGACGTCCGCGTCGTCGGGGTTCTCGGGGAACCGGTCGCCGGGCAGAGCGGCCACGTTCTCCTCGGTCACCTCGTTCTTGAACGTGATCTCGACGGTGTCGCCGACGTTGGCCCGGATGACCAGCGGTTCGGGGTTCAGCTTGCCCTCGCGCACCAGATCGGCGCGTTCCTCGAGGACGTACACGATCCCGTTGGGGTCGTGGTGGCCGGCGTCGTTGTAGACGACGTCGGTCGGCAGCGCGACGATAGTGTACTCGCGAGTTTCGCCGTCGTAGGCCGATTCGTGGTCGTCAACGTCGGGTTCGGCGGGGTCGGCGTACGGTGCCCCGGGGCGGATCTCGCCCCGGCGGGTGAGCGCCCGTTCCTCGTCGGGCGTCGGGTCGCGATACCCGTCCAGGTCGGCGGCGCCGTAGGGCGGGAACGGCGGCGCCTCCTCGAACTCGCCGGGAATGAACTCGGGAAAGCCCGGCACGTCACTGTCGGCCGGAAGCGGCGGGTCGTTGTTCGGGAGCGGCTGGAGGCTCTCGCGTTCCTTGTCCAGGACCCGCATGATCCCCCACATCCCCTCGCCGTAGTGGGGGAACAGGTGACAGTGAAACAGGACGTCGCCGGCGGTGTGGTGGGCGCCGCCGGCACCAACCGCAAACGCCTCCGGGAACGTCATCTCCGGGCGGACCGACGTGAAGTCGTTGATAGCCGCCTCCGGGGTGCCGAAGGCTGGCACGTAGGGGCTCTCGTAGACGGCGCCCAGCCCGATCGTCTGTGAATCGATGGTGTCACTGGCGTCGGTGGGCGTCTCCTTCCACCGGTGGCCGTGGAGGTGGTGGACGTGGTTCTCCTCGACCGAGGCGCCGACCGGGATGGCCATCACGGGGTCGCCGACGTACATCGGGTAGACGTTGTCGCCACCGCCCGGGTCGCCGTGGAGCCAGGAGTTGTAGAACGATTCGAACGCGGGTGCGTCACCTGTCAGTTCCGGGATCCGGTTGCCGGTCGGGTCGGCCCGGTAGTTGATGGCGTGGACCATCTGTTCCTCGTCGCTGTTCGGGTACGTGAGCTGGCCGCCGTCGGCCGTCTCGATCCCCTCGGGCGTGTGGTAGAAGACGAGGAACTGCCGGTAACTGATGTCGGGTACCATGCCGGCCTGCAGTGCAGCCTCCGACACCGTCTCCGGATGGTGGATGTCCGCCTGGACGCGGCCCTGGGTTGGCTTCCCCGTGTAGGGGTCGGTCCAGGTGGTCCCCTGGGGATGGACGACGACGGCGCCGAACAGTCCCCGCGAGAGGGTATTCACTCGCTGGGGGTCCTCGTCGCTGCTGAAGTACGTCTGGTTCGCCCCGTCGAGGAAGAAGTGGCCGCCGAACTCGCTGGCGAACCACCGGTAGGTCGCCTGCTCGCCCGGCGCGACGGTCGTGTCCGGATTCGTGCCGACGTGCATGCCGTCGCTGTCGACGACGTCGTACGGCAGCCCAGTCTGGTGGATCGACGCGGGGAGGTCCAGGTGATTGTGGAAGCAGATCTCGACGACGTCTCCCCGGTTGGCCCGGAGCGTCAGCGGCTGGATGAGTCGCGTGTCGGCGGTCGCCCCGTCGTCTCCCGCAAACGGCTCCGGGTCGGCGTCCTCGAAGACGGCGTTGAGCCCGCTCGGGGTAGATCCGGACAGCTCGCGGATCGCCGACAGGTCCTCCTCGAGTGCGTACATCGTCCCGACCGGCTGGTGGAGCCCGTACCGGTTGTAGACGATGTCCACGTCGATGGCGTGGACGTCGAACTCCCGGACCTGTCCGCCGTCCGCCGGTTCGTCGGGGACCGACGCGGTACTGGCAGTATCGCCACCCCCCTGGGAGGCACCGAGCAGGAGGCCGCCGGCGAGGACCCCGCCGGTCGCGAGAAAGCTGCGTCGCGTCGGGGCCGATCTGCCGGTGCCCGAAGATTGTGCATTCCCGTGGCTATAGGACGGTTTACGATCGTTCGAGTTCATGCCGTCAGGCATACCCACCACCGATCGTATTTCCAGATATTGTTATAACGACTGTACGACAGGAGAAGCAACTGTTGGTATGGACTATTGCCGATTATGAAAGCGAGTAAGCTACGTTTCGGCCCCAGGTAGCACAGCTCCAAACTGCCGTGGCTCCATCCGTCAGTATGGGTAACGTTCGCAGTCAGCCCCGGTTGGCCGCGGTTACAGGTACCACTGGTCCCGGGTTGGTTGTGAATGTGTTTACGCACCGACTGGGACGCACCGGACGGGCCGGACGGTCCACGGCGCGCGCCCCGGATTCACTCGAATCCCCACTCCTTCGCCCGCCGCTCGGCTTCCTCCCTGGCGCGTTCCCGAATCTTCGCTATCTTCTCCTCGTCGTCCAGAAAGGCCTCGACTGCGCCGGGCTGGCGCTCGCCGCCCGCCGTGCTGGACCGGTCGACGAGCCGGTCAGCCGGCGCAACGCTCCGGGTCCGGTCGGCAAGCCCCGGGTCCCCGGCCAGACGCTCGGCGGGCATTCCCGGCGGCACGGTCAGGTCGTCGGCGCCGTGGATTTCCTCGAGTACCGCGCCGTCGAGTTCGTACAGCTCCAGCCGATAGGGGCCGGCCACGGCCAGGTCTGCCAGCGCGGCCGGGCCACCCGAATCCGTCCCGGTGTGGTAGGCCACGACCGGGACACCCGAATCGAAGGTCAACACGCCGACGCCGTCGGCGGCCAGGAGGAGCGCGTCCTGGGACTCCAGACGGGCGTAGCCGGTGAGTTCGGCCTCCAGCGCGCTGGCCAGCGGCGTCGCCAGGTCGCTGACGACGCGCTGGCGCTGGAGCCGCCCACGGGGGAGTTTCATGGCTGCTCGGGAATCACCGCGCTCCGGAAGCGGTCGGCCACGGCTTCGCCGTCCCCCTCCTCGGACACGTCGATGGCGCCAGCGGCCTCTCGGTAGGCGGCCGCCGCCGGAGAGTTCGGAGCGTGGGCCAGCAGGGGTTCGCCGGCCCGGCGGGCCGCTCGAGCGGCGTCGCTTTCGGGCACCGAGGACAGCGTCGGTCCCTCGAAGTAGCGTTCCGCCTTCTCGCTGATGGCCTCGATGGCCTCGTCGTCCCGGACGCGGTTGAACACCAGGCCGGCGACGCCCGTCTCGTACGTGGCGGCGTACTCCTGGACCTTGAGGCCGTCCGACAGCGATGGTATCGTCGGCTGGAGGACGACCACCACGCGGTCGGCGAGGACGACTGGAAGGACAGCCGCCCGACTCCCGAGCGCCGCCGCCGAGTCGAGCAGGATGACGTCGGTGTCCTCGGCGAGCGTCGCCACTACCTCCCGGAGTCTGGTGGGGTCGGCGTCCCGGAAGCCAGCCAGCGAGGTCCCGCAGGGCACGACCTGCATGCCGAACCGGTCGTAGACCGCCGCTTCGGTGGGCGCATCCCCGGCGAGCACCTCGTGTAGCGTCGTCTCGACGTCCGCGAGGCCGGCGTGAAACAGGAGGTTCGCCATCCCCGTGTCCGCGTCGACGACCGTGACGTCGTACTCCTCGGCCAGTGCCATCCCCAGGGCGAGCGTCGTCGTGGTTTTGCCCGTCCCCCCTTTGCCGCTGGCGACGGCGAACACCTCGACCATTGGGCTTGGTTGCACCCCCATCACGTTTAAAATCTACCATCCACGTTCGGACTGAGCT
>CAZGAX010000063.1:0-19447 GCA_964523745.1 uncultured Halobacteriales archaeon | reverse complement strand
CTCTCCCCCCCCCTTTCCTCTGGCGCGCCACCCGGACAGCCACGGCTCCGTGCCGACAGGTGCCAAAACCCGAGTGAGACGGGAAGCTACCGCGTCTGGCTGACGCCCAGGTACCGCTCCTGGACGTCCTGCGCGTCCGAGAGTTCGTCGGTCGACCCCTCGAACACGACCTGGCCGTTGGCCAGGACGTGGTGGTGGTCGGCCACCTCCGTGACGGCGCCGATGTTCTGCTCGACGATCAGCACCGTCAGGCCGCGGTCGGCCAGTTCCCCGATGATGTCGACGATGTCCTCGACGATCTGGGGCGCCAGCCCCTCGGTCGGCTCGTCGAGCAGGAGGACCTCGGTGTCGCCCATCAGGCTCCGGGCGATGGCGAGCATCTGCTGTTCGCCCCCGGAGAGCGTCTTGCCCATCTGGGCCTGGCGCTCGCCGAGGCGGGGGAACAGCTCGTAGGCCTCCTCGAAGGTGAGCCAGCCGTCGTCGGTCGTCGTCGCGCCCATCTTGAGGTTCTCCTTGACAGTCAGACCCGGGAACACCTCCCGGTTCTCCGGGACGAGGCCGATGCCCTTCCGGTAGAGCGTCTCGGGATCCAGCCCGGTGACGTCCTCGCCGGCCAGCCGGACGGAGCCGGCGGTGACGTCGACGTGGCCGGAGATCGCCCGGAGGGTAGTGGTCTTGCCGGCGCCGTTACGGCCGACCAGCGAGACGACCGACTCCTCGGGGACCGACAGTGAGACGCCCTCCAGCACCTTGGTCTTCCCGTAGCCGGCGTGGACGTCCTCGACGTCGAGCAACGGGTCGGCCATCAGGCGACACCTCCGAGGTAGGCTTCCTGGACGCGTCGATTCGCCGCGATCTCCTCGGGACTGCCTTCCGCGATGACCTGCCCCTCGTACAGCACCGAGATGCGGTCGGCTACGCTCATCACCATGTCGATGTCGTGTTCGATCAACAGGACGGTCCGGCCCTCGGCGACCTCGCCGATGAGCGCCTCGAGTTCGCGTGACTCCTCGGCACCGACACCCGCCGTGGGTTCGTCGAACAGCAACAGCGACGGGTCCGAGGCCAGCACGAGGCCGATCTCGACGGTCCGCTGGTCGCCGTAGGCGAGGTTGTGAGCCAGCGTGTCCGCCTCCTCGGCGAGGCCGATCCGGTCGAGCACCGTGTCGACCCGCTCGTTGACCGAATCCAGGGACTGGGCGTCCAGCAGCGGGTGGAGTCGCTTGTCGTGGCGACCCTGGGCCGCGATGCGGACGTTCTCCCGGACGGTGAGCGACTCGAAGATCTCGTTGATCTGGAACGACCGGCTCATGCCCCGCTGACAGCGTTCGTGGGGCGGGAGGGCCGTGACGTCCTCGCCCTCGTAGCGGACGGTCCCGGCGGTCGGCTCGAGGAAGCCGCTGATCATGTTGAACAGCGTCGACTTGCCGGCCCCGTTGGGACCGATGATGGCGCGGATCTCCTCTCGGGGGATGGCCAGGTCGACGTCGTCGACGGCGGTCAGCCCGCCGAACCGCTTGGTGAGGCCGTCGACCGCGAGAACGGGGTCGTCAGTCATCGGTCTCCACCTCCCCTTCGGAGGGACTCTCGGGCCCGACCTTCTCGTCGGGGCCCTCGAACAGCCCGCTGAACCGGCCCGGCAGGCTTACCAGGCCCCGCGGCGCGAAGATGACGAACAGGATGAACACCGTTCCGAGGACGAACTCCCAGTGGGTGATGAACCGGGAGATCTGCGTCTCGAGGCCGACGAACACCGCGGCGCCGACGAGCGGGCCGTACAGCGTGCCCATGCCGCCAAGCACCATCGTCACGAGGACGTCACCACTGACGGTCCACTCGAGTACCGACGACGGCGAGGCGAACTTGAAGTAGAGGGCGTGCATCACGCCGGCAACGCCGCCGATGGCGCCCGACAACAGGAACGCCCGGCGCTTGTACTTGTTGACGTCGTAGCCGAGCGCCTCCATCCGCTCTTCGCTGTCCCGGATGGCCTGTAGCGACGTCCCGAAGGGCGAGCCCAGGATTCGCACAGCCAGCAGGTACAGCCCGACGAGCGTCGCCAGGGTGATGAAGTACACCGTCGTCGTGTTTCCGAGGTCGATCAGGGGAACGTCCGGCCAGACGATGCTCATGCCGTTGGTCCCCTGGGTGATACCGTCGAAGTCGACGACGATCTGGTGGAACATCTCAGCGACCGCGAGGGTGAGCATGGCGAAGTAGACGCCGCTGACGCGGAAGCTGAGGTAGCCGATTCCCCAGGCGATCAGTGCCGCGGCGAGGACGACCGCCGGGATGGCCACCAGCAACAGGCCCGTAATGTTCGAGAATATGAGCCCGACGCCGTAGGCTGCCAGGCCCAGGAACAGGGCGTGGCCGAACGAGACCAGGCCGGTGTAGCCGGTGACGATGTCGAGACTTAGCGCGAACAGGCCGAGGATCATCATCTGGACGACGATGCCCTCGAGGTAGGTGCCGAGCACGAACGGCAGGACCAGCAACGCGCCGAAGGCGGCCTGGAAGAACGGGTGGTCGTAGTTGATGGTCGGCAGGCTGGTGTTGATGTCGATGTTAGCCTCGACGTCCTCGAGGTAGCCTTCCTTGCCGAACAGCCCCTCCGGTTTGACCAGGAGGACGACGAACAGCAACAGGAAGACGAGGTAGCCGTCGAGCATCGTGATCGCCTCAGGCAGCCCCAGCGCGGTGTGGCCGAACTGGAGTAGCGTCTGGTCGAGCGACTCGATCATCCCGATGAGAAAGCCGGCGTAGACCGCGCCCTTGAACGAGCCGAGGCCGCCGACGATGACGATGATGAACGCCAGGATGATCACCTGGGCCCACATCTGGGGGGTAATCGTGAAGACGTTCGCCGAGAGCACGCCGGCGAGACCGGCCAGCGCCGAGCCGAAGGCGAACACCAGGGTGTAGTACCGCGAGACGTTGACGCCGAGCGACCGGGTCATCTTCCGGTTCTGGGTACCGGCGCGGACGATGAGGCCGAAGGCCGTGTACCGGAGGACGGCCCAGACGGCCGCCGACAGCAGGACGGCGACCACGAGCGCAAACAGCCGGAACTTCGGGAAGTAGATACCCGGCGCGAGTTCCATCGCCCCGCTGAGGACCTCGGGCAGCGGGGGGGAGCCCTGGTAGCCGGTGCCCCAGATGAACTTTACGACGTCGGTGAACACCAGCGTGAACCCGAAGGTCAACAGGATGTGGTACAGCGGGTCCCGGCCGTACAGCGGCCGGAACGTCGTCGTCTCCATGGCGGCGCCGACGACCGCCAGCGCCAGGGGCACCAGCAGGAGAGCCAGCCAGAACGACCCGAAGCCGAGGCCGACGACCGTCAGCGTGAGGTAGACGCCGAGCATCCACAGCGAGCCGTGAGCGAAGTTGACGACGTTCATCACGCCGAAGATGAGCGACAGCCCGATGGCTATCAGGACGTAGATGCCGCCCCGGGTCAGCCCGTTCAACAGCTGGACGACGAGCTCCTGCACCGACAACGCGAGTGGCGCTGCGTGACCCAGCATCGACGGTCAGAGGCTGCAGCCGGTCTGGTCACACGGGGCGATGGCGTCCCCGGCCGGGACCTCCGCCTTGATGTCCAGGCTCGGAACGTTCGAGCCCTTGCCCTGAAGGACGTCCAGGTCCTTCGGCTCGGCGATCTGTGCGACGTTGACGGGCCGCTCGGCCTGGTGGTCGCACTCGCGGAGCGTCCCGCCGCCCATCGGCGAGTCGAACTCCATGCCTTCGAGCGTCGTCACGAGGTCGTCCGTGGCGGTCGAGCCCGCCTCGGTGATCGCCGGAGCGAGGATCTGCGTAACCGCCGTCCACTGGGATTCGGCGTGGTTGTTCGGGATGGCGTCGTAGGCGTCGATGTACGACCCGACGAACTGCCTGTTCACTTCGGTGTCCATCCCCTCGTAGTACCGGACGCCGGAGTACGAGCCGACCACGTTGCTGCCGCCGCCCTTGCGGACCGACAGGAAGTCGTTGGTGCCGGCCACCATGTCGACGGACTCGCGGAGGTTGTACGACGACGCCTGTTTGTTGAACTGGACGAGCGGGCCGCCGGCCATGCCGACGGCGACGAAGTCGGCGTCGGAGCTCTGGATCGACGTGATGTACGACGAGTAGTCCTTCTCCGAGAGCTTGGACTTCGTCGTGTTGACGACGTCGACGTCCAGGCCGCGCTCGTCGATGACGCTCTTCCAGCCCTTGAGGAAGGCGTTGCCGTAGGCGTAGTCGGCGACGTGGAACCAGACCTTGTTCCCGATGTTCTCGACGGCCCAGGGCGTCACGGCCCGGGCGACCTGGCCGGTCCGGAGCTCGTACCGGAAGGTGACGTCGTTACACCGGGACTTCGTCACGGGGTCGGCACCGACCTGGGACATCAGCAGGACGTCCGCCTCGGCGGCGTACTCCTGGACGGCCAGCCCGGCCGCGCTGTTGGCCATCCCCGACAGCACGTCGACGTCCTTGTTCTCGACGAGCAGCTGCGCCTTCTGGCGTGCCGTCTGGGGGTCGCCGGCCACGTCCTGGTGGAAGCTTTCGACCTCCGTGCCGCCGATCCCGCCGTTGGCGTTGAGCTGTTTGACCGCCAGCTCGGCGGCGCGCTTCTGGGGCTTGCCCAGCACCGAGTACGAACCCGACAGCGGGTGGAGGAACCCGAACCGAATCTTGCCGTCGCCGGTGTTCGACCCCTGGTCCGTCTTCGTGCCCTGGGGCGTGCCACCGTCGCCGTCGCTTCCGTCGCCAGTCGTACCCGTCTGACAGCCTGCCATCGCGGTCACACCGGCTACGCCGGTCGCGGTGAGGAACCTCCTGCGTGAGAGCATGTCTACCGTCATTATTTCGGGATAATATTTAAACTTACTGCCCCGCGATACCCCGGGAAGCTGCGGACTGGCGACGGGTTACTCCGCTTCGACGCCGTTCTCGGTGGGCTCGTCGGCGTCGGCCAGCCGGGCCGCGACGTCGGTGATCATGTCTTCCTGACCGCCGACGACGCCTATCTCGCCCAGCTCGATCAGTAGTTCCCGTGGGTCGACGTCGAACTGGTCGGCCGCCCGCCGGGCGTGCCGGAGGAACGACGAGTAGACGCCGGCGTAACCGAGGATGAGCGAGTCGTTGTCGAGTTCCGGCATCGTATCCGCGGTCAGCATCGGCACCAGCCTGTCCTCGGCGGCGTCCAGCAGCCCGAAGAAGTCGGGGCCGATCTCGTAGCCGGCCTTTTTGAGCACGCCGGCTAGCACCTCGATCTGGGCGTTGCCCGAGCCGGCGCCCAACCCGCGGAGACAGCCGTCGACGGTGACTGCGCCGGCGTCGATCCCGGTGAGGGTGTTTGCGATACCCATCCCGAGGTTGTTGTGGGCGTGGAAGCCGACGTCGATGGACAGTTCGTCGGCCAGCAGGCTCACTCGCTCCTGAACGTCCGTCGGCAACATAGCGCCGGCCGAGTCCATCACGTAGACGGCGTCGGCGCCGTACTCCTCCATCAGTTTGGCCTGCTCGAGCACCGTCTCCGGCTCGGACATGTGCGACAGCATCAGCAGGCCGTTGGCCTCGAGCCCGTGGTCGTTTGCGTACTCGAAGTGCTCCTGGGAGACGTCCGCCTCGGTGACGTGGGTGGCGATCCGGCAAATGTCGGCGCCCTTGTTCGTGGCCAGATCGAGTTCTTCCACGGTGCCGATGCCGGGTAGCAGGAGCACCGACAGCTTGGTGTCGGTCAGTTCCGGCACCACCGCGTCGAGGTACTCCTCGGTGCTGGCGGCGGCGAAGCCGTAGTTGATCGACGAGCCGCCCATGCCGTCGCCGTGGGACATCTCGACGACGTCCATCTCGGCGGCGTCCAGAGCGGCGGCGATCTCGGCCATCTGGTCGGGGGTGAACTGGTGGTCGACGGCGTGCATGCCGTCCCGCAACGTCATGTCGACCAGACGGACATCGGTCCCGGGGAGGCGGACGTCGGTCATTGGGCAACCTCCGTGGTGCGGTCGACGCGGTCCCAGTCGGCGGCCAACCGCTCGGCGGTGCCCAGGGCAGCGCTGGTCATGATGTCGAGGTTGCCGGCGTACTCGGGGAGGTACTGACCCTCGCCCTCGACTTCGAGCATCGTCGTGACGATCTTGGTGTCCTCGAACCGATCGCCGACCTCCTCCTTGACGATGGGATCGAGCGTCACCTCATAGCCGGGGACGTACTCCTGGACCTCGGCGGCTATCTCCGCTACCGAGTCCTGGATCGCGTCGACGTCGGCGGCTTCGTCGACTTCGGTGTAGACCGTGTTCCGATTGAGGATCGGCGGCTCGGCCGGGTTAAGCACGATGATCGCCTTACCGTCGGCGGCCCCACCGACCCGTTCGAGGCCGGCGGCCGTCGTCTGCGTGAACTCGTCGATGTTCTGGCGGGTGCCCGGACCGGCGCTCTTCGACGCGATGGTCGAGATAATCTCGGCGTAGCCCACGTCGGCGACCCGGTCGACGGCGTGGACGATCGGGATGGTGGCCTGGCCGCCACAGGTGATCATGTTGACGTTCTGGGAGACGTCGACCACTTCGTCCATGTTGACGACGGGGACGGCAAAGGGACCGACCGCCGCCGGGGTGAGGTCGATGGCGAACAGACCCAGCTCCTCGTAGACGGGTGCGTGGTCCTCGTGTATCTTCGCGCTGGTCGCCTCGAAGACGACGTCGAGGTCGTCTGCCAGCTCGTGGACGCTGTCGATACCGTCCGTGCCAATGGTAATGCCTTCCTCCTGGGCGGCCTGGAGCCCTTCGGACTCCTCCGGCGGGAGGATGCCGACCATCGCCTCGACGTCGACGTGGTCGGCGCGGTTCAGGATCTTGTACATGAGGTCGGTCCCGATGTTGCCGGGCCCGACGATGCCGGCGCTCAGTGTGGTCATCGTGAACAGATCGACAAACTCGGCAGACGGCCTTAATCGTTTTCATGGGCCGAACCGCGAAAACTCTGACGCGACGACGCAGGGTCGCTACCTGTCCGCTCAGTCGTCGTCGGCCGCCGCCTCGCTCGTCGCCCCGGCCGCCTCCGGGACGTCGGACTTCGCCAGCCCGTTCTCGAAGGCCCGGTCCTTGATCTCCTGCTTGTCGGGGTGGTTCTTGTACATGTTCGACTTCACTCGCATCGGGCCGCCGGTGTAGAACCGCTCGTACAGCTCTTCGCGGCCGCCCATGCCGTCGATGGCAAGGTCGTAGGCCAGCTTCTGGATGCCCAGTCGACGGTTGGCCTCGATGTCCTTGCCCCGGAAGTACGTCTCGACGTCGCCCCCGAGCGGGGTATCGGCCTCGAGGTCCTCCCAGGCGGGGACGCCGATGAGACCGCTGCCGCCCAGGTCGCGGATGATCTGGAGGATCCGGGGGTACATGTCGGGGAACGACGCCGTGACGGCGAACAGGTGGCGTGGCTCCGGAACGACGTAGTCGGTGCCGGGGAACTCGTAGGCTTCTGCCTCCGCGGCGAGGATCGACCCGCGGATCTGGGTGATCATCGTCGCGATCTCGCCGAGCTTCGACTGGACGTGGAAGTACTCGTCGATGCCGGTGGACTCGGCGAGCATCAGCGCGACGCCGAAGGCGAACTCGGCCTTCGCGAGGTCCTTGATGCAGGTCTGGTGGTAGGTCAGGCCGGCGTACGCCGTGCTCTCCTTGTCCCGCCAGGCGTTACAGACGTCGACGTCGCCGTCTACGAACACCCGCCACCACGGGATGTGGACCTCGTCGAGGACGACGAACGTGTCCATCTCGTCGAACCGCGACGAGAGTGGGTGGTTCCGGGCGTCGTTGCGCGACAGCTTCGGCCGACAGATCTGGCGGACGCCGTCGGCGTCGACCGGGACGGCGAAGGCGAGCGCCTGGTCCTCCTCGCCCTCGCTGTAGTGACCGAAGGGGTAGACGAGTATCTCGTCGGCCTGCGGGCCGAGCGTCGCTAGCATCCGCGCGCCGCTGACGACGATTCCGTCTTCGTCCTCGTCGACCTTCCGGACGGCGCCGGGCCGGTCGGCGTTGTCCTCGTCGGCCAGCCGGAACGAGGAGGCGCCGGTTTCCGAGGACCGGTCGATCTGTGGGTCGATGAGGGCGTGAGTGAGGCACTTGTCGTTCTCGCGGCAGAACTCGTAGTACTCCTGGACGTGCTCCCCGAAGTCGTGGTCGTGGTCGTCGCTACGGAAGTGCTCCTTGCCGATGGCCATCCCGGTGACGCCGTTGGCCAGGAAATCGTTGGCCCGCCCCGAGACGCCGCAGGTGTAGTCCATCCACAGCTTCGTCGCCTTGCGCCGCCGCTTCAGGTCCTCCTGGGAGGTCGGCATCTGGTAGAAGATGCTGACCGGATCCCCACTCGACGGCGACTTCCAGGTCATCGTGTCGACGTGCTCCTCGTCGCTCTGGAGCGCGAACAGTTCGCCCTGGGTCTGGATCATCCCCTCGGTGGCAGGATGGGTAGTTACGTCCTCGATGCGGTCGCCCTTGTAGTACACCTCTCGCGAGTCACGGAGGCCTTCTATGTACTCCTCGGCAGTACGGACTGGCATCCTGATTGGCCAATTCTGGTTTCTCAGACTTATACTTACCGCCGTCGACCCTCGGGCCCGTCGGTCGACGGTCGACCGGCGACGCTCCCCGGAACGGTAGCTCGAGGGCAGGAGATCCGTTTCAGTCGACTCGGAGGGTGAGTACGCCCAGGGAACTGAACTCGATGGTGACAGCATCACCCGCCGCGAGATCGACAGCGGGGACGAAAGACCCGCTCAGGACCAGGTCCCCGGCGGAAAGCGCGGCGTCCATCCCGGCCAGCGTGTTCGCCAGCCAGGCGACGGCCGTCGCGGGGTGGTCCAGCACGTTCGCCCCGACGCCTGCCTCGACCAGTTCGCCGTTCCTGTAGAGTTTGACCCCCTCCAGTGAGAGGTCGAGCCCGGAGACGTCGGTGAGCTGTGGCCCGGTGGCGAACAGGCCGGCCGAGGCGTTGTCGGCGACCGTATCCTGTATCTCGATGTCCCAGTCCCGGACCCGCGAGTCGATGACCTCCGCGACCGGGACGACGCCCCGCGTCGCCTCCAGGACGTCGAGTTCGGTCACCGGCGCCCGCAGGTCGTCGGCGAGGACGAACCCGATCTCCGGTTCGATCCGAGGTGCGACGAGGTCGTCCGTCGACACGACGCCGTCCTCGACGCGCATCGTGTCCAGCAGGCGGCCGAAGTCCGGTTCGTCGACGCCGAGCTGTTCCTGGATGCCGTCGCTCGTCAGGCCGATCTTGTGGCCCACGACCGACGCGCCGTCGGCCAGCCGACGGTCGAGAAACGCCGACTGGGCGCCGTAGGCGTCCTCGATACTGAGGTCGTGGGCCTCGGTCAGCGGGTCGATCGGTTCTCCGGTCCGCAGCGCCTCGTAGAGGTCGTCGGCGAGCGTCTCAATCGTCGACTCGTCCAGTACCATGGTCGGTCGATCTCTCGCCTCCGGTAAATAGGTTCAGTACAGGGGCCGGGTCGAACACCTGCTGGGAAACCTATTTGTCGGCTGCTGTCCCAGTCGTGGACATGGCAGTCTGTACCCTCGGGCACGTCGAACTCCGTGTCCCCAACGTCGAGGAGACGTACGACCACTACCACGACGTCGTCGGCCTGGAGGAAGAACTGCGCGAGGACGGAAGCATCTACCTCCGGGGCTGGGGCGACTTCAACAAGTTCACTCTCACGCTCACCGAGGCCGACGAGGCCGACGTCGGCCACGTCGCCTTCCGCGTCGAGGACCCAGCGGACCTCGAAGAGTACGCCGATCGCGTCGAGGAATCGGGCTACGACGTCACCTGGCAGGAGGCCGGCGTCGAACCCGGCCAGGGAGAGTCGATTCGCTTCGACTGCCCGGCCGACCAGGAGATCGAACTGTTCTACGACATCGAAAAGCCCGACGTCCCGAAGGAAGCGAAGTCCCGGCTGAAGAACCAACCCCAGAAGCGAGTCGGCAGGGGCGTCGGCGCCCGGCGCATCGACCACGTCAACTGTTACGTGCCGAACGTCCAGGAGTGCACCGACTGGTTCGAGGAGGTCCTGGACTTCAAGCTCCGCGAAGAACTCGTCATCGAGGGCGAGCCGGTCGGCAAGTGGCTGTCGGTGTCGCCGCTGGTCCACGAGATCGCGTTCGTCAAGGAACCGGAAGCCCGGCTGAACCACGTCGCCTACTACCTGAAGTCCCGCGGCGACCTGTTCCGGGCGGCGGACATCCTGAAGGACGAGGGCGTGACGCTGAAGGGCGGTCCCGGCCAGCACGGCATCAGCCAGGCCAACTACATCTACCACGACGACCCCGCCGGGCACGAAGTCGAAATCTTCGCCGGCGGCTACCTCATCTTCGAACCGGACTGGGAGCCGGTCACCTGGACGGAAGAGGACATGCCGGAAGCGCTGTACTGGTGGGGCAAGGGCCGAAAGTTCAGCGGGTCACACGAGCACAGCGACGAGTTCGAGGACTGAGCGGCCGGGCCGCCATCGGCCACTTTAGCTGTTGCGCTGGAGGAAGTCGACCGTGTCGTCGTGGTACTTTTCGGCCTCCTCCCACTGGGGCCAGTGGCCGCTCTCCGTGTAGAGGTGGTACTCGGAGTTCGAGATCTGCTCGTGGACGTACTCGGCGAGTTCGTGCTGAGCGCTGGGGTTGTCGGCGGTGTGGATGATGAACGTCGGTGCCTCGAGTTCCCGGAGTTCGTCCGTGGTGAAGTACAGCTCGGGGTCCTGGACGTCCTCGAGGAAGCTCTCGTAGATGAACCGCATCGCCGCCTGGTTCGCCTCCTGGCTGTAGATCTCCTGGCGGATGTCCACGAGCTCCTGGTCGACGTCCTCGACGAACAGCCACTGGAGCCGGTCTTCGACTCGCTCACGTGTGATGCCCTCGTCGAGCAGCTCCATACTCGTCTCGTAGAGGTTCTCGATGCCTTCGATGCTCTCGTCCTTGACGTCCTCCTCGACGGAGCCGGAGGTGTCGATGTGGTAGACGCCGCTCGTGGTGAGCAGGCCGACCGTTTCGACGAGGTCGGGGCGGTCCAGGCCGAGTCGGCCCGCGACCCAGCCGCCGAGTGACTCGCCGTGGACGTGGGCCGAGTCGTGGCCGATGGCGCCGATGAACTCCTCGACGTGGTCCATGTAGTCGGTGATGTGGTAGTCGATGTCGGTCGGGCGGGAGGAGTAACCGTGACCGACGAAGTCGATGGCGTAGACCGCCCGGTCCTCGAGGCGTTCGGCCAGCGGAATCATGTTCCGGACGTAGGTCTCGGCGTGACCGCCGATGCCGTGCAGCAGGACCAGCGGCGGTTCGTCGCCGCTGCCGGCCTTCAGGGCTCGCGTCTCGTAGTTCTCGCTCGATACGAACTCGATGGACCCACCTAGCAGGTGGACCCACGCAGTATCGGACATCGCCCGGAGTTTCGACGGTTCGCATGAAAAACGTACCGGTCAGTGGGGTACCATCCCTACTCGACGGAACTGGTCCACCGCCCCTGGAAGAAGCCCAGCGGGTCGGCGTCGGGAACCTGCACGTCGGTCGCCTCGACTGCGCCGACGTAGATGGTGTGGTCGCCGGCCTCGTGGGCGGCGTCGACGGAACAGTCCAGGTAGGCGAGCGCCTCGTCGAAAACGGGGGCACCGGTCGCCTCCGTCCGGGTCGACTCGCTCTCGAAGGGGCTCTCCTCGAGTTCGTTCATGCCGGCGAAGTGCTCGCCGAGGTGCTGCTGGTCGGCCGTGAGGACGTTGACGCAGAACTCGTCGATGCCGCTGGTGAGGTGCTCGTAGGTTTGCGTCCCGTGGTCGACGCAGACCAGACACAGCGGCGGGTCGAGCGAGACGCTCGAAAACGCGTTGGCGGTCATGCCGTGGGGTGGTTCAGTCGGGAGCGTGACGACCGTCACGCCGGTCAGGAAGTTACCCATCACTTCGCGCAAGGTGTCGCCGTCGACTGTCATACAGAGTCCAGTTCCGCCACCAGCTACTTTACCTTTCCTCACCGGGTCGACGCCACCGGGGCCTATCTGTCGGCCCGACTCGCCATGTTGAGGTCGAGCTGGATGGCGTTTGCAGTGTTTATCACCTCCTCCGCGAGTTCGTCGTGAATCCGGTCTTCCGGCATGCGGCCTACCGGCGCGGAGATACTGAGCGCCCCCTCGATCACACCCTCTCGGCCTTTCACGGGAGCACCGACGCCCCGCAACCCTTCTAGTTCCTCCCCGTCGTTGATGGCGTATCCCCTGTCGCGAACCAGTTCGAGTTCCTCCTCGAGCGCCTCCCTGTCCGTAATCGTGTTTGGCGTGCGCCGTGGCAAACCGTGCTTGTCCAGGATTCGCTCGCGCTTTTCGGCGTCCATGAACGCTAACATCGACTTTCCGTTGGCGGTCGTGTGGAAATCCAGCGGGTCGTACACGGAGTACGACTTGGTGCCCACCGTGTCACTCCCCCTGGTCACGTACACTTCGAGCCGGTTGTGGTGTTGCTCGGTGACGAGGTGGGCGGGGAAACCGATCTCCGTCGCGAACTCGTCGATCGTGTCTTTGCCCACCGAGAACAGTTCGAACTGTTCCCGGACGAACTCCCCGAGCAACGTGAACATCAGGCTGAGTTCGAACCTGTCGCCGCGCTTGACGACGTACTCGTACTCCATGAGCGTGTTCAGGTGGTTGTAGATCGCGCTCTTCGAGAGCCCGAGTCGGTCCTGTAACTCCGCGACTGTCGCTCCATTGGTGGTCTGGAGTTCCTCGAGGAGTTCCATGGCAATCCCGAGGGTCTGTAATCCCTCGGACCCGCCGTCGGCCTCGTCAGCGGTGCGTTCCATACCGATCGTGTGAAGCCCTCACAAAATATATTTTTCCCCTCAGACAAAGCCACTCGTTCCGACATATACGCCTCAGTACGGCGGTTTGTCTGAATGGCCTCGACCGATTGTCGGTGATTTCTGACGAGGAACGCCCCTGAACACCGTTCTCGGTACGAACGACAGTTTCGTTCACTCGGAAAATACCCCGTTTCCACCGATATCGAGGGACAGATATCCGCGTAAAGTCGATTCTCGTCGTATGGCGTGGATTTATCCGCCAGATCCAGCAGAGCGAGCGTTTCTCTCGAACAATAGCTAGCTCGGGTCGTCCCCGGTCCGGAGTAGGACGTTTCGCTGGTCCGTCGTCTACCGAATGGTAGTAGCTCAGGTGTTCGACCGGTCTTCTACTTCCCTGCGGCATCTACCGCGGGCCAGCACGCGTTTCGCGTCGGTCCGCCACCAGTACGAGATCGCGCTAATCTGATCAGTCGAGGCGTATTGCTATGACACCCGTAGATTTGTAAGGGTTCGAGGGGCGAGCTGCGGTCGTAGCCAGGACGACCGCCGGCGGGAGCCACGGGTCGTTCCTCCGACGGCCCGATCACGAGATGCATTAGTTAACGATATTCTATGTATAGTTTGTATCTGATATAAATGGGCCTACTGGCCTCGCCGCCCCGACCCGGGTCGATTCGACTTCGGCTATCCGGAGAAGCAGAATCGCCCGGTTTGCCGGGGCTTCGCCCCCAACACCGGTCACCAGTTCTCTGAGAGGGTTGAAGGAACACTATTTTGGCTATAACTAATTAATCCTCTTTATTAATAAAAATTCAAATTCTATGGCTACAATTTGATGTTAATGGCATATCCGAGCGGGGGAGCGAATCGAAGAGAAAATCGTCACGGTGTGATTTCTTGAGGCGTCGGCAGTATAGTCATAACTCTGACTGATTAGTAGTTCTAACATCTATATTGTATTTATTCTCGTCGCCCCGCCGCGTGTCCGGGACCACACTTCGTCGGTCGTGCCGTCGGACCACTTTCGCTCCGGGGGCGACCTTGATACCCCATCCTCGCCTATGGAGTGACGACCCGATGTCAGACATCACAGACCGGCCGTTCTCGCGGTTCTACGCCCAGCTAGTACGTGAATCAGGCGAGGACGTTCAGGTGGACGTCGAGGAACGCGACCCGCTCGGCGTCCCGAACGTGGCCAATCCCCGGTCCGACTCTGACGCCGAATCGTAGGACTGGCGTGCGGCACTCACCCGGACGGGAGTCCGGGGACGGACGAGTGACGGCCTGGTCCCCGCAGATGCCTGCCGGTCGCTTTTCCCGTGTCACCGACTAGCACCACCGGGTGCACCCCCGATGTGGTACGGTCCTGCCGGCAGCACCCTCGTGGCACGGTAGTGGTCCGCCGTGCCGGTACACGTTTCCCCCACTCCCCCGGACGGACCACAAGCGTTTAGCCCGATTCGACCGGTCTATCTGCCATGCGCGCCGGCGTCGACGAGGCAGGCAAGGGACCGGTACTCGGCTCGATGTTCGCGGCGGCGGTCCGCGTAGACCCCGCCGCGCTCCCCGACGGCGTCGGTGACTCGAAGACCATCTCCCCGGAGCGCCGCGAGCGCCTCGACGAGGCGATCCGCGATGTGGCCGACGCCGTCGCAGTCGCCGAAATACCGGTCGAACGCATCGACGACCCCGGGACGGACATGAACGGGCTGACCGTCGCGGCCCACGCCGAGGCGCTGGCCGGGGTCTGTCGGGACGGACTCCGGGCGTTGGCCGACGCCGGCGACGCGAACGCCGTCCGGTTCGAGCGACGGGTGGCCGACCGCCTGGAGGCGGCTGTGGACCTGACCGCGAGCCACGGCGCTGACGCCGAGCACGCCGTCGTCGGCGCGGCCAGCATCGTCGCGAAGGTGGCCCGCGACAGCCACGTCGACGACCTGGCCGCCGACTACGGCGAGGTGGGCAGCGGCTATCCCAGCGACCCCGCCACGAGAAAGTTCCTCCGGGAGTACGTCGACGACGAGGGTGAACTGCCGGCGTGTGCCAGGTCGTCCTGGCAGACCTGCGACGACGTTCTGGCGGCGGCGGAACAGTCGGGCCTCGCCGACTTCTGACCGTCGCATCACGGAGACGGCACCGTTATAGCGCCCGCCAGTCAACGATCTGGCATGCATCGTCTCCCCTCGACGGACGGCAGCGCCAGGGGGCTGACCGAGGTAGCCAGCCCCGAGTCGCAGGGGTCCGCATGGTAAGTCTCGTCTCCCTGGGCGGAATCGCCCTCGCCTTCGTGCTGGTCGTCTTGAACGGTCTGTTCGTCGCGGCGGAATTCGCCTTCGTCCGTGTCCGGCCGACGGCCGTCGAGTCGTTCGCCGTGGAGGGCAGGGCGGGCGCCGAGACGCTCCAGGGGGTCATGCGCAACCTGGACGACTACCTGGCAGTCTCACAGCTCGGCATCACGCTCTCCTCGCTGGGCCTCGGCTGGATCGGGGAACCCGCCGTGGCGGCGGTGATCGAGCCGTTCCTCGAGACCGTCCTGCCCGCCGGCCTGATCCACCTGGCGGCGTTCGCGCTCGGCTTCGGTTTCATCACCTTCCTGCACGTCGTCTTCGGCGAACTCGCTCCCAAGACCATCGCCATCGCCGAAGCCGAGCGGGCCGCGCTGTTGCTCGCCCCGCCGATGAAGGGATTCTACTACCTGTTCGTCCCCGGCATCGTCGTCTTCAACGGAACGGCCAACTTCTTCACGTCGCTGATCGGGATCGAGCCGGCGTCGGAGGCCGATGAGACGCTCACCGAGGAGGAGATCCTGATGGTGCTCAGCCACGCCGGTAGCGAGGGCCACGTCGACGCCGACGAGGTGGAGATGATAGAGGCGGTCTTCGAACTCGACGACACGAGCGTCCGGGAGGTGATGGTCCCCCGACCAGACGTGGTGAGCATTCCGGCGGACCTCCCCCTGGCCGACCTCAGTTCGCGCATCGTCTCGGCGGGCCACACCCGGTATCCCGTCCTCGCGGCCGACGACGCCGACGAGGTGGTCGGGTTCGTCGACGCGAAGGACGTCCTGGCGGCGCTCGAAGCCGGCGACGACCGCGAGTCAGTGGTAGCCGGTGACCTCGCGCGGGACCTGCCGGTCGTGCCCGAGACGGGTCGACTGGACGACCTGCTGGCGGAGTTCCAGACCGAGCACGTCCAGATGGCGGCGGTCATCGACGAGTGGGGCTCGTTCGAAGGAATCGCGACCGTCGAGGACGTCGTCGAAGCGATCGTCGGCGACCTCCGGGACGACTTCGACGTGGTGTCGCGCGAACCGGCCATCCAGGGTCTCGGGGAGGGAACGTACGCTATCGACGGCGGCGTGGCCGTCTCCGAGGTCAACGAGGAACTCGATACCGACTTCGAGGTCGAGGACTTCGGCACTATCGGCGGGTTCGTCCTCGACCGACTGGGGCGGGCACCCGACGTTGGCGACCGGGTCGAGGTCGACGGCTACGTCCTCGACGTCGAGGGCGTCGACGGCGCCCGCGTCTCCCGGATCGTCGTCCGCGAGGTGGATGCGGCTGTCGACGAGGAGTGACCGGTAGCGGCCGACCGGGCGAGACCGGGTTCGTCTGAGCCGAGGGCGCGGTCACCGAGGTGTGTCTGTCTCTGACACACGAGGAGAACCTTGACTATCCAGGGGGTGCTTCTCCCGGGAGTGTCCGACGAGCCCTCCAGATCCAGCGACAGCCCAGCCGAGACGCCGGGAGCCGCTGGCTCTGACCCAGGGGGCGAGTCCGAACCCGAGGAGGGCGGACCGACCGACGACGAACACGACGAGCGTCCGAACGAGGCGAAGCCGCGGGACTCGATCACCGAGGGAGGCCTGGTCCGGCCGCTGTTTTACCTCGCCTGGCCCATCGTCGCCATCCAGTTGCTCCAGGTGACCTACAACGTCGTCGACACGCTCTACCTCGGCCGGCTCTCTACCGAGGCGGTGGGAGCCCTGAGCCTGGCCTTCCCCATCATCTTCCTGCTGGTCTCGGTGGCGGGTGGCTTCACGACGGCAGGTGCCATCCTCGTCGCCCAGTACACCGGCGCCGAGGGCGACCGGTCTGCGGGGCTCGTCACCGGCCAGACCGTCTCGTTCGTCACGCTGCTGTCCTTTGCCATCGGCGTCGGGGGCTTTCTCGCCACCCGCCCGGCCCTCTCGCTCCTGCCGAGCGACCCCGAGACTGCTGCCGTGGTGGTCCCCCTCGCCGCGGACTACATGGAGGTCATCTTCGCCGGCATCCCGCTGATGTTCGGCTTCTTCGTCTTCGCGGCGCTGATGCGGGGCTACGGCGACACGCGGACGCCGATGCTCGTGATGGTGGTCTCGGTGCTGGTGAACGTCCTGCTTGACCCCTTCTTCATCTTCGGCTTCCAGGACAACCCCCTGTTCGCCTGGCTCGGCGCCGCCGGGCTCCAGTCCACCCTGTTCGACCTCACGGGCTTTGCCGGCTGGGGTATCGAAGGCGCGGCCGGCGCGACGATCCTCGCCCGGGGCGTCGGGACGGCCATCGGCCTCTGGCTGCTGTTCTGGACGGGCACCGGCCCCGGCGTCCGGCTGGCCCACCTCAAGCCCGACCTGGGCTTCATCCGGGACATCGTCTCGCTGGGCACCCCCAGCATGGTCGAGCAGTCGATGAGCGCCCTGGCGATGATCACCCTGACCGGGATGGTCGTCACCTTCACACCGCCGGTCGTCACGGCCTACGGCCTGGGGAATCGACTCATCTCGCTGGTGTTCCTCCCGGCGATGGGCCTGGGACGCGCCATCGACACGATGGTCGGCCAGAATCTCGGCGCAGACCGGCCGGACCGCGCCGCGAAGTCGGTTTGGCTGGCAGCCTCTACGGGGGCCGGCGTCATGCTGCTCGTGGCCGTCGTCGCCGTGGCGTTCACCGAGCCCATCGTCAGCGTCTTCCTCGGCGACGTGCCGAACGCCCCGGCGGCGCTGGCCCACGCCGTCGAGTACGTCCGGGTCCGATCGGTGGAGTTCGCCTTCATCGGCGTCTCGCAGGTGCTCCTCGGGGCATTTCGCGGTGCCGGCAACACCCGTATCGCGATGGTCATCTCCATCGTGACGCTCTGGGTCGGTCGCGTCGGTAGCGTCACGATTCTCGTGTTCGTCCTCGGCTGGGGCGCCACCGGCGTCTGGATCGGGATGGCCGTCGGGAACGTCATGGGCGCGGTCATCGGCGTGCTCTGGTTCACCCGCGGCACCTGGAAGGAGAAGTACATCGACGAGGACCCGCTCGAGGACCGGGACCTGCCCGGCGCCGACGCGACTGATTGAATCGGCCTCTGTGCACCTGACGGCATCAGCGAATATTGGGTGTCGACAGCAGCCGCTCGTGAGTGTGAGAGTGACGGGGTAGGTCAGTTAGCCGCGACCACACGTGGAGACCACGCGGGCTGAAAGGTGACTGGCTGACCGTGCCGTCCACCTACAGTCTCTCGTTTCGCTACAAAACACCTCCGATATCTGGATCTAGTGAACGTCGAGCCTCCAGCGGCCCGTCTGCCAGGACAAGATACTTATGCTAGGGCAGTTACTCAGAAATAGAGTAACTAATGACGATCCTCGTCACAGGCGGCGACGGCTACATCGGCTGGCCGGCCGCCCTGCGCATCGCGGACCGCACCGACGAACGAGTGCTCCTGGTCGACAACTTCGCCCGGCGCGAGTGGGTCGAGGAGGTCGGGTCCGTCAGCGCGACGCCGGTCTACGGCATCGAGACGCGCGTCGAGGCCGCCGAGGAGACGCTCGGTCTCACCAACCTCTCGTTCGTCGAGGGTGACCTCGTCGAGAAGGACTTCGTCGACGAGCTGCTGGCCGTCCACGAGCCGTCGGCGGTCGTCCACGCCGCGGCCCAGCCCTCGGCCCCCTACAGCCAGATCAACGGCGAGCGGGCCAACTACACCCAGCACAACAACCTCCAGAGCACCAGAAATCTCCTCTGGGGTCTGGAAGAGCACGACCTGACCGACACCCACTTCGTCGAGACGACGACAACCGGCGTCTACGGCGCGCCGGAGTTCCCGATCCCGGAGGGCGGCGCCACCATGGAACACCAGGGCGACCGCGACGACGTCCCGTTCCCGGCGATGGCCGGCTCCTGGTACCACCTCACCAAGTCCCACGACGCAGCGAACATGCGGCTGGCCCACTCCCAGTTCGACATCCCCGTCTCGGACGTTCGGACGGCCATCACCTACGGGACCGAGACCGAGGAGACGAGAGGGGACGACCGGCTGAAGACCCGCTTCGACTTCGATTACTACTTCGGTACTGTGGGGCATCGCTTCTGTGCCCAGGCCGTGGCGGGCTACCCCGTCACGGTGTACGGCAAAGGCGAGCAGCGCAAGCCGTTCGTCTCGCTGGAGGACGCCGTCGAGGGCCTCGCTCGTCTCGCCGTTATGGACCCCGACGACCGGCCGGACGGCCTCACAGTGTACAACCAGGTCACCCGGGCTATCAGCATCGTCGAGGTGGCAGAGACCATCGCCGACGTCGGAAGCGACTACGACCTTGACGTCGCCGTCGAGCACTTCGAGAACCCCCGCGACGAGGACGAGACCCACAAGATGGAGATCGA
>CAZGAX010000062.1:0-19843 GCA_964523745.1 uncultured Halobacteriales archaeon | reverse complement strand
GTGATGACGAGAGACGCCACCGGCGTCTCTCGAACCACGGCGGAGCCGCGACGCGAGGTTCGCCCTTTCAGTCCACCAGGGTTCGTTGGTTCACGGGCTTTGGCGCGCTGACGAGACACCGAGCGCCAGCGAGGTGGTCGAGTCCTTACGCGAGGGACGAGGAGCGCAGGCCGAAGGCCGAGCACCGCAGTCGGCTGGGGAGGGTTGTGGTGCGGGGCGGTTGCGGTTTGCGGTGCGGCCCTGGCGGATGAAAGGACGAGGGCCGTTGGCGGAGCGAGACGAAGTAAGCGACGCGAGAGCGACGCTCTCGCTAGTGCCGCAGATGTGATCTGCGGCCACCGCAGCCCGAAGGGCGAGGAGTGCAGCGAGTCGCAGCCCGCCAGCGGGCAGAGGGCTTTCTTTCCGTGATAGTTCCATAGGGACAGCCCGAGATTTCATGGCAGCGATGCGATAGCACATAGATGAAGATATGAACAACTGTTCAACTATAAAACTGATAACGAGCAGCGACCGGAACGTGGTAGAACGCTTTTTCTGCGTGCCTCCCCGAGCCTCGAACATGAACACGTTCGACGCAGGCCCGGTCACCCTGGAGCGGGTCCGGGAACACGTCTGGGAGATTCCCAAGGAAGGCGACATGCGCGTCCCGGCCAGAGTCCTGGCCAGCGAAGCCCTTCTCGAAGAAATCTCGGAGGACAAGACCCTCGAACAGCTCAAGAACACGACCCACCTCCCCGGCATCCGGAAGTACGCCATCTGCATGCCCGACGGCCACCAGGGCTACGGCTTTCCCGTCGGCGGCGTCGCCGGCATCGACGCCGAGAACGGCTGCATCTCGCCCGGCGCCGTCGGCTACGACATCAACTGCGGCGTCAGAATGATGCGGACGAACCTGACCTACGAGGATGTCGAGGGCCGAGAGGAAGAACTGGTCGACACGCTGTTCGCCAACATCCCCAGCGGCCTGGGCGGCGGTGGGGTCTACGAGGGGTCGAAGGCCGACGTGGAGTCCATCCTCGCGGACGGGATGGAGTGGGCGCTCGCCGAGGGATTCGCCGTCCCCGAGGACCTCGAACACTGCGAGGACGAGGGCCGCCGGCCCGACGCCGACCCGGACGCCGTCTCCAAGAAGGCAAAAGACCGGGGGAAAAACCAGGTGGGCAGCCTCGGCAGCGGCAACCACTTCCTCGAAGTCCAGCGCGTCACCGACGTGTTTCGGGATGACGTCGCCGCCGACTTCGGTCTCGAGGAGGACCAGATCGTCGTCCTCATCCATTGCGGGTCCAGGGGACTCGGCCACCAGGTCTGTACCGACTACCTCCGGGACATCGAACAGACCCACGCCGGCCTGCTGAATCAGCTTCCCGACAAGGAACTGGCCGCAGCGCCCGCCGGGAGCCAGCTCGCCGAGGAATACTACGGCGCGATGTGTGCCGCCATCAACTTCGCGTGGGTCAATCGCCAGCTGATCATGCACCGGACGCGGCAGGTCTTCGAGCAGGTGTTCGACCAGAACTGGGAGGCAATGGACATGCACCTGCTGTACGACGTGGCTCACAACATCGCCAAGAAGGAAGTCCACGAGGTGGAAGGCGGCGAGGAACGGGAACTCTACGTCCACCGGAAAGGGGCGACGCGGGCATTCCCCGCCGGGCGACCCGAGGTCCCGGCAGCCTACGCCGACGTGGGCCAGCCGATCATCATCCCGGGAAGCATGGGCGCCGGCAGCTACGTCCTCCGGGGCGGCGAGCAGTCCCTCTCGGAGACGTTCGGTTCGACCGCCCACGGCGCCGGACGGCTGATGAGCCGGACCCAGGCCAAAAACGAGTACTGGGGCGAGACCGTCCAGGACGAACTCCGTGATGGCCAGCAGATTTACGTCAAGGCCCAGAGCGGCGCCACCGTCGCCGAGGAGGCCCCCGGCGTCTACAAGGACGTCGACGAAGTCGTCCGGGTCTCCGACGCGCTGGGCATCGGCGACAAGGTGGCTCGGACGTTCCCCGTCTGCAACATCAAGGGCTGAGACTCGGTCCCCCTACCCGTTCCAGGCGGCCAGTTCGGTCCGGTTCTCGGCGTCCGGCGCGTAGTAGATCCGGATCGTGTCGATCGAGCTGACGGACTCTCCCCAGGTGCCGCTGCCGCTCAGCTGGATCGTGTCCCCTCTCGTGACGTTTTCTGAGGCGTTGAGTCCGCCGAGTTCCGCCCAGGTGTGGTTGCCCGGCGGGCCGGAAACCACGAGCGACCCGGCGGAGAAGTTGTCGCCACCGGCGTGGTTTATCAGGAGGATCGAAGCTTCGGACTGGTAGTTGAACTCGAAGTTGGCGGTCACGTCCTCGTCGCCGTCGTCGGCGACGAGGACGCTGATGCCGACCGAGGCGGTGACGAGAACGGTGAAGCCGACGAGAATGGCGACGCCGGCCGACTCGGAGACCGCCCGCGTGTCCAGCCCATCGGCCATGCTGGCCACTTATTTGCCGCGTGGATAAATGTGATCCGGCCAGGGCACCGCCGGGGGAGGGGGAGGGTACGCCCCGAGCGAAGCGGGAAAGCCCTATGACCCGTCGGGGCCACAGGCTCGATATGATCGACGAGACCGCCGAGGAGATCGCCGACATGCAGACGCACAGCTCCTCGGTCGTCGCCGTGAAGGCGGCCCGCGCCCTCGGGGAACTGACCGAACGGGAGTTCCCGTCGGTCGACGAGTACCTCCGGACGCTGGAGCGCAACAGCAACGCGCTCCGCCGGGCCAATCCGTCCCACGCCTCGCTGCACAACACCCAGCGGGAGATCGTCGAGGCCGTCACCGGGGCCGACCCCGATTCCGTCGAGGACGCGCAAGCTCGCACTGCCGAGGCTATCGACGACGTCGTCGAGACGGTCGAGACCGGCAAGCGTCGGACGGCCGAGGCCGCAGCCGAGGTGCTCGCAGACGAGGACGCCATCTTGACCCACGACTACTCGACGACGGTCCTGTCGTCGCTGGCCCGGGCCATCGAACGCGGCGCCGAGTTCACGGTCTACGTTACCGAGGCCCGGCCGCGATACCTCGGGCGGAAGATGGCTCGCCGGCTGGCCGAGTTCGAGGCCGTCGACGCCACCCTCATCGTCGACAGCGCCCACGGCCACGTCCTTCCGGAGGTCGACCGCGTCGTCGTCGGCATGGACTGCATCGTCGAGGACACGCTGTACAACAGGGTGGGGACCTACCCGATCGCCTCGACGGCGGCCGACGTCGGCGTCCCGGTGACCGCCGTTGGATCTGCGGCGAAGGTCGTCGACACGGGCTTCGCCTTCGAGAACGAAGAGCGGGCCGCCAGCGAAGTGATGCTCGAGCCGGCGGAGGGCTTTTCCATCGAGAATCCGGCCTACGACGCGACGCCGACGCGACTGCTCGATTCGGTCGTCACCGACGAGGGCGTCACCGAGTTCTAGGCGTCGCTGGCCGGCCTGTCAGGCGTCCCGGGTCGTCAGGTGTGCGTCACAGACGGGGCAGTACACCCTGACGCCGTCGTGGTTGTAGCGGTGCACCCAGTCGCCGTCGACGGGGCTCTCGTGGCCACACTCCGGGCACGTGAGGATGGCCTTTCGCTGTTCGCGGAGGGGCCGGATCGCGGGGGTACGATCGCTGCGCCGCGTGGCGTTCAGGCGGGGCATCGTGTGGACCTTGACGCTGGGTAGGTAAGTGTCTGTTGGCGCTGAACGGAATCTTGTGGGGATCAATGGTGTAGGATGGCTACATATTGGCGTTCGGCCGGGAGTACGGGCCGGATTGACTGCCGACGCGGTGACACAACCCTTTTTTCAGGGCCGGTTGTGGAATGGGCTATGACTGCACCCGCGTCCCGGCCCATCGCGTCGTCTGCGTCGTCGTGGGGCGCGGATTTGCTCCCCAACTGGCTCCAGACGCAGTTGCCGCCGTGGTTGCTCCCCTTCCTCGGCTCGCTCGTCGTCTTCGCGCTTGCCTGGCTGGCGGGTCGTGTGCTCGTCAGAGTGTTCGGCCGCCGTATCGCCCGGCGACTGGAGCGGCCCAGCCTGACCCGGACGGCACTCAGGGGCATGCGAGCCGGCGTCTTCTTGCTGGCCTTTTTCCTCGTGCTCCGGATAAACGGCCTCGACCTGGGCAACATCGCCCTCTCGGTGACGGTGTTCACGGCGGTGGTCGGTGTCATCCTCGCACCGATCGTCGGTAGCGTCATCAGCGGCGTCTTCCTGCTCGCCGACCAGCCCTACGAGATCGGCGACATGATAGAACTCGCCCAGACCGGTCAGCGGGGTTTCGTCGAGGACATCACGCTACGGTACACGAAGATATTCACGCTCGACAACACCTTTCTGGTGGTGCCTAACGGGACGATGCGCGAACGAGACGTCTACAACTACTCCGCCGAAGACCCCCGGACCCGCCAGTCACTGGAGGTGCTCGTCACCTACGAGAGCGACGTCGAACGGGCCCGCGACCGGATCGAAGCCGGCGCCCGCCGCGTCGACGCGGTCATCGAGGGCGGACCGAGCATCCGCATCGGCGCGGCCAGGTATCCGGCTGCGCCGACGTGCCTGATCAGCGAGTTCGCAGACCACGGCGTGCTCCTCAAACTCCGGTACTGGGTGAAAGAGCCCTACCGCGTTCAGACCGTTCGATCGGAAGTCCAGACGAACGTCTGGGAAGTCCTCGAGGACGAGGAAGTGGACTTCGCCTATCCCCATTCACACCTCGTCTTCGACGAGACCAGCGGCGAGTTCGACCTCACCCCGGAGACGGGCGCCGGCTGGGTAGCGTCGCCCCAGCGGCAGGCAGCAGCCGACGACCAGCCGACGCCGCAGACGCCCGACGACATCCCGCTGGATGGAGAGGAATCGACCGACGCGGCGACCGGTTCACGGACGACGAACGGCGGGAGCGTCCCGGAGGCGGAGTCGAGCAACGCCCGGTCGGACGACGCCCCGTCCGACGACGGCCAGGGAAGCTAGCCGGTGGCGCGGTCGGCTAGCCGACCGTCACGATGCGGCAATCGAGTTCGTCGGAGAGGTACCGCTCCACGTCCGGGTCGTCGACGAGCCGCCGGACCATCGCTCGCCATCGGCTCGCCTGTTTCTTCCCGATGACGACCACGTCCGCTTCCTGGCCCGCCACCTCTTCGAGGATGGTCTCCTCGACGAGCAGGCCGCTCCGGACGACGTACCTGGCGTTCGGCAGCCGTCCGAAGGCGTCCTCCACGGCAGCTTTCAGCTGTCGCCGGGAGACGGAGCCGTTGTCCTGGTAGAGGTTCACGTGGAGAATCGTCAGTGCCGCGTCCTCCGCCTCGGCGACCTCGATGCCCTCGGCGAGGGTCGCACGGGAGTGTTCGGTGAGTGGATACCGGACCGGGACGACCACCTGGGTCATTCACCAGTCGTTTGCGGGTCCGTCACCTCAACAGTTCCGGTCGGTCGGTTGGGGTCGGTCGACCGGGAGGGACAGTCATTTGACCGCCCGGTCGTATCTCCGAACATGGACGAGGTCACCGGGCCGGACGGCCGGACGCTGTACGTAGACGCCGACCAGGCCGAACGCGGAACGAAAGGTCCGTTCTTTCGGGTCTTTCTGGACCCGTCGGCCGAGTCGCGGTGGGGCTACTGGTGTGCCAACTGCGAGACGCTGGACACGGCCGTCGACAGCATGGGTCGCATCGAGTGCAACGTCTGTCGCAACCTCCACAAAGCCGAAGAGTGGGACGCCGCTCACGAATAGACGCCAGGTTGTAACCGCGATTTTGCCACGAAATCGAACGACCGCGACCGATTCGTTCTGTCGTGTCAGTGTCAGTTAGATACGCTTATTACCTGGCCACTGCTACCGGCGGACGAATGGGGACTGTTACCACCTCACTCAGTGAGAGAGCCAGGTCGATTTTCGACGAGCTGGGGTACGACGTGTCGATCGATGGGGGAGAAATCCGCGCTGAACGCAAGTGGCGGGTCGTCCAGGTCACGCCGATGGACGAACCGGGACGGCCGCCGTCCTCGGGGGACCTGCGCTGTTTCGTCACCTGGAACGACCACCTAGACGCCGTAGAGGACCGCCTTCGCCGGGCCGACCCGGATTACGAGTGGGCGATCATCGGCGTCGACGAGGGCGACGACTACGAGGTCTGCCAGCGACCGGTCGCCTGAACGGGGCGGACTCCGACGGTCCAGGTACAGCTTTTTGGTGGCACGCTACCACATTGCATACGAAATGGTGTTCAAGAAAGTAACCCTGATCGGTACCAGTCCGGAGAGCTTCGAGGACGCCGTCGACGACGCGGTCGACCGCGCAGAGACCACGCTGAACAACGTCTACTGGGTCGACGTCGAGGAGATGGGGGTCGAGATCGCGAGCGTCGAGGACCGCGAGTACCAGGCAGAAGTCGAGGTGGCGTTCGAACTCGAAGACTAGGTGCGGAAGCTCTCGCCACAGCCACACTCGCTGACGACGTTGGGGTTCTCGACGGTGAAGCCGGCCCCCTGGAGGCCGCCTTCGTACTCCAGTACCGACCCCTCGATGTAGCGCATGCTGGCCGGGTCGACGAACACCCGGAGCCCTTGGTGTTCGAACACCTCGTCGTCGTCCTCCGGTTCGTGTTCGAACCGCATGCCGTACGAGAGGCCGGCACAGCCGCCCTGCTGGACGAATAGCCGGAGCCCGCTCACCTCGGTGTCCATGTCCTCACCCTCCATCAGGTCGATCGCCTCGCTCGCGGCCTGCTCACTTACCTCGATTTCGACCTCGGAGGTCGGCTCCTCGGCGGTGCTGCTCATGGATGCCCGTACCAGCCCGACGGTGTTAACGGTGACGGCGCTGGCAGTTCCCGACCGGCCGGCCAGGCGCAGCTACGATCCGATGCCGAGTTCCCTGATCGCCGCCGCGATACCGGTGCCGAGCGCGTCGGCGAACGCCTCGGCACTCGCCTCGTACCTGACAGTTACGGTCGTTCCGTTCCGCGAGACGGTCGTCTTCTCCAGTCCATCGAGGAGCGCCTGCTCGCGCTCGGTCCGGTTTCCGTTCCGTAGATCCGACCGGTAGAAGGCCAAACTGCCCGCAAGGAGGTCTTCTACGTTCTGTGCTGATGACTTGCCGGCCAACTCGACGCCGGCCTCCAGGATTCGCTTCGACCCGTCGGCGCTGACGTCGCCGAAGGCGTACCGCATGTCTCCGGCAGTGTCGCTGCCCACGATCGCATTTTCGAGTTCCCGGGCGAGCCGCTCGCCCGGAATGTCGACGCCGACGCGGACGTAGCCCGGTTCCGTGGCGAGGAAGGCCTCGTGGGTCTCGCCAGTCACCATCTCTCTATCGCCCCGTGACACTTCGACGACGTGCTGGACGCGTTCGAGTTGGCCGACGACGTACCGGCCTTCGCCGAGTACGCCCAGGCCGACCGTCTCGTCGCCGGACCCGTGGGTGTACACCGTCGTACCCGAAACCTCGTCCCTCTCGACGCCCTCGACGGCCCCGGTGACAGCCGATTCGACGTCCGCCCGGGACCAGTCGGTGTCTGCGATCAACGCTGGCTGGGCGTTCCTGTCGAGGACGTTTGCGTATCCGAGTACGCCGCGGAGTCCCTGTGGGTCGAGCCCGTAGTTCGACCGGACGCGCTCCATCGCCTCCCGGATGCTCGAAGGGTCGTCTCCTTCTGCGACGGCGGACAGCTGGGCGTCGACCGCCGCGCGGATCGCCTCGTCCTCCCGGACGGCGGCGACGTCGACGTGAGCGACGGCTTTCGCCGTGGCTGGAACGGCGTTGAACGCGTCCGGAACCGGAACAGTGGCGTCACTGCCGCCGAGGAACGGAATTTGACAGCCGCTCAATCCACCGACGGCTGCGAGACCGGCGAGCGACCCGCCGGCGCGAAGGAGGGAACGCCGATTGTGCGTTGGGGGACCGGAACCGACCATACCGGGACATGTGCCAGGGCGAGTAAATACCTTGTCAGGGCAGGTCGGCAGGCTCATTGTGATGCCGCGTGAGTCTCCGACATGCTCGAACCTGGCGACACTGCACCCTCGTTCGAACTGCCGAACCACGACGGCGAGCCGGTAGCTCTCGAAGATTTCCGTGGCCGGCGCGTCGTCCTGTACTTCTATCCCCGGGCCGATACCCCCGGCTGCACCACCGAGGCCTGTAGCTTCCGGGACGTCTGGAGTGACTACGAGGACCGCGACGTGGCCGTCCTCGGCGTCAGCGACGACCCGGTCGAGGACCTGGCAGACTTCCGCGAGAAGTACGACCTCCCGTTCCCGCTTCTATCCGACGAGGACGGGTCCGTCTCTACCGCGTACGATTCTTTCGGCGAGAAGAACGTCTTCGGCAACGTCGTCGACGGCGTCTTCCGGAACACATACGTCATCGACGCGGAGGGAACCGTCGAATTCGTCTACGAAGGTGTCGACCCCGAGGGCCACGCCGAGGCCATCCTGGCCGACCTGGATACGTGATACGGTAACAGATCACATAAAGTCGTATAACCCGGCCCTCCCACGTCGTCGCTATGGCCGACCCGTTCGGTGAGGCGATCCTGGACCACGCGAGAGACGAGCGGGACGAACCGTTGCTCCAGCGCGACGGCGAGCAGGAGATCGAACACCCGATAGAGGGACTGTACTTCGGCGGCGTCGAAGCTGACGCCGACCACTTTTCCTGGCTGGCCGACCGCGTCGAGGGACCGCTGCTCGACGTGGGTGCCGGTGCTGGTCGGCACGCCCTCTACTTCCAGGAGGACTACGAGACCGTCGCAGTCGAGGTGAGCGACCCGCTGGTCACGACTATGGAAGAGCGCGGCGTCGAGGATGCTCGCCGTGGCGACCTGTTCGAACTCACCGACGATTTCGAGGTCTACCGGTTTCGCACCGCGTTCGTAATCGGCACGCAACTCGGTCTCGGAACGTCGATGCAGGGCGTCCGGGAGGTGCTCGGGGACCTGGCGACGATCACGACCGACGATGCGACGGCCATCGTCGACAGCTACGACCCGTCGGACCCCGAGGCCGAGGAAATGCTCGGACGCAGAGACGACTCGACGCCGGGTGCTGCCTTCCGGGTGATGCACTTCGAGTACGAGGGTGTCATCGGTGAGACGCTGCTGTTCCGGGTGTTCGACGCCGACTGGCTGCGAGAGGCGACTTCAGAGACGCCCTGGACGGTCGAGGACGTTCAACAACACGAGGACTGGGGGATGGGGTACTACCGGGCCGCACTGACGAAAGAATAGATTAGTTTCGGTCGGGAACACCGACGGGGCGACCTACTGGAAGGTCCGGCCGACTTCGCCTTCCCCTTCCAGTTCGGCCTCGCGGTGGTCGAAGCGCTCTTCGATCTCCTCGTAGCGGTCGCGAACGTCCTCGTCGACGCTGGGGCCGACCTCGTCGAGGGCCTGCTCGAAGTGTTCGGCCGTCACCCGAACGTTTCCGATGCTGTCGCCGATGTCCTCGGGGTCGACGCTCCGGATGAACTCCCGGCTGGCGGCCATCGAGGCCTCGCGGGCCACGGCTTCGATGTCCGCACCGACGTAGCCCTCCATGCGGCGGGCCAGCGAGTCGAGGTCGACGTCGTCGGCCAGCGGCTTGTCCCGGGTGTGGACCTCCAGGATCTTCCGACGACCTTCCTCGTCGGGGACCGGCACGTGGACGTGGCGGTCCAGCCGACCGGGGCGAAGGAGCGCCGCGTCGATGAGGTCGGGGCGGTTCGTCGTCGCGATGACGACGACGTCTTCCAGTTCCTCCAGACCATCGAGTTCGGTCAGGAGCTGGGAGACGACGCGCTCGCCGACGCCCGAGTCGCCCATGTTCCGGCCGCGTTCGCCGGCGATGGAGTCGATCTCGTCGAAGAACACCACGGTCGGGGCGTTCTCCCGGGCTTTGGCGAACACTTCGCGGACGCCCTTCTCGCTTTCGCCGACGAACTTGTTGAGCAGCTCCGGCCCCTTGATGGAGATGAAGTTGCTCTGTGACTCGTTGGCGATGGCCTTCGCGAGCAGCGTCTTGCCGGTGCCTGGCGGGCCGTACATCAGCACGCCCTTGGCCGACTGCATGTCCATCTGCTCGAACACCTCGGGGTACTCGAGCGGCCACTGGATGGTCTCGCGGAGCCGTTCCTTGGTGTTCTCGAGCCCGCCGACGTCGTCCCAGGAGACGTCGGGCACCTCGACGAAGACCTCCCGGAGCGCCGAGGGCTCGATGCCCTTCAGCGCGTCCTTGAAGTCGGTCTTCGTGACTTCCAGCTTCTCGAGCGTCTCGGCGTCGATCTCGTCCGCTTCGAGGTCGAGTTCCGGACGCACTCTGCGGAGGGCGTTCATCGCGGCCTCCTTGGCCACCTGCTCGATGTCGGCCCCGACGAAGCCGTGGGTGTTCTCGGCGTACGTGTCCAGGTCGATGTCTTCGCTCAGCGGCATCCCGCGAGTGTGGACCTGGAAGATCTCCTTGCGGCCCTCCTTGTCCGGGACGCCGACCTCGATCTCGCGGTCGAAGCGTCCACCACGACGGAGTGCCGGGTCGAGCGCGTCGACCCGGTTGGTTGCGCCGATGACGATGAGTTCGCCGCGTTCGTCGAGGCCGTCCATCAGCGAGAGCAACTGGGCGACGACCCGGCGTTCGACGTCGCCGGAGGTCTCCCCGCGCTTCGGGGCGATGGAGTCGATCTCGTCGATGAAGACGACGGCGGGAGCGTTCTGTTCTGCCTCCTCGAACACTTCACGAAGCTGCTCTTCGCTCTCGCCGTAGTACTTCGACATGATCTCCGGCCCGGAGATGTCCGTGAAGTACGCGTCGATCTCGTTGGCGACGGCCTTGGCCATCAGCGTCTTGCCGGTGCCCGGCGGGCCGTGAAGCAGCACGCCCTTCGGCGGCTCGATGCCGAGCTGCTGGAACAGCTCGGGGTGGCGCATCGGCAACTCGATCATCTCGCGGACCTGCTCGAGTTCCTCGTCGAGGCCGCCAATGTCTTCGTAGGTGACACTTGGCGTTTCGGCCCCGCCGGCCGCCTCGCCGCCGCCGACGATCTGTTCGGCGGGCTTTTCGGATACCTCGACCTCCGTCGAGTCCGTCACGACGACGGTTCCATCGGGGTGGGTGTCGGCCACTTTGAGCGGGATCTTCTGGCCGGACATGCTCGACAGGGGCCCGAGACCGAACGAGACGGGGACGGTCTGGCCCTGCGTGACCGCCTGACCGCTCAGGTTCGACCGGATCATCGGACCGACGTTGCCCCGGACCCGGAGATTCTGGGGCAGCGCGACCGTAATAGACTTCGCCGGCTGGACGTCCGCGGCGTCGACCTCGACGCTGTCGTCGATGCCGACGCCGGTCTCCTGGCGCAACTGGCCGTCGATCCGGATGACGCCGTTGCCGTCGTCCTCCGGATAGCCGGGCCAGACCCGCGCGACGGCGCGGCCGTCGTCACCTTCGATGACGATGTAGTCGCCGTTCTCGAGTTCGAGCTCGGCCATCGCCCGACTGTCGACGGCCGCCAGGCCGCGACCCGCGTCCTTCTGTTTCAGGGGCTTGACGGTGAGTTTCATCCTTCCACCTCGATAGTGAGGACGCCGTTTTTCATAAACACTTCCGCGCCGTCGGCCAGATCGACGTCGTACTGCTCGTCACCGACCAGCACGATCGCCGTGTCGTCGACGACGTCGACAGTTCCGTCGACGCCGGGGCCGAAGTCGACGGCCCAGACCGTCCGGTCGTCGTAGGCGAACTCTCGCACGCCGACCCGCTCGTCAGGAAACTGCTGTTGCAGGTTCATACTAACATCACGTAATCCGCATTACTATATAAACCTTCCGCCAAACCTTATATGCTTCTGGAGGTTTCTCCCAATCATCATTGATTGCGGTTCAGGGTTCGGGCGGCGTCGGTTCGGGGGTACCCGGACGGATACCCGAGCCGTCAGCAGGTCCAAGTGGTCGCCGGTCCCACCGACGTACATGGAATTCGTGGCACACGACGGCCGGGAAACTGCCTACCGGGAGACGCGACACGACGCCGAGGGTCCGACGACGCTGTACGTCCACGGCAGCGGCGGTAGCCACCGCGTCTGGGCCGGTCAGTACGGTCCCGACGGACCCGCTTATCCCGCAGTCGCACTCGACCTCAGCGGCCACGGCGAGTCCGACGACCTCGAAACGAAGCCCGGTCCCGAGACGCTCGACGCATACGCCGACGACGTCCTCGCGGTGGCCCGCCAGACCGACGCCGCTATCCTGGTCGGCAATTCGCTGGGTGGTGCCGTCGTCCAGCGGATCCTTCTCGACCGTGCGTACGACCCCGACGCAGCAGTCCTGGCCGGCAGCGGCGCCAAACTGGCAGTCTTCGAGGGCTTGCGAAACTGGCTGGCCGAGGACTTCGACCGGGCCGTCGAGTTTCTCCACGGCGATGACCTGCTGTTTCACGATCCCGACGAGCAAACTCTCGAACGAAGCAAGCGGGAGATGCGAGAGACGGGCCGAGCCGTCACCGAGCGAGACTTTCTGAGCTGTCACACGTTCGATGTCCGGGACCGCCTGGGAACCATCGGCGTCCCAGTCCTGGCGCTCGTCGGGGAGTACGATGGACTCACGCCACCTGACTACCACGAGTACCTGGCCGAGCGTGTGCCGGACTGCGAACTCGCCGTCGTCGAGGACGCCGCTCACCTCGCGATGATCGAACAGCCGGCCGCGTTCAACCGGGCCGTCGCGGAGTTTCTGGCCGCAAACCGTCAGTAAATCTCGTCCAGGTCGTCTGCGACGTGACTGTGTTCCTCGGCGGGGAACTCTCCGGACTCGACTGCAGCCACGTAGTCTTCCATCGCACCTTGCATCTCGGCCCGCACGTTGCCGAACGACTTGGCGAACGGCGGCGTCCAGTCGGTCATGCCGGTCGCGTCGGTCAGGACGAGCACCTGGCCGTCACAGTCCGGGCCGGCACCGATGCCGATGGTCGGAATCTCGAGTTCCTCGGTGATCTGGCTGGCGAGGTTCGCCGGGATGTGTTCGAGGACGCAGGCGAACGCTCCCGCCTCCTCGTGGGCCACGGCCGTGTCGAAGATCTCTCTGGCCTCCTCGGGGTCGTGGCCCCGCTGCTTGTAGCCGGTCTGGTTCACGCTCTGGGGGGTCAGGCCGACGTGGGCCATCACCGGGACGCCCATGTCTGTCAGTCGCTCGGTGAGTTCGACAGTGTGGGGACCCGATTCGATCTTGACGGCGTTGGCGCCCTCCTCTTTCAACATTCGACCGCAGTTTTCGACGCTCTCTTTCAGGTCGTGGCCGAAGGTGAGGAAGGGCATGTCGGCGACGACGAGTGCGTCGTCGGTTCCACGGGCGACGGCACCCGTCCGACTCGCAGTCTCTTCGAGGGTCACCGGGAGGGTGTCGTCGTGGCCGAGGACGGCGTTACCCATGCTATCGCCGACGAGGAGCACGTCGACGCCGGCCTCTTCGGCCAGGCGGGCCGTGAGGGCGTCGTACGCGGTCAACATCGTGAAGGGCTCGTCACCGGTACCGAGGTCGCGGACCGTCGTCATGCTCCCAGCCAGGAGCGCCTCGGCAAAATCGGTTCGGGTGGATTCGACCACTGAACGGTCGCGAACCGGCACTGCCTTGACGTTTCAGGGGCAACGTTCGGTCGTGCCAGAGCACGTCGAGACGACCAACCCCGACGGCGTCGACTTCGGCTGGGTGATGCAGACGACGTTCGTCCTCACCATCGCGTTCGGCGCCCCGCTCGTGGCCGTCCTCTCGCTGCTCACGTCCCTGCCGACGTGGGGTGCCCGGGCAGCGTTCGCCATCAGGGTCGGTGCCGTCGTCTGGCTCGTCACGGCGGTCTGCGTCTACGTCTACGCCCGGAAGTACCGCCAGACGCCCCCCGAATCCTGAGTCACACGTCCAGAAGCATCACTCTTCCAGAAGCTCCTCGACGTCGCGGTAGTCGACGCCGGCCCGGCGAGCCGCAATCTCGTCGCGGTCGCTGTCGCCGACGAACAGCGCGTCCTCGGGCCGCTCGCCCAGCAACCGGATCGATTCGAGCAGCGGGGCCGGGTCGGGCTTGTACGTCGAGACCGAGTCGCGGCCGACGATGGCGTCGACGTGCCCGTCGAGACCGTGTACTTCCAGGGCGATGCGGACCGCAGACTCGCAGTTAAGCGAACAGACCCCGAGCGGGACGTCGACGGGGAGCCGCTCGGCGAGAGCGAGACGAGTCGACGTCCTGGCTCCTTCCCGTTCGTGCTCTGCGATCGCCCCGCCAACCGGATCTCTGTAGCCCGCGTCGTCGGCGTGCTCCAGCACTTCCCAGAGGCTCATACCGTCGGTGTCGACGCCCCTGGCCCGCAACACGGCGGCGGCGTCCCGCCTGGCGGCTTCCCAGTCGACGTCGAGACTGACGAGCGTCCCGTCGAGGTCGTACACCAGCGCCGCGTACTCCCCGGTCACACGTCCGGATTCTACCGGGGGAACCAAAGAGCCGTCGGTCGGTTCCGGACAGATTCTCCCGCTCAGTCCAGCATTTCGCGGGCGATGACGGTCTTCTGGATCTGGGTCGTCCCCTCGTAGATGGTCGTCACCTTCGCGTCGCGGTAGAATCGCTCGACGGGGAACTCAGTCACGTAACCGTAACCGCCGTGAAGCTGGACCGCCTCGTTGGTCACGTCCATCGCCCCCTCGGTGGCGAAGTACTTGGCCATGCTCGCCGCCATCGGCGCCCCCTCGCCGGATTCCAGCTTCCGCGCCGCGTCCCACGTCAACAGCCGCCCGGCCTGGACCGTCGTCTGCATGTCCGCCAGCTTGTGGCGAACGGTTTGAATGTCCGAAATCGGCCCGTCGAACTGCTCGCGTTCCTGGGTGTACTCGACCGCTTCGTCCAGCGCTGCCTGCGAGAGCCCGACGGCCTGGGCGGCGATGCCGACCCGTCCCCCCGTCAGGATCGAGAGCGCCGCCGAGAGACCCCGTCCCTCCTCGGTCAGCCGGTACTCCTCGGGAATCCGGACGCCGTCGAAGGTGAGCGACGTCGTGTCACTGGCTCGCAGGCCGAGCTTCTCCTCCGGTTCGCCGACGGTGAGCCCGTCGACGTCACTCGGCACGAGAAACTGCGTGATCGAATCCGGGTTGTCGGGATCGGTCTTCGCAAACACCACGACGACGCCGCTGCGCTGGCCGTTGGTGATCCACTGCTTGTCGCCGTCGAGCACCCACTCGTCGCCGTCTTTCGTCGCCGTGGTGCTCATCTGCCGGGGATTCGAGCCGGCGTCGGGCTCGGAGAGGGCAAACGCGCCGACCGGTCGGCCGTCGGCCATCTCGGGTAGCCACTCCGCTTTGACGCTTTCGCTGCCGAACTCCGCGATACAGGACGTTGCGAGGCTGTGTACCGAGAGCGCCGTCGCCACGGCCATGGCGCCCCAGGCGATTTCTTCGTTGACGACGGCGTACGTCAGCCGGTCGACGTCGAGGCCCCCGTACGCCTCGGGGACGGTCATGGCCGTCAGGTCCATTTCTGCCAGCGTGTCCCAGACGTCTTCGGGGAACGTTTCGGTCTCGTCGGCCTCCTTCGCGACCGGTCGAATCTCCTCCCGGGCCACCTCCCGGACTGCGTCTCGCGTGGCCTCCTGGGCCGGCGTCAGGTCCATGCCAGTAACTGCAGCGCGCTGGCTGAAAAATATCGGGGACGAGGCGTCTACTTCCGTATCACGCCACTCAATCGTCGTCGAGGCCAAACGCCCCTTTGACGTCTTCTTTCATCGTATCGGTGATGTTCGACTCGTCCGGGTCGCCCTGGTCACCCTGTGGTACGTCGAACTGGAGGGATTGGGTGTACTCCGTCTCCTGGCCCATCTGGTGACGGATGGCGTGCTCTGCGAAGGCCTGGCGGGCTTCGTCGACCGTCTTCTCGCCCTCGACGATATCGTTGGCGAGGTTGAGCGTCAGCAGGTTCATCGGTTCCTTGTGGCAGTCGGCGGACAGTTCGCCGCGAGTCCGCCAGAGGACGTTGCTGCCGTCGAACGCGAGCAGGTCGTCGGCGAATTCGGGGTCGATGGGGTAGTTGATGGTCTGGCGGAGGTGGTCTTCGTGCTCTTTCGGGAAGTTGTGTGGTGTCCCGTCACGGTACAACTGGACTCGCTTCCAGATTCCTGCACCGTGCCAGATGAACCGTCGTTCGGTCACCTCGTCCGGACGACCGTACTTCTGGACCATCTGGTCCGCGAGTTTGGTGGGCTTCTCCGGCCAGTCGGTCGTTATCTCGTCGACGTCTTTGTTCGTTGTGGCCATTGCAATCTGCCCTCCAAGCGGCTCTTTGCCAGTACCCTGGAAAAGCGGCCGGCCTCTTGGTGCCGGGGATGCAACACCGCAGATCGTTTTTCCCCGAAACCACCGTAGGGAAGGGCCGCTGTTGGCGCTCGATCGGCCTCCCGCGCAGTCCCTAGACGATTGCAGAACCGTCGCTGTCCCTCCACAGTCACCGTTCTCGAAGATACGAGACCACGTCGTCCGGGTTCCCGTCCAGGCCACCGGCCTGCGCGGCCGTCGGACTACCGCCACCGCCGCCACCGAACTCGGTAGTCACCTCGTCGACGATTTCGCCGGCATCCACCGCGCCGTCGGTCCCAACTGCCAGATAGCTCCCGGATTCCCCGACCAGCACGGCCACGTCGGCTGTCTCACCGGCGATGCGACCCGCGTAGTCTCCCAGTGCATTGGCGTCGTCGCTGGGGACGCTGCCGACGACCCACTGTTTACCCTCGCGCTCGAAGGCCTGCTCTTCCAGGTCGGCGAGCCGACTCTCGACGACCTTTTCTTCGAGTTCGCGGACTGCGCTCGTCAGATCCTCACGCTCCTCGACGGCCCGTTCTGCTGCCTCGGCCACGACGGTGACGTGAACGTCCAGCGCTCTAGCTGCCCGACGAGCACCCTTCGCCTCGGTGGCCCGCCGCTGTACCGCCTCGGGGCCGACGGCAATCGTCACGCGAGTCAGCCCCTCGCCGGGGTTCGACCGCTCCAGGACGGTCACCGGACCGATTTCGTTCGTGTTTCGCACGTGCGTTCCGCCGCAGGCCGCCACGTCCCAGCCCGAAATTTCGACGATGCGCACCTCGTCCTGGTCGGTGACGCCCTCCTCCGTTTGCGTGTTGAAGGCCACGTCGTCCCGCGAGAGGGCTTCCTCGCGGGGCAGCGACTCCCAGGAGACGTCCCGCGAGTCCCAGACGGTGCGATTGACGAGCCGTTCGAGTTCCACCAGCACCTCGTCGTCGATGGTGGTCGACGTCTCGAAGTCGACGCGAACCTGGTCTTCGGTGATACCGAACCCGCCGTATCCCAGGTCGTCGAGCAGCCGCCGACCGGCACCGTAGAGTACGTGGCTGGCGGTGTGGGCCCGCCGGCAGTACGTCCGGAAGTCGGCGTCGACGACGCAAGCCACGGTGTCGCCGGGCTCGAATCCGGGCACGTCTGCGAGATAGTGGTAGACGTCGCCGTCTTCGGCCTGCACGTCGGCTACGGGAACCTCGCCGACGACGCCCCGGTCGGCGGGCTGACCGCCGCCTTCGGGGTAGAAGTAGGTCTCGTCCAGGACGATAGCCCGGTCGGTAGCGCGTTCGACGGTCGCTTCGAAGCTCGTCACGTCGGGGTCCGCCGGCGCTCGGGAGTGCATTGGCGGTATGCTGGCGGCCGGTGGGAAAAGCCTAGGCCGATTCGGAGAGCTCGACGTCTAGATGGTCTTCGACGGCTTCGACGACGGATCCGGGGATGCCGGCCTGTGCGGCTCGGCCCTGCTCGATTGCCAGCAACGCGGACTCCTCTACGTCCAGTTCCTCGGCGAGTTCGGGAAGCTGGAGCCCGGCGTCCTGGCGGGCCTCGGTCAGGCGCTCGCCGTAGTCAGAGACGAGGTAGGGCAACGGGTCGTCGTCGTAGTCGGCGCCGCTCTCCCAGTGTGTGGAGTCGCCCTTGGCGGCGTCGTGCATCTTCGCCGTGTTGCGGGCGGCTCGCTTCGAGCGGTTCTCGCCGTCACGGCTTTCGGGCTCGGGCTCGGGTTTGCCGGTGCTCTCGCCGTGCTGGGCGCAGTCGCCGCACACGAGCAACTCGGCACCGGCGACGTTCGCCTGCTGGAGGTTGCCGTCGGATTTCCCACAGAGTTCGCAGCTGTCCCCGGCGCCACCACCCCCGTCACCGGTCGAGTACTTGGCCATGCGCGGCGTAGTTGGTTGTCCGTATTGAAACGTGCGCTTTCTCCTGGGCTACGGGTGGAAACGAAAGCCCTTTTTACGGGTCGTCGGGTACGACAGTATGCGGAACGCAACACGGTGCGTGGGTAGCCAAGCCAGGCCAACGGCGCAGCGTTGAGGGCGCTGTCCCGTAGGGGTCCGCCGGTTCAAATCCGGTCCCACGCACTCATCCGAGTGCTGGTGATGCTCCGCTGGGACATCACCCACGCAAATTCTACCGACGCGAACGACCCAGCGACGGCGTTACGGTTCGCGTCGTCGGTCGGCTCGGACGGCCGCGAACCCCGTCCCGAGGCGCGGACGGTCGCGAGTCGCGAGCGGGTGCGCCAGACCGTCGGGCCTTTACCGTCACGGCCGTCACTGCGGGTATGGGACACGAGCGGCTGACCCGGCGTCGATTCCTCGCCGCCGTCGGGCTGACGGCCGGCCTCGCCGGGTGTGAGGCCCCGAGCAGCGACGGCGACCGAACGCGACCGGAGCGCGACCGTGACCGCACGCAGTCGAGGCTGATCGATTCGACGCCCGAGTCCTCGTCGGTCTACACGGACGTCTACCGCCGAACCATCGACTCGGTCGTCCTCATCCGGGTGTTCGACGGCGGCGGCGTCAGCGGACAGGGATCGGGCTTCGTGTACGACGGCCAGCACGTCGTCACGAACGAACACGTCGTCTCGGGATCGAGCGACGTACAGATCCGCTTTACCGACGGCAGCTGGCAGACGGGCGAGGTCCTCGGCACGGACGTGTACAGCGACCTCGCCGTCGTCCGCGTCGACGACACGCCAGACGAGGCGACCGCGCTCGAACTCGTGTCGGGCGAGGTGGCCGTCGGGCAACGCGTCGTCGCCATCGGCAACCCCTTCGGACTCTCCGGCTCGCTCTCGGCCGGCATCGTCAGCGGCGTCGACCGGACGCTGCCGGCGGCGAACGACTTCTCGATCCCGGACGCGATCCAGACCGACGCGGCCGTCAACCCGGGCAACAGCGGCGGCCCGCTGATGACCCTCGACGGGCGCGTCGCGGGCGTCATCAACTCGGGATCGGGCGACAACATCGGGTTCGCGATCTCCGCGGCGCTCATGCGACGCGTCGTGCCCGCACTCATCGCCGACGGCGAGTACGAGCACGCGTACATGGGCGTCCGACTGACCGACGTGACGCCGCTGATCGCCGAGGCCAACGGGCTGTCGAGCGCGAACGGCGTCTACATGGACGAGATCGTCGACGGCGGCCCGTCCGACGGCGTCCTGCGCGGGAGCACGGGCGAGCGGACGGTCGACGGGGCGAGCGTCCCCGTCGGCGGCGACGTCGTCGTCGCGATGGGCGACGAGCCGATTCCCTCCCAGCAGGCCCTCTCGACGTACCTCGCGCTCGCGACCAGCCCCGGTGAGACGATCCCCGTCGAGGTGGTCCGGGACGGCTCGCGGACGACCGTCCAGCTGACGCTCGGGAGCCGACCCGACCCGTGAGCGTGGCGCGCGACGGGGACGTGACGCAGGCGTGACGCAAGCACCTTATCGCTCGGGTCGCTAGCCGCGAGCATGCAACTGCAGGCGCGTGACCGGGTGCCGGAACTGACCGGTCTCCTGACGGTCGTCTCGCTCGCCCTCGTGTTCGGTGCGGTCCTCGGCGTCATCCCGCGCG
>CAZGAX010000061.1:0-20466 GCA_964523745.1 uncultured Halobacteriales archaeon | reverse complement strand
CCTCGCGATGCCGGCTCGGCCCTTCGCTTCGCTCAGGAGCCGAGCCAGCGCGCCAACCGCTGTGGCATCAGACCACGCCCTGGTGGTCTGCTGAGCGAGCGGAGTCGTTCGAAAGGCGGCGCAACGCGCCGTCTTTCGTGATGACAAGAGGCGCCGGAGGCGCCTCTTGAACCACGAGCGAAGCAGAGCCTTGGCAGACGCAGCGCCGAACGCAGTGAGGCGACCGTCTGCCGGATGACTGAAAGGGCGAACCGCTGTCGCGCTAAGCGATGACGACCAAAGGGAGTCCTCGATGGCGAACGGGGAACGCAGTGAACCGTGAGCGACAGCGGTGAGGGCTTTCACCACCGTTGCGATGGCGGTCACGGTACCGATATCGACGACATATTCCTAATAAACGGCACAACTCAGCTATCCAGGCACGGCATCGTCCCCAACGTCAGCCGCCGTAGCCAACCGGTCGTCCAGGGAAAGCGGCCCGCCACCGACAGTCACGAGCGCCGAGGCCATGCCGAACAGCGTCACGTGAGCCAGCACCGGGTCGTCGGGCAGGCCAAACAGGGTCAACGTCAGCATGAAGAAGGCCACGCCGGCAGAGGCCCGGGTAAACAGGCCGAGAATCAGTGCCGCGCCGACGGCCATCTCGACCAGGCCGGCGCCCACGACCCAGAGACCGGGATCGACCGGAACCACGCTGGTCAACCCATATTTCTCCACGACGGCGAGCGAGCGGGCCGGGTCACCCAATTTCTGCGTCAGGCCGAGGTAGACGAACGTGACACCGACTCCGACGCGGAGCACCACCGGAACGTACCGCTCGAACGGCGCCACGTGATCCTCGAACCAGTTCGCGACGCGGTGGATCGGGTCGACGCGACCGTAGACGGTCCCCGGCGTGTCGGCGACGCGCTGGAGGATGTGGTCGGCACTGGGACGGCCGCCGCCGAGCAGCGCGATGGCGACGAATCCCGGAGTGTACTCCACGGCCAGCAACAGGTCGGGATAGACCACCAGACTCACCAGGTAGGTGCCGAGTCCCAGGATGGCGACGGCCCGCGTCGCCAGGCCGAAGAGGAGCAGAAAGCCGATGCCGACCTGGAGGACGCGTGCGCTAACCGGGACCGCCGGGGAGAACAGGTAGCCCGCAAAGCCCGCGCCGACAAGCGGCAAGCCGAGGCTCAGCCGCAACATCCACGGGACGAGGTCGCCGTAGCCGGCCAGCGTCTCGCGCAGAACGGCCACGTCTCTCGCAGCCGGCCGGACCACCAGGTAGGCCAGCATCCCGGCCAGGACAGCCACGACGCCACCCCCGACCAGCACGGCGTTCACTGGGTCCGAGAGGACGTCCACGAGAAAGCCGATGCCGTCGACCGCACCGTGGCTATCGTCGGTCACGTAGTCGACGTGGGCCACAATCCGTCGCATAGTCGGCGATAGGGTCCCACGATTACTGAAGCTACGGATGTCGACCGCAGTCTGGTAGGTAGTTCCACGATCAGACGTCGAAGACGACGTAGGCCCGCCAGCCGTCCGCCGTCTCTGATATGTCCATCTCCGAGTAGGTGACCGCCTTCAGGTCCCGGGCGGTGACGTCGGCCAGCGGGACGCCGCGGTAGCTCCCCGTGAGATGCCAGCGGTCCCCCTCTGCCTCCACGGCGGCTTCGTTGTCCACCGGCAGGACGGACCGAACGTCGCGTTCGTAGATCAGCTCGTCGAGGTAGTCGAACAGCAGCGCTTCGCGGCCCTCGGCACCGACCTCGATATCGACTCGCTCGCCACCACGCTCGGGAATTTCGTCGCACATCGCGGCGGCCATGCCGTCGGCGACGGCGGCGAAGACCCCGCCCAGCGAATCTGCGCCGGCCTCGACGGCGACGTCGGCGGTGTGCTCCCGAAGTTCGAAGCTCACGAGCTACCACCGACGTCCTCTGGGCCGAGCTGGTTCGCCGCCATCTCGTGTTCCCCTTCCATCGCGACGCCGAACGAAACGATAGAAGAGATACCCTCCTCGACGGTCATGTCCACGTCGTAGACCTGGTCCTCTTCGACGTGGATGATGAACCCGCCCATCACGGGGTTGGGCCCCATCGGCATAAAGAGCGTAATCAGGTCCGTCGAGCCGGTCGAGTCGGCGACGAATTCTGGCGTGTCAGCCGTGACGAAGGCGACCGAGAACGACCCTTTACGGGGGTACTCGACAAGCTTCACCTCCCGGAAGCTCTGCGTGTCGCTTGTCAGCATCATCTGGCTTAGCTGGCTCAACGAGTCGTAGACCGAACCGATAGCGGGAATCCGACCCATCGTGGCGTCGATGCCGCGCTCGAGGCGACCACCGCCGTAGCTACTCTGGGCGAACGCACCGACGATGAAGATGATGAGTGCCAGCGCTCCGACGGTGAGGACTCGCAGGACGGTCTGTGACTGGCCCGTGATACCGAACGTCTGCTGGACGGGACGGACGAACGGGTCGAGTAGCCCCGAGAGGAAGTTGATGGCAAACAGGAGGACGATGAGCGAGACCAGCACCGGCAGGATGATCGCCGTCCCGGTCAGGAAGGACGCACGGAGGTAGTCGCGGAACGCTCGGTTCGACCCCGGGGGCTTCGGCCTGGATGACATACGGTGGTCTGCGGCGGGCACCGGTGAAAGAATTGTGCCTCCTGGCACCGGCGAGTCGCCGAAGCGACAGAACGGCCAGGCGTCGGCGTGACTCACTCCCACGGGCGGTGGAATTAATACTCTCGCCACGATTAGCGTAGTGTAGTGAGCGTCCACATCCAGCGGCGTGTCATCAGCCCTGGGGACGACGAGGACGTCGAGAAGGCCTGGCAACTCAAGGAACGCATTCGCAGGGCCGAAGGCGTGCTCCGCCAGCGCCGCAGCTTTTTCCGCAACGCCTACCGCCGGTCGACCGTCTTCGAGTACGTCGACCGCAGCAACGAGGACCGACTTATCGGCTTCGCTGCGGTCCGCCGGGACGGCTACATCCTGTTTCTCGCCGTGGACGATCAGTATCGGGGTGAGGGCTTTGGTAAACGGCTCGTCGCCTCCGTCGCCGACGAATACGGCACCGTCACCTGTCACGCACGGACGACGAACAACGACGCCCTCCGCTTTTACAAACACCTCGGCTTCGAGGTCAAGCGCCGCATCGACGACTACTACGAGGACGGCGGCGACGCCTACTACCTGAAACTGGGCGACGACGAGGGGCTCCGCGACCGGCTGGCGAACTTGCTCGGCCGTTAGCCGGACCCGTCAAATACCGTCGATAGTTCCCGACGTACCAGCAGGACCGACGGACAAACCACCAGGAGCAGGTATCCCGGTAGCGTGTCGAAAGCCCGCAGCAGTCGTCCGTACAGCGGCAGGTGGAACGCGACTTCGCCACGGATGGCATCCCTCCTGACCACGGCGTCGTCGAGAGCGTCGTTCGCATCCCCTGCGGTGACGAACCCGGACGGGCGTCGGTCGACGATGCGATGGGTGACGACCGTTCCTCCCCTGTCGAACGTGATGACGTCACCCTCAGAGTACTCGTCACTTGGAGTGACGACGGCGTATGACCCCTGGGGGATCGTCGGATCCATACTCCCGGACGCAACGACGTACCCAGAAACGCCAGGAACCACTGCGACCACCACGGTCAGGACGACCGGAGCGAAGACGAGCACGACGCCGATGCGGGCGAGGTGTGACCTATTCATAGAGAACCGTGTTGTTCGACGAGCGATCCTCGTCCACGTACGACGACCGCTCAGCCCGAAACGTGACGGTTACGTCGAGCCCGTCCCCCATCGTTACCCCGTCGAGCAGCGTCGCCTTCCCGGAAAGCGACACGTGTAACGACCGGTTTCCACCCGCCGGAATGCCGTTCAGTGACGACAGTGCGTCGGCATTCGACCCGTTCGTCAGGTCCTCGACGTCGACAATCCCGTTCCCGTTCTGGTCAGTGAGTTCCGAGCCCACGAGTTCGCTGCCGTTGTAGACGAGCGAGACGACTTCGACAGTTGATGCCGTACTATCCCCGTTGCCACCGGTTCCACCCGAATCGTTCTCTGCGTAGCTCACCGTGACGTTGACCGAAGAGACATCGAGCATCGAATCGGTAGTCGACAGTTCGACGGTGTTGTTGACGTTCTGGGAACCGTCGGTCGGGTGCATCAGGTCCTCCCAGGTGTCTCTGACGGCGTCCGTCCCTGATTCGTCAGTCGTGCTATTCTGGGTTGCCGGCCCGGCCTCGGAAAGCTTCGGGTCGACGACGCCTCCCGACACCGTGTTGTTGGCGGCGCTATCGACGTCGTGGAAGTAGGCAGCCGTCAGGACGGGGTCGACAGCGAGACCGCCGACACTCACGACGAGAACGAGCCAGAGCGACACCAGCTTCGGGTCGCGCTCCGGCATCGTCGTCATTGACTAGCGTCCTGGTTGAGCCGGACTGTTATCGTCACGTCGACCCCGTCGGCCATGAAGTCCTCGTCGTACCCGGTGAGGTTCCCTGCGGTGTTCCCGCCCGCCGTAAAGGCCGTGCTGTTGTCGTTTGCGACCTGCAGGTCGACGACGAGGGACGTTTCGTTCCCGTGGTTCGCCTGTGGGGGAGGCAGGTCGTCGGCGGCGTCGCTCTGCTCGCTGACGTCCTGGAGGTCGACGATGCCGTTCCCGTTAGCGTCGGTCACGCCGGAGGTGAAGTCCTCGATGACCGCACCGGTGGAATTGCGGTACTCGTACGTGTTCACCTTGACGAGCGAAGCGGCTTCCGTCGCGTTCAACTCGACGCCGAGGTCGGGGTCTCCGGGTTCCGCACTTGGGTCGCTCTCGGCGACTGCCATCGTCACTTCGGCGTGGTCTGCAGCGATCGGCCCTTCGTTGGCCACGGCAAAGGTGTGAGACCCGGCCTCACTCGGCGCAGCACTCGTTATCGAAATAGAGCCACTGAGAGAATCAGCACCGTCGATAGAGAGGTTCATCGTCCCACCCTCGACCGGATTGTTCGTGCTCTGGTCGGCGTCAGTGTAGAACGCCACCGTGGACATGCCGAACGTGATACCGACGAACCCGATTATCAAGACCGGTATCAATATAGTTCTTTCCTGGAGAAGAGTCCCGATTCGACCTGCATCAGCCATTATCTAAAGTGATACCATACTGGTGCTTAAGTTGAATACGTATTATGTTCGGTCACCATTATTGACACACCTACCATACAAGGTACCAAATAGTTGTAGGCCATCAACCCGATACAGCCATGCCGACTTCGGACTGCAGCGTCGATGACTACCGGGCCTGGCAGGCGAAACTCCTCGACGCCGAGACTGTCGAATCAGTTGCAGCGGTAGGAGCAACTGCCGCCTGTAACGTCCTACCAGCATCCGGGGCCGCCGTCTACGTCACCGAATTCAACGGGAAGTCGTTTCGACTCGCCGGGAGTTCCGGGCTCGACTCACTGGACGATACCGACATCGATTCCGGGCCGCTACGGGACACCTACGAGACGGGACAACCACGCGACATCGACGGCAATTCCTGGCAAACCCGACCCGAGTTAGGGGCGTTTGCGGACGCCGATACGGTCCGCCTCGAACCGCTTTCTAGCCCTGGCGTTCTGGCCGTAGCCACGCGATCTACCCCGTCTGCATTGGCCCTCGCACTGGTTCGTGACGGTATCGACGGCGCACTGGCCCGGGTTAGCCACCAGTCTGCGAGACGGACGCTCGAACGAGAGCGCCGGGACTGCCTGCGAACTCTGGAAACGGAGCGAGAGCGTGAAAAGGTCCTCGAGAACGTCGTCCGAACCACGGTCGAGGCCGAATCACAGGCCGAGCTGGAGCGTCTCGTTTGTGAACGGCTGGTATCACTCGACGACGTCGCCTTCGCCTGGATGGGCGAGTACGACCCCGAAGCGAACACGTTCGCACCATCGACCTGGGCAGGACGGGAGAACGGATACATCGACTCGGTGGGCCGCCTCCAGAGTGAGCCCGTCTCGGAATTTTTCCGGCGGATTGCAACTGCGGACGACGGTGTCACTACGATAGACCACGTCACCCGTTCGGAACTCCCCGACCCGGTTGCCGGTGCGGCTCACGAGCGAGGGTTCGAGTCTATCGCATTCGTGCCGGTCGTTCACGCTGGAACGGTTCACGGAGTGCTGGGCCTGTATGGAACCGAGATCGCCCGGTTCGACGATTCGCTGGCGAACGCTCTCGAAGCGGCCGGACGGCTCGTCGGCAAGGCGGTTTCCACGATGAACCGAGAACGCGCGCTCCTCTCCGACGCCGTGATCGAAGCCGAGTTCCGGGTCTCTGGCGACGAACTGGTGACGTGTTGGATATCGTCCGAACTCGACTGTGAGGTCCGGTTCGAGTCGATGTTGCTGGTATCGGACGGTTCGACGCGAACGTTTCTCTCTATCTTCGGCGCCGACCCCGACGAAGTCCGGACAGCCGCCCCGGAGCACGAGCGGATTCGGTCGCTCACTCACATCACCGACAGGCCAGAGGGATCCCTGTTCGAAGTACGTCTCGAGGATACAATGGTCGAGTACCTGGCAGCCCGAGACATCGTCCTCACCTCTCTAAAAGCGACCGATGGCGTCGTCCACGCCTCCGTAGAGCTACCGATCGACGCCGACCTCCGTGCGTTCGTCGAAGAGGTACAGTCGACGTATCCGAACGCCGACCTGGTCGCTCGCCACGAACGTGAGCGGTCGTCCGAAACGGTACCGGAAGTGCGCGCCCGATTCCAGAAGCGACTGACTGACCGCCAGCACGAGGTGTTGCAAGTCGCGTACCACAGCGGCTACTTCGACTGGCCGCGGGCTACCGACGGTGAAACGCTGGCCGACACTCTCGACATCGCCCAGTCAACGATGCTCCAGCACCTCCGCACCGCCGAGCGAAAGCTACTGACGGAAATCCTCGAAGCCCAGCGGTCGATCTACTCGCAAGGGAAGTAACACCGAACGGCTCCCCCGAGCGCAAACACTTTGACCGGTTCGGAGCAATGAAGGGTCGATGGAGGAGCGTACCCGGGCGTACCTTCGTGGCCGGTTCGGCGACCACTACCGCCGGACGGCGATTTCGGCCCCGCCCGACGCCGAGCAGCGCGAGTGGGGCTACGTCCCCTGGACCGAGGGTCCCGGCGAGACGATGGTCCGCCACCGCGCGCTGCTCGACCTCGGAAACTTAGAGGAGTTCCTCGCCCGGGAACGCCCCAAACACGTCTACTTCTCGGCCGGTCGGTACGACCACCCCGGCGCCAGCACGATGGGCGGCAAGGACTGGAACTCCTCGGACCTCGTCTTCGACCTGGACGCCGACCACCTCCCGTCGGTCGAACTGGGCGAGGACTCCTACGCCGAGATGCTGGCCAAGTGCAAGGACGCCCTCTTTCGCCTGCTCGACTTCCTGGAGAACGACTTCGGCTTCGAGGACCTGACCGTCGTCTTCTCGGGTGGCCGTGGCTACCACGTCCACGTCCGGGACGAGGGCGTACAGCCCCTGGAACGCGAGGCCAGGCGTGAGGTCGTCGACTACGTCCGGGGCATCGGCCTGGAGTTCGAGGAACTTGTCAGCGAAGAGGCGGTCGGCGGGACCGCCGGCCGGTCGAGCCCCGCCCAGAAACGCACCCTCTCGACGACCGGCGGCTGGTCGGCCCGCGCTCACAATCACGTCGTCGACTTCGTCGAAGACCTCCTGGAAATGGACGAGGACGAGGCTCTCGACCGCCTCCAGGCCTTCGAGGGCATCGGCGAGGGCAAAGCCCAGGCGACGCTCCGGGCCGCCCGAGAGAACACCGACGAGATCCGGCGGGGCAACATCGACGTGCATCCGGCCTTCTTCCAGGTCGCGAAGGTGCTGATGGAGGACGTGGTCGAGGCCGACAACGCACCGATCGACGAGCCCGTGACGACCGACACCAATCGACTGATTCGACTCCCGGGCAGCCTGCACGGGGGGAGCGGGCTGGCCGTCAGGCGGCTCACCATGGACGAACTGGACGACTTCGACCCCCTCGTGGACGCCGTGCCCGAAACCTTCGAGGGCCACGAGATAGCCGTCGAAGTGACCGACGGCGGGCCGGTGGAACTCGGTGGCGAAAGATATACACTCGACCCGGGAGAGCACTCCCTTCCGGAGTATCTCGGCGTGTTCCTGATGGCCAGGGGTCGCGCCGAGAAGGGACGCGAATAGATGGACCTAGACCAGCTCCAGTCCGTTAGGGACCGCGAGCGCCAGACCGACAAGCTCCAGCAGCTACGGGACTCCTTCTACGAGGAAGCGACGGCGTTCGTCCGGGACCTCCGGGAAGAGCGCGACCGGGCCGCCAAGGAGGCCGAGGACCCGTTCGACGCGCCGGAAGTCAATCGGCTGACCGACCAGATCCGGACGGCAGAGCAGACGATCGAGGCCATCTACGAGAAGCGCGTCGGCAAACTGGTCAAGGCAGCGACGTTCGCCGCTGCCGACCTGCCGGCCGAAGCCGACGGCATGACCGCCGAGGAGGAGGACCTCTTCGAGACGCTCGTCGCGGAAATCCAGGCCAACCGCCGGCGCGTCCTCGACCGGTTGAGCGGCGAAGGAGCAGCGACGGAAGGCGCCGGTACTGACAGCCCGTCGGGCGCCGGAGCCAGCGACGAGGAGCCGTCCCCGACCACGGAAGCGACCACCGAAGCGACCGACATCGGGGAGGCGCGAGATGCGCCGTCGGAACGCGATCCGCCGGACGAAACACCACCAGACGTGGCCGGAGCTGGAACTGATGGCGACGATCGCGAAACCGGAGCGGCCGACGTGGATGACGGCTCGGGCATGTCGGCAGCGGACGTGATGCAGGGTGGCGACGCCGCGCCGGATCCACCGGGAGACGACCCCGCCGACGTCCCGCCGGTCGACGGGCCGCCGGAGGGAGAGCCCGAGGAAGCTCCCGATGGGACGGCCGGACCTGTGGAGTCGGACGACGAGGACGGCGACGCTGTCCGGGAAGACGGCGGGCCGACCGCCGACGTGGAGCGCGAACTCGTTCGCATCACCGACGACGTCGGTGCCATCTTCGGCGTCGACGAGCGGGAGTACGAACTGGCGAAAGACGACGTCGTGTCGCTGCCAGCAGAAAACGCCCGGCCGCTTCTCGAACGTGACGCCGCCGAGCGGCTCTAGGGCTCGGGGCGAGCGCCGAGCGTGAGTCTGACGCGCTGGGTGCCGTCGTCGCGATAGACGGTTATCGGAATCGTGTCACCCGGACTGGTCCGGAGCGCCAGGAAGCGCGACAGGGCCTGGCTCGACGGGATCGGCTCGCCACCCATCTTGACGATGACGTCACCGCCGACCGGTGCCTGCTGGCCGTCGACGTACACCTCGTCGGTGGTCCCCTGGAGCACCCCGTCGGCCGGACCGCCAGCCATGATCTCGTGGATGTACACGCCCTGGGAGAACGGCAGGTGGTTCGCCTCGACGACAGGCGGCGTGACGTCCTGGAGGCTGACGCCCATGTAGGAGTGGCGGTACTCGCCGTCAGCGACGAGTTCGGGAACGACCCGTTCGACGATGGGTGCCGAGATGGCGAAGCCGATGTTGTCCCCGCCGCCGGAGTTGATGACGCCGACGACGTCGCCCTCCAGCGTGACGAGGGGGCCGCCGCTGTTGCCGGGGTTGACGGCAGCGTCGGTCTGAACGGCGTTGGCGATCGAGAAGCCGTTCTCGGTCGGTATGGTCCGGCCGGTGCCGCTGATGATGCCCGAGGTAAGCGACCCCGAGAGACCGAACGGATTGCCGATGGCCGCGACCTGGGTCCCGACCGGCGGCACCCGGTCGACGAGTGGCAGCGGTCGAGCGTCGGAGGGCTTGTCGTGACTCTCCAGCACTGCCAGGTCGCTGTAGACGTCCGTCCCGACGACGCTCGCCTCGCGCCAGCCGTCGTCGGTGAACCACAGCGACGCGCCGTCCGCGTCACTAACGACGTGGGCGTTCGTTACGAGGTAGTTGTCGTCGTACACCCATGCGGTGCCCTGTGCGGTGCCCGAGAACGTCTGTATCCTGACGGCCACGACGGAGTCGACGACCTCCCGGTAGACCCGGGTGTAGGCCGACCCGCCCTGGAGTTGCTGGTCCCCCTCGTCGAAGTCGACCGGCTCGGTGGGTGCCTCCGCTCCGTCGCCAGTGTGGGTTCCGCCAGGACCGTCCGCAGTGCCCGTGGTATCCGGGCTGGACGGCGCGCCGAACGAACACCCGGCGAGCGTCCCGCCGAGAGCCGCCCCGGCGGTCGCCAGTAGCCGCCGGCGGGAAATCCCGTCTTCGTCCATACTGCAGGGTGTACCGTGAGAGGGATAAATTGCGGGGCAAACTACTAGCGATCGGCCACCGAAACGCGTGACATGGCAACGAGCGACACGACAGAAGTACCGCCGCCTGACTTCGTGCTACCCGGCATCCGGTGTGCGCTGGAGATGGCGCTGGTCGGCTTCGTCATCCTCTACGTCGGCCTGCCGGCGACGAACGTCTACTACGTCGGCGCGGTGGTCGTCCTGGCGCTCATCGCGATGGTGGTCGTCCTGTTCTGGGCGCTGAACCGCCAGATGGAGGCCTGGATAGCCAGGGCACGGCGGACCGGTCCGCCGAGCAACGGGTGACCGGCCGGTGTCGAGCGAGCGGCCAGCGGCCGACTCCGACCACCATTAAGTGCGCCAGGTGAGAAGGGAACCCTGACCATGGAACTCACCTGGCACGGCCACTCGACTTTCCACGTCACCGTCGGCGACACCGACCTGCTGATCGACCCGTTCTTCGAGAATCCGAAGACGGACACCGATCCGGAGGAACTCGACCCCGACTATCTTCTGTTGACCCACGGCCACGCCGACCACGTCGGCGACGTCGACCGGTACGAAGGGAGGACGCTGGTCGCGACGCCGGAACTCGTCGAGTACTGTCGCGACGAGTACGGCGACTACGACGCCGTCGGCGGCATGGGCATGAACCTCGGCGGAACCGTCGAGTGCGGCGACGCGTTCGTGACGATGCACCGCGCGGACCATACCAACGGCATCGAGACGGGATACGGCACCTCGGCGGGGATGCCGGCCGGCTTCGTCATCTCGGACACGAAGCCGACGCAGGTCAGCGACCGGGACAGCGAGACGTTCTACCACGCCGGCGACACCGGCCTGATGACGGAGATGCGCGACGTCATCGCGCCGTTCCTCGAACCCGACGTCGCTGCAGTCCCCATCGGCGACCACTTCACGATGGGGCCGGCCCAGGCCGCCATCGCCGTCGACTGGCTGGACGTCGACTACGCTCTGCCAATGCACTACGACACGTTCCCGCCGATCGAGCAGGACCCCGACGACTTCGCCCGGGAGGTCGAAGCTACCGGCTCGGACGCCGACGTGGTCGTCCTCGAGGGAGACGAGACGGTCGAACTCCCCTGACTTGCCGGCACTCCGGATCGCCAGCAGCACCGGCCGGCACGGACAGTTCTTTGAGGCCGGCGTGAGTGGGTCGACGTGATGGCAGACATCGAACTCACCAGCACGTGCGAACAGGGCTACGTCGTCAGCAGCGTCGTTGGCGACTGGGAACTGACGGTCGACGCGACGGGAGAGGAGGGACCGACCGCCCAGGAAGTACTCGCGGCGGACTACGCGTCCTGTTACGTTCCGGCGTTCCGCGTCGGTGCCAAGAAGGAAGGATTCGACGACGTCGGTCGCGTCGAAGTCGACGTCAGCGCCAACCTCGACGAAGACGACGACCTGACTGACATCGCGTTCACCATCAGCGTCGAGGCAGACCTCGAAGACGCCGTCGACGACGTCGTCGCTCGTGGCAACGACATCTGTCACGTTCACGACGCCCTCCGCGAGGAACTCCACGCCGACATCACCGTCGAAGACGACGCCTTCTGAGGCCGGCCTCGCGACCGGTCCCCGGCGACGCCGCCGGGAAACGCTCATACGGGCCGGCCGTGAACGGGGGAGCATGAGTCACTGGACGGACCAACTCGCCGGAGCGCGGATGCAAGTCGACCAGCGGTTCCAGGACCGGGTTTCGGCCTCGGACTTTTCCAACCAGGAGTGGGGCCTCATCATGACGGCCGTCGAGTTCGAGGTCGAACGCCCGGACGACCCCGAACGTGCCCGACTGGTGGCCGACACGGACAAGCTGGAGGACATCGTGCCCGAACTGGGCCGCATCCAGAAGCAGATGGGAGGTTCACCCACACCCGTCGACGACGGGCCAGACCGGGGTGGGATCCTGGGATCGCTCCGTGGCATGCTGGACTCGCTGTCCTCGAACCACGACTCCACTCCCGACGAGGCCCGCCTGGACGACGCCCGGGAACTGACCCAGGGCTACGCCACGGAACTGCAGAACTTCCTGGAAGAACGCGGTCGCTGGGACGAAATTCGCCAGGCGGCAGCAGCCCAGAACGACGATACCGAATAACCGTCCGGAGTCCGGCGGCGGGCGGCGGTCGCTCGCGCCTCAGATTTCGTCGCCGGCGTGAAACAGCGTCAGTTCCTCGGCCTCGTAAATGTTGATCAGTTCGTTGACTATCTCGTCGTAAGACTCGTCTTCGACGCGGAGGTCGTCCAGGCGCGCCACCGTCTCTTCGTCGAGGTCGATCGAGGGCATAGGAGGGACAACGAGTGGGCCGGACTTAAGCCCAGGGTCCCACCGGCGGGCGATCAGGCCGGTCCCTCACAGGCGGTCGACGACGGCGCCGGCGACTTCCTCGGTGGTTCCGTCTCCGCCCAGGTCGGGCGTCCGCGGCCCCTTTTCGAGCACGTCCTCGACGGCGGTCCGGACTCGACTCGCTTCCTCGGGGAATTCGAGGTGGTCGAGCAACATCGCGGCCGAGAGGATCATCGCCGCCGGATTCGCGACGCCCTCGCCGGCGATGTCCGGCGCGGACCCGTGGACCGGTTCGAACAGGGCGTTGTCGTGGCCCACGTTGGCGCTGGGTAACAGTCCCAGACCGCCCACGAGTCCCGCCGCGAGGTCAGAGAGCATGTCCCCCGCCAGGTTCGGACAGATGACGACCCCGTAGTCCTCGGGGTGGGTGATGAGGTGCATCGCCAGGGCGTCCATCAGCGCCGTGTCGTAGTCGGCGCCCCGGTCCTCGCCCACGGCCTCGGCAGTCTCCAGGAACAGGCCGTCGGTCGTCCGCATCACGTTGGCCTTGTGGGCGATGGTGACGTCGTCGTAGCCGTTCTGTTTCGCGTAGCGGAAGCCGTACTCCGCGATCTCCCGGGAGGCGTCCTCTGTAATGACCCGGGTGCAGGTCGTTACGCCCTCGGTGATCTCGGACTCGATGCCCGCGTACACTCCTTCGGTGTTCTCCCGGATGAACACGAGGTCCGTCTCGGGCTTGACGGCGTCCAGCCCGGGGTACGAGCGAGCCGGCCGGACGTTGGCGAACGAGCCCACGACGTCCCGCAACGGCAGAATGACGTCCGCTGCCGTCTCGCCGGCCGCCCCAAACAGCGTCGCGTCGGCGTCAGCGGCGATAGCTCGCGTCTCCTCGGGAAGCGCCTCGCCCGTCTCGGCTTTTGTCTCGTCGCCGGCCTCGCCGTACACGAACTCGAAATCGACCGGCAGCGCCTCGAGCACCTCGACGGCCGCCGGCGTCACCTCCTGTCCGATCCCGTCGCCGGGAATTACCGCTATCTCGTCGGTCATGATTCGGTAGACGTCGGACGGGGTGGAAAGCGGTTCGGTCTCGGCCTGGCGGCGGACGCGACGAGTGGTACGCCCCTTCCTCACCCCAAGACTTTTGTCCCCTGCGTTCGAATTATTAGGTATAGAAAATAACCGAAATTAAATCGGTAGCCTTTTCTATCAGTTTCCAGTATCTCTCGTTCCGGGCGGATAGCCCGGGATTCGTCCATCACACGCAACGACACACCCTCGATCCGGCCCTATCCAGACGACGGACAGTCAAACTCATACCGAGCCAGACATGACGGGATTTAGATGTCCCGATCCCACTGGTCCCCCACTGACGCGCCGCCTCGTCCGTCGCCCAAAAGTCGTACAGTTCGTCGACAGCTCCAGCCATCCCAGGCATGATCCGCAACACCCCATCCGACACCCAGACCGACGACGCGCCACGAATGGCCTCCCTGACCGACCCGACGCGGCTCTCCCTCCGTGACGACGTCGAAGAGACGACCCACCGGTTCGACCACGACGAGGACTACTGCGAGGCAGAGTACGAAGGCCGTGCAATCGTCGGCGTCACGAACGGCGCCGGCGAGACGTTCCTCGCCGTCCACGCCGAGAGCGGTGCGACGATGCTTCCGAACGGCAAGGTCGACCCTGGCAGTGACTGGGTCGCGACCGGCGAGGAAGCGGCCGCAGACCTGACCGGCGTCGACTGTCGGATACAGGACGCCGTCCTCCTGCGCCACGCCGAACACTACCTCGAGGGCGACGACGAACCGGTCGAAGTCACGACCCACGTCGTCTTCGAAGCCAGTCCCGTCCCGGGGGCCGACGCCACTGGCGACGTCGACGTCGACGTCGACGCCGACGGCGTGGTCGGCGGCTGGTACGACGAACTACCACCCGAGGCAGATCTCGAGGACAAGCCCGTCCACGACGACGTCCGTCGGTTCGTCGCGTAAGCCGCGGCCAAATACCAAACCATCATTTATTATACTCTCGACGGTCCTCGGGTTCGACATGGACGACATCTTCGTCGGTCGGTTGATGTCCAGTGACGTCAAGACTGTCACGCCGGACACGTTCGTCGAGGACGCGGCGGCCGACATGGCCGAGCACGGCATCAGCTCCCTCGTCGTCGTGGACGGGAACAACCACCTCGAGGGAATCCTCACGAGCACCGACTGCGTGCGCATCGTCGCCGAAAGCGAGCGGGACGCACAGACCACCGTCGATCGGTACATGACCGACCGCGTGGTGACCGTCGAGGCCCAGGATTCCATCCGCGACGCCGCCGACAGGATGATCACCTACGGGATTCACCACCTCCCGGTCGTCGACGACGAGGAAGGCGTCATCGGCATGGTATCGACGACGGACCTGACTGCCTACCTCTCTGACGTCGAACAGTCCTCGCCGGCCTGACTGACGTTTCCCGTTTTCAGGTCCTACCAGTTTGCCGTCTCGTCGAGAAGGTCGTTCGCCTCTCTGCAGATGCAGGATTGCTCCTCCGAGAGGTATAGAGACAGATCGGCTCGTTTGCGATAGCCGTTGGAAACGGTCCTCTCGTCCATATTCTGAGTCAACGCTTCTGGCAAGAAAAAAGACCAGTGGTCGAACGGATCGGTACCCAGGTCAACCCTGGACGTACGGCAGGCCGTCGGCCGTCTCCTGGATGGCCTGCCGATTGGACTTCATCAGCGCCGTCGTGTCCCAGATGCCCTCGACGAGGGCCTTGCGCTGACCCTCGTTGACTTCGACGTCGACCTCCTGGCCGCCGTAGGTGACCGTCTCGGCGGCGACGTCGATCTCGATGTCGCCGTCCGGGTTGTCCTCGACCCACTGCTGGAGGTCGGTGACCGTCTCGTGGTCGGCCGTCACCGTCGGGATGCCCAGCGCGAGGCAGTTCCCGGCGAAAATCTCGGCGAAGCTCTCGCCGATCAGGGCGTCGATGCCCCACCGCATCAGCGCCTGGGGGGCGTGCTCCCGGGAGGAGCCACAGCCGAAGTTGTTGTTGACGACCATGATATTGGCGTCACCGAATCGCTCCTCGTTCATCGGGTGGTCCTTGGGGTCGTCGTTCTCGTCGAACCGCTGGTCGAAGAAGGCGAACTCGCCCAGGCCGTCGAACGTGACGACCTTCATGAACCGCGCCGGGATGACCTGGTCGGTGTCGATGTCGTTGCCCCGGATCGGAACGCCCGTGCCGGTCACCTCCTCGACGCTCGGTATCTCGTCCGTCATACGGAGACCACCTCCTCCAGTTCGCGGACGTCAGTGACCTCGCCTTCGATGGCCGCCGCGGCGACCATCTGGGGGTTCATTAGGACCGTGCGGCCGTCCTTGGATCCCTGGCGGCCGACGAAGTTCCGGTTCGACGAGGAGGCACACGCCTCGTCGCCCTCCAGCTGGTCTTCGTTCATTCCCAGGCACATCGAACAGCCGGCGTTGCGCCAGTCGAAGCCGGCGGCCTCGAAGACGTCCTTCAGGCCCTCGTCCTCGGCGACGTGCTGGACGCGCTGGCTGCCGGGGACGACCAGCGCTCGAACGTCGTCGTGGACCTCGCGGCCCTCGACGATGGCGGCCGCTCGTCGCAGGTCCGGCAGCCGAGCGTTGGTACACGACCCCAGGAAGGCCACGTCGATGGGGTAGCCCTCCATGGTGTCGCCGGGCTCGACTCGCATGTGTTCCTGGGCCCGCCGGGCGGTGTCCTGCTTGTCCTCGGCCAGGTCCTCGGGAGCTGGAATCGGGTCGGTGATCCCGACGCCCTGGCCCGGGGTCGTCCCCCAGGTGACGACCGGTTCCAGCGAACTGCCGTCGATGGTGACCACGTCGTCGTATTCGGCGTCCTCGTCGCTCCGGATCGACTCCCAGTAGGGCTTCAGGCGGTCGAATTCCTCGGGGTTCTCCTGGAAGTAGTCGGTCTCGGCCAGCCACTCGTAGGTGGTCTCGTCGGGGTTGACGTAGCCCGCTCGGGCGCCACCCTCGATGGACATGTTGCAGATGGACATCCGGCCTTCCATCCCGAGGTCCTCGACGGCTTCGCCTGCGTACTCGTAGACGTAGCCGACGCCGCCCTCGGTGCCCAGCCGCCGAATTATCTCCAGGATGACGTCCTTGGCCTCGACGCCCTCCGAGAGTTCACCCGTGACCTCGATCTTTCTGACCTGCTGTTTGTCCATCGCGATGGTCTGGGTGGCCAGCACGTCCCGGATCTGGGAGGTCCCGATGCCGAAGGCCAGCGCGCCGAAGGCGCCGTGAGTCGACGTGTGGGAGTCGCCACAGACGATAGTCTTGCCGGGCTGGGTCTGGCCCTGCTCCGGACCGACCACGTGGACGATGCCCTGGTCGCCCGAGGAGGGGTCCAGAAATTCGATGCCGGCGTCCCGGACGTTCTCCTCCAGTTCACTCATCATCTCCTCGGCCGCTTCGTCGCCGTACGGTCGGGACTGGTCGGCCGTCGGGACGATGTGGTCGACCGTTGCGAGGGTGAGGTCCGGTCGGGCAACCTCCATGTCCCGCTCCTGGAGCATACCGAAGGCCTGGGGACTGGTCACCTCGTGGATGAGGTGGAGGCCGACGAACAGCTGGTCCTGGCCGTTGGGCAGCGTGGTCACCTTGTGGCGGTCCCAGACCTTGTCGTAGAGGGTTCCCTGACTCATACTGTATCCGACCTGCCTTCCGTGCCCCGCTCGAAGGAGCGTTTGGCTCCCTCGGTCGAGGCTTCGTGGGATACGTCTTCCATCGATTCGGCGTCGTCCTGTGCCCCGGCTCTCCCACCGTCGGCGGCGACTGTGACGCCCCGCCTGAAGGTGATCTCGAACGGCTCGCCGGTGTAGGGATGGGTGTGGTCGACGTCGGCCATCTCAGTCATCAGCCTGCACCTCCTCGCGCTCGTCGACGTCCTCGGCGTTCTCGGTCGCCTCGCCCCACTCGAACAGGGCCCGGAGCCGGTCGCCCACGTCCTCTATCTCGTGGTTCTGTTCGGCCTCGCGAAGCTGCTTGTACGACGGCCGGTGGGTCTGGTTCTCGGTGATCCACTCCCGTGCGAACGCCCCCTCCTGGACGTCTTCGAGGATTTCTTCCATGGCCTCGCGGTCGACGACAGACTCGCCCCGCGTGAGACCGCCGTACTCCGCCGTGTCGGAGACGGAGTCCCACATCGCCATCAGCCCGCCTTCGTACATGAGGTCGACGATGAGCTTCATCTCGTTCATGCACTCGAAGTAGGCCATCTCCGGCGAGTAGCCCGCGTCGACCAGCGTCTCGTAGCCCACCTTGATCATCTCGGTGATGCCACCACAGAGGACGGCCTGCTCGCCGAACAGGTCGGTTTCGGTCTCCTCGGCGAACGTCGTCTCGATGACGCCGGCCCGGGTGCAGCCGATTCCCTTCGCGTAGGCCAGGGCCTCGGCCTTGGCCTCCCCGGTCGCGTCCTGGTAGACGGCCAGCAGGCCGGGCGTCCCCTCCTCGCGCTTGTACGTCCGACGGACGAGGTGTCCCGGAGCTTTCGGCGCGACCATCGTCACGTCGACGTCCTCGGGCGGTTCGATCTGGCCGTAGTGGATGTTGAAGCCGTGGGCGAACTGCAGCGTGTCGCCCGGGTCCAGTTCGTCCGCGACGTCCTCGTAGACGCTCGGCTGGACTGTGTCCGGTACCAGCATGACGACCACGTCGGCCTCGCTTGCCGCCTGGGCGGGCGTCGCCACCCGCAGTCCGTCGGCCTCGGCTTCCGTGCGCGACGACGAGGACTCGCGGAGGCCGACGACGACGTCCACGCCGGAGTCGTCGAGGTTCTGGGCGTGGGCGTGACCCTGGCTACCGTAGCCCAGGACCGCGACCGTCTTGTCTGCGATGTACGATGCGTCTGCGTCTGCGTCGTGATAGATCGGGAGTGTGAATTCGTCAGTCATCGGAAACCTCCTGCGTCGCAACCTGCGCCTCCGTCGGCGCCTGGTTCGGTTCTTTCACCTGTGCGGTGGGTGCCTCGCCCCGGGCGAGTGCCGCGTCACCGGTGCGGACCAGCTCGCGGATGCCGAACTGGGCGAAGGCGTCGATGGCGTCGTCGATCTTCTGTTCGTCGCCGGTGATCTGGACCGTGATGGTCCGCGGGCCGGCGTCCAGCGTCGTTCCGTCGTACATCTCGGTGATGGCGTTGACCTTGTCCGGCTCCTTGCCGTTGACCTTCAGGATGACGAGTTCGCGCTGGATGGCGTCGTCGTCCAGTTCGCGCACCGAGATCACCGGGATCAGCTTCTCCAGTTGCTTTTTCGCCTGGTCGATGCCCGGCTGGGGCTCCTCGATGACGATGGTCATCCGGGCCATCGAATCGTCCGTCGTCGCGCCGACGGTTAGCGACTCGATGTTGAACTGCCGGCGGCTGAACAGCCCGGATATCTCGGCCAGGACGCCGGGCTCGTGCTTGACCAGCGCCGACAGCACTGTGCGCTCGGGGGGGTGTTCGGCCTCGGCTTCGGGGTCGATGCGGATGCCCTGGTCGTTTCGCCGTCCTTCGGGCAGTTGCCGCTCGTCCGGGCCGGGACCGGGGAGTTCGCCGCTCGTCATCACAGACCCTCCAGGTGGTTCTCGTTTAGCGCGAAGCGGGCGTTGTCGCCCCCGCTCGGCACCATCGGGTAGACGTTCTCGCCGGGGTCGATGATCGCGTCGACGACCGACGGGCCGTCGTACTCCCGGGCGGCCTGGATGGTCTCTTCGACCTCGTCGTACTCTTCGATCCGGAAGCCACGAGCGCCGTAGGCCTCGGCCAGCTTGTCGAACTGCGGGATCCACGAGTACTCGGAGGCCATCCGGCGGCCCTCGTAGAAGCCGTCCTGCCACTGGCGGACCATCCCGACGGCTTCGTTGTTGAGGATCACGACCGTGATGTCCAGGTTCTCCCGCACTGCGACCGAGAGCTCCTGGCCGGTCATCAGGAACGAGCCGTCGCCGTCGAAGCAGACGACCTCCTGGTCGGGGGCGGCCAGTTTCGCGCCGATAGCCGAGGGGACGCCGTAGCCCATCGTCCCCAGGCCGTGGCTGGACACCCAGGTGCGAGGCTCGGTGTACGTCCAGTACATGCAGGCCCACATCTGGTGCTGGCCGACCCCCGTCGTGACGATGGTGTCGTCCGGCGTCAGTTCGTCGTACGTCTCGACGACGAACTCGGGCTTCAGCGGTTCGTCCTCGGGCATCTCGTAGTCCAGCGGGTAGTCGTCTTTCCACCCCTGGCACGTCTCGCGCCACTCGTCCGCATCCGGGGCCGACGGCACGGCGTCGTCGAGCTGTCGCAACACTTTCCGGGCGTCACCCACCAGGGGGTAGTCTGCGTAGACGTTCTTCGATATCTCGGCCGGGTCGATGTCGACGTGAGCGACCTCGGCGTCGGGAGCGAACGTATCGATCCCGCCCGTCAAGCGGTCGTCGAACCGCGTGCCGACGGCCAGCATGAAGTCCGTGTTCGAGATGGCCAGGTTCGCATAGCCCGTGCCGTGCATGCCGGCCATGCCGAGCGACAGGTCGTGGTCCTCGGGGAACGCGCCGATGCCGGGCATCGTCGTGACGACCGGGATCTCGTACTCCAGCGCGAAGCCCCGGAGCTCGTCCCAGGCCTCGCCCTTGATGACGCCGCCACCCGCCAGAATGACCGGCCGGTCCGCCTCGGCCAGTGCCTCGGCGGCAGCGTCGACGACAGGCTCGTCGGCCTCCTCGGGCGGGCTGTAGGTGTCTGGCGTCTGCGGCTCGCCGGGTTTCTGGTCGGTTTCGCCCTGTGTCACGTCCTAGGGCAGGTCGACCAGCGTCGGGC
>CAZGAX010000060.1:0-20612 GCA_964523745.1 uncultured Halobacteriales archaeon | reverse complement strand
GTGCATCGCCCGCCAACCGCTCCCCTCCTCACGTCGCTCCGCCCGTCGCGACGCGTCCGTCGTCGACCGAGAGCCTGCCGGGACGAGCGGAGCGACGACCACGCTCATGTCACGGACGAACTCGCTCGACCGACTCCGAACCGAACTCGGTGACCGCTTACTGCCGGCCGAACTGCCCGTCGCGACCACCGTAATGACCCTCGTTACGGTCTTCCTGTGGACGGTGTTGCTGGGCGGCTGGCTCCCGCTGCCGTCGATGCCCGGCCCGATGACCGCCCCGGGCGTCCCCGAGGCGATGGGCACCAGCAACGGCCTCGTCGGCGTCCTCGCCTACCTGCTGCTGTGGGGCACGATGATGTCGGCGATGATGTACCCGGCGATGATCCCGCTGGCTCGCCAGTACCGCGACGAACTCGACGACGAGGAGCCGCGCGCCGTCGCCACGTTCGGCGTCGCCCTGTTCGGGACGTACAGCCTCGTCTGGGCGGCGACCGGCCTCGTGCCGCTGCTCGCGGAGTTGCTGCTGGACCTCAGCGCGCTGGCCAACTCCGTCGGCGTCCTCGTCGTCGGCGCGCTCGGCCTGTTCGTCGCCGCCTACCAGCAGTCAGACTACAAGCTCGACGCCCTGTCGGCCTGCTGTCGGGGCGTAGACGTCGACGACGTCTCCCCGCGCACCGCCGCCGAGCACGGCCTGGAACACGGTCTCAACTGCGTGCAGTCCACGTGGCCGTTCTTCGCGCTGATGGTCGTCGCCGGGTCGATGAACCCGGTCGTCACGCTGGCGCTCACCTTCGTGGTCGCCGCAGAACGACTCCCCACCTGCCGGACGGAGTTCACGGACGCCATCGGCGTCACCGCCGGCGTGGCCGGACTGCTCGCGCTACTCGTTCCCGGGCTGCTGCCGTAGCCCATGGCCCCGACTCCGGACGGGCCGACCACCGACTCGCGACGACCCGGGCAGACCGGGCTCCGGTCGACCCGGCGCCGCCGGCTGTCCCGCCGGTCGCTCCTCCTCGGCGGGGCGACCGCGCTCACCGGCGTCCTCGCCGGTTGTTCCGGCGGTGGCGTCGAACACGGCTGGCTCCAGGTCGGCTCGCCGACGAGTGACTCGCTGTACGACGTCGTCCTCACCGCAGCCGGTCCCTGTGCCGTCGGCGACGGCGGAACGGTCCTGACCCGACGCCAGGACAACTGGAAGGCGGCGTCAAGTGGCTCGGTCGGCAGCGACACCCTGTACGGGGCCAGCGCGACCGACGACGGGCGCCGGGTCTGGTTCTGCGGCGACAGCGGCGCCGTCGGCGCCTACGACGTCGTCGCCGACCGGGCGACCGACCACTCGGCCCCCGGCGAGAAGACGAGTTCCTGGACCGACGTGGCCGTCGCCGGCCGCGCCGGCAGCGAACGCGTCGCCCTGGTCAACAGTTCCGGCGAGTTCCTGCTCGGCCGGGCCACCGCCGACGGCGTCCGGTGGGAGTCGCCCGCCAAACCGACCGGCGGCGAGAGCGCCACAGCCGTCGACGTCGCCAACCGCACCGTCCTGGTGGCCGACTCCGGCGGCGGGGTCTACGCCCGCCGGCCGGCTTCCGGGACGAGCGGCCCGACCTGGGAGACCGTCGGCATCGGCGGCCAGGACGTCGAGATTCGCGACCTCGTGGCCGTCGACCCCGACCGCATCTCGGTCGTGACGGCGACCGGGGCGGTCTACGCCTACGGGGGCTACCGCTGGCTGCGGTCCGACGTCACCGACGGCGCTCTCCACGCCGTCACCCAGCGCGGGACCCACGCCCTCGCCGTCGGTGCCGGCGGGTCGGTTCTCGAACTGACCGACCACCGCTGGCAGCCCGCCGAAACGCCGACCGACCGGTCGCTGTACGGCTGTGCGCTCGACGCCGGCTCGTACTCCGACGTCGCCGTCGGTACTGGCGGGACGATCCTCGAACGGTTCGGGTGAACAGTGACGTACGTCAGAACGACCGTGGGGCCTCGACCCCACCCCGCTCCCGACACTCCGATGTCCGAATTCACCATCGACGTCTCCGGCATGGTCTGTGCGAACTGTGAACAGATAGTCTGCGACGCCGTCGCCACTGTCGACGCTGTCTCGTCGGTCACGGCCGACGCGGCCGGCGACGAGGTCACCGTCGAGGGCGACCCGGCCGCCGAACCGACCGTCAGGCGGACCATCGACGACCTCGGCTTCGAGGTCGACGGCGACTGACCGCGATCGCCGTTTCGACTCCCGTCACCACGTCCTGTCCCATGACCGTCGTCACCGACCTCGTCGAGTCCGCCGAACTGGTCGTCACCATGACCTGGGACACCTGGTGGGCTCTCGTCCTCGGATTTGCCCTCTCGGGGGCCGTCGAGGCGTTCGTCGGCGAGGCGACGATGCGGGACCTGCTGGGCGACGACGACTGGCGGGCCGTCGGTCGCGGGGCCCTCCTCGGGGCCGCCTCCTCCAGCTGTTCGTACTCGGCCGTCGGGACGACGAAGACGGTGTTCAAGAAGGGTGCCTCCGGCGCCGCCAGCCTCGGGGCCTTCATGTTCGCTAGCACCGACCTGGTGGTCGAACTCGGCCTGGTGCTGTGGGTCCTGCTCGGCTGGCAGTTCGTCGTCGGCGAGTACCTCGGCGGCGTCGTCGCCGTGCTGGTGCTCGGCGCCGTCTTCAGGTACGTCGTTCCCCCGGACTGGGTCGACGCGGCCAGAGCCCACCTCCGGGCGACCGACGAGACGGCCTGTGGGACCTGCGACGTGACTCTCGACCCCGAAGACCCCGAGACGGTCAGCGACGAATACGGCGGCGTAACGGTCTACTTCTGCTGTGGCGGCTGTCGCCGGGTCTATGCGGCCCGGGAAGGCGACGACTCCCGGGACGGCGGGTCGAGTGCTAACTCCGACGGCGCCGGCCTCGCCACCCGCCTCCTGTCGGCCGACGGCTGGCGGAGTGCCTCCCGGGCCGCGATGAAGGACTGGGAGATGCTCTGGACCGACGTCGCCCTGGGCTTCCTGCTAGCGGGCCTCGTCGCGGGGTTCGTCCCCGCCGGCTGGTGGGCGGCGCTGTTCCCCGCCGAGGGATCGTTCGGCGGCGTCGTCGCCGCGACGGCCGTCGCCATCGCCGTCGGCGCCCTGACGTTCATGTGTTCGGTCGGCAACGTCCCGTTCGCGCTGGTCCTGTGGCGCAACGGCCTGCCCTTCGGCGCCGTGCTGTCGTTCGTCTACGCCGACCTGCTGATCCCGCCGCTGGTCAACGTCTACCGGAAGTACTACGGCGCCAGGATGGCCGCGACGCTCGTCCTGGCGCTGACGCTCGCCGCCGCCGTCGCCGGCGTCACCGTCCACTACGTCGCCGGCGTCCTCGGCATCGTCCCTCCGGCAGGCACCGTCGGCGGCACCGTTCCCGACGGCTACACGACGGTGCTGAACCTCGTGTTCACGCCGGTGTTCTGCCTCCAGGTGGTGGCGACCTACGGACTGGACACGGTCCGGGACCGGGCGGTCGCCACGCTCCGTCGCCTGGCCGGCGGCCTCCGCTCGACGGTCCGGGCCGCCGGCCGCGCCGTCGAACTGACGACCGGTGCGACTGCCGCTGCACTGGCCGACCCGGCGGCGCTCGGCGATGCCTTCGAGGGCGCGACGGCCGACGACTCCGTCGCTCCCCTGGCGACGGCTCGCCGTGCTGGCCGACAGTTCCGGGCGACGCTTTCGGCCGCCGTTACCGACCTCGCGACGACGAGCTACCGGTTCATCACGGCACTCGCCGATCGGTCCCGGTCGGCCGACGGGACAGTCGACCCTGACGACGGCGACGGGGCGACCGACGACCCCGACTGACTGCCCGGCCCCGCCGACTGACCGGCCCCACCGACGGGCGGCGACCGCCCGAGCTACCTATGACAGACAGCGACGACAGCCTCACCGACCGCATCGACGCCGACGCGCTCCGCGACGCGGTCCCAGCGGAGCGGGTCCGCAACGCTCTCGACCGGTTCGACCTCCCGGACGCCGACGGTGGGGACCGCGACCTGTTCGACGGCGATCTCGACCTGCCCGACACCGACCTCGGCGACCTCGACGGCTCGGCCGTCGCGGCGAGGCTTCGTGACCTCCTCGACGGGCGCGACACGGCGACGGGCCTCCTCGCCCTGGGCCTGGGATTCGACGGCCTCGTCTACGCCGTCGGCCGCTACCTGCCGGAGTACCTCGGCCTGCTCGGCGCCGGCCCGGTCGTCATCGGCCTGTTCGGCACCCTGGCGCTGGCCCTGCCGGTCCTGTACGCCGGCCGCTGGCCCGACCGGGCCGCCGACGTCGCGCCGGTGGCCGTGCCGTGTCTTGCCGTCACGGGGCTGGTCCTCTGGCTGGTCGCCCCGGCGACGCCGGCGCCGCTCCCCGACTGGACGCTGGTCGTCGCCGGGCTGGGCCTGGTCGCCGTCCCGCTGGCCGTCCGCGATGACGCACCGGTCGTTCCGCGACCGGACGCCCTGGCCGTGACGGCCGGCGACGACGACCCGCGCCGCGTCGGCACTACTGTGCTCGCCGTCGGCCTCGTCGCGGCGCTCCTCGTCGTGACGACCGGGCCCGAGGCGGCCCTTCGGCTGGCCCTGGCGCTGGCCGCCGTCGGCGGCGCGACCCTCGCCACGCTCCGGGCCGTCACCCCGGCCGACGACCGGCCGACCGATCTGCCGTCGACAGACCGGAGCCTGCCCGTCGACGCCGACGTCAGGGACGTGATCGGCACCGTCGCCGGCCTGGAGGCCCCGACGCGGTCGCTGCTCGTCGGCGCAGTCCTCGTCGACGCGGCGGTCGGCGCGATATCCGTCTTCGTGGTCGTCGTCGTGACCTCGGTCCTGGCGTTCCAGGTGTCGCTGCTCGGCGTCCCCCTCGGCCCGAGCGCCGTCTTCGCGGCGCTGGTCGCCGTCGAACTCGGCGCGGCCGGCCTCGCCAGGGTCGCCTCCCGGCCGTCGGTCACCGCACTCTCGCCGGACCGGCGGCTCGTCCTCGGTGGCCTCTTCGCGACCACGTTCCCGCTCCTGCTGGTGAGCGTCCCGCCGACCCCCTGGCTCGTCGCCGGCCTGTTCGCCTGGTACGGCCTCCGGACGGTCGGCGCGACGGCCCGCCGGGAGCTGGTCGAGGACGCCCTCGCCGCTACCGACTTATCGCCCCGGCGGTACGACGCGGCTCGCCTCCTGCTGGTCGCACCGGCCGCCACGCTCGGCGGCCTGCTGTACGCCGTCGACCCGACGCTCGCCTTCGGGGCGGCGACCGCCGTCGGGGCGGTCGGCCTGCGGGAACTGCTGCGACACGCGACGACCCCGGCAACCTGACGGCGGACGCCTGACGGCACCTGGACCGTCGCCTCCCCACACCTGATAGCCATGACGACGCGCTCGCTCCCCACGGCCAGCCTCCGGCGCTGGCTCACGACCGTCGACCACGCCGACGTGGGCCGGCTGTACCTCCTGTTCGGCACCCTGGCGGGGCTGTGGGGCGCCGTCGACGCGATGGCGCTCCGGACGGAACTGCTGACGCCGGGCCGGACGGTCTGGACGGCGACGACCTACGACGCGCTGTTCACCACCCACGGCCTGACGATGCTGTTTTTCTTCGCCACGCCGGTCGCCCTCGGCTTCGCCAACGTCGTCCTCCCGCCGATCGTCGGGGCCGACGACCTCGCCTTCCCCCGACTGAACGCCGTCTCGTTCTGGCTGTTGCCTCCCGCCCTGCTACTGGCCCGGGCCGGCAGCCTCGCCCAGGGCCTCGGCGTCTCCGGAGTCTCGCCCCCCGGCGTCGGCTGGACGCTGTACGTCCCGCTGGCCCGGACGGCCGCCGGCAACAGTCTCGACCTGCTCCTGCTGGGGTTGCACCTCAGCGGGATCGCCACCATCCTCACCGCCATCAACCTTCTCGTGACGGTCGTCCACGACCGGTCGGTCGGCTGGCACCGCGTCGGCGTCTTCACCTGGTCGCTGGTGACGACGGCCGGCCTGGTCCTGTTCGCGTTCCCCGTCCTCGCCAGCGCGCTGGTGATGCTGCTGGCCGACCGGAACCTCGGGACGGCCTTCTTCGCCGTCGGCAACGGCGGGCCGCTCCTGTGGCAACACCTGTTCTGGTTTTTCGGCCACCCCGAAGTGTACGTGCTGGTGTTGCCGGCGATGGGGGTCGTGAGTCACGTCCTGCCGACGTTCTGTGGCCGGCGGCTGTTCGGCGCACGGGCCGTCGTCTACTCGACGCTGGCCATCGGCGTGCTCTCCTTCGGCGTCTGGGCCCACCACATGTTCGCGACGGGCCTCGATCCGCGGCTCCAGGCGAGTTTCATGGCCGTCACGCTGGCCATCGCCGTCCCCAGCGCCGTCAAAACGTTCAACTGGCTGGCGACTGTATGGAGAGGGAATGTTCACCTCCGCGCGCCGATGCTGTTTTGCCTCGGTGCAGTCGGGTCGTTCGTGATCGGTGGCACCACCGGCGTCTTCCTGGCGGCGGTGCCGGTCGACTTACTGTTTCACGGCACCTACTACGTGGTCGGGCACTTCCACCTCGTCCTCGCCGGGATGGTCGTCTTCTCCCTGTTCGCCGGCGGCTACTACTGGTTTCCGCTGCTCACCGGTCGGCGCTACGACGAACGCCTGGCGCGAGCCCACTTCGCGCTGACCGTCGGCGGCGTGGCAACGACCTTCCTGCCGTTGCTGGTCCTCGGGATGGCGGGACTGCCGCGCAGAAGTGCGACGTACCCTGCCGCGCTGTTTCCGTTGCAGGCCGTGGCGACCGCCGGCGCCTACCTCACGGCGGCAGGCCAGCTGGTCTGGCTGTGGAACGTCGTCCGGTCGGCGGTCGCCGGTCCGGTCGTCGACGCGGACGATCTGGCCGGCGAATGGGGGGAGGGGAGGGAGTGGACCGCCGGAGCTGATTCCCGAGCGGCCGATCGCGTTCGGTAGGCAGGCCGAGACCGGGTTCGACTCCCGGACGCGACGTCGGCGGATCATCCGCCGTTATGACAATGACAGACGACCCCAACTCTCCCGACGCGCCGGCACCCGACGACGCGGGTGGTGGCCGTGACAGTGTGGTCGACAGGCCTGAACTCCAGGCGATATCCGGGCTGTCCGGACTCCAGCGGGACGTGTTGTTGGCCATCGCGGACCTGGCGGGAACCGAACCCAGCGGGAGCGACGTCCAGTCGCACCTGCAGGACTGTTTCGAGACGGACGTAAGCCACGGGTCGCTGTACCGGAACCTGCGTGACCTCCACGACGACGGCTACGTCACCAAGATACCACTCGACGGGCGGACCTACTGTTATCGGCTCACCGACGTCGCCCGGACGCGACTGGTTTCGTACCTCTCCTGGGGAATCGACTGCCTGGACAACGACCGGCAGACGGCCGGCGAGGACCCGACGTCCGACGGGGGACGGCGCGATTCGCCTCCCCTCGACCCGGCCGAAGACGACGCGTTCCCGCCATCCGGCGACCCGTCCGACCCGGACGACGGGTCCCGGTCGACTGACCGCGACCACCTTCGGGAAGGCGAGTTGCGGGACCCGCCGGTCGTCGAGGACGTCGTGGTCGGCGGGCGAGGCTTCGACGGCCCCGAGGTAACCAACGGAGGGCTCGACGAGTGATCCTCGTCGACGTCGTCGCGGGCGTCGTCGGGGCCGTCATGGTCCTGGGCCCGATACTGACCGCAGTGTTCCAGACCGACTACTTCGAGCGCGGCAGCGAGTTTCCCGGCGCCGTCGCCATCGCCCTCGCCGGCCTGTTCGTCGGCGGGTTCGTCGACCTGGTCGTCGGTTGGATACCCGTCGTCGGCCGGCTCGTCTCGCCGTTCGCCTGGGCCTACGTCGTCAAACACGCCGCCGGCGGGGACTGGCCCGGGTCGCTCCTCGTCGGTTTTGTGGCCTGGGCGCTGTCCGTCGGTTTCTACGCCGTGATCGCGCTGCTGTAAGTCCGCCGGTTGCCGGTCGCCACGCGACCGCCGACGGCCAGCCACTGCGTCGCACCGACTCACGACCACGAATCCGGACGACCCTGTACCATGACAGCAACGACGAGCCACGACTTCACCGAGCTAGACGCGCCTGTCGAGGAGACGCTGAACGGCGTCGTCGAAACCGTCGCCGGCCCGTTCGCCGTTGGCGTCGACGGCGTCGTCGTCGGCCGCGTTGACGACACGCTGACCGAGGTAGCGACCGCCGGCCCCGGCGTCGCGGCCAACGCTCTCACCGACGCGGCGGTGGCGGCCGACGGCGAACGCGTCTGGTTCGCCGGCTCCAGCGGTTCTCTCGGCGCCTACGACGTACCGACCGCCCGGAAACACGACTTCTCTGCACCGGACGAACGGACCAGCACCTGGGAGGCGCTGGCGGTCACCGGCGCCGGCGAGGGCCAGCGACTCCTCGTCGCGAACGGCTCAGGCGAAGTTCTCGCCGCGGCCGTCGACGCCGACGGCTGTCCGCAGTTCGCCTCGACCGTCGAACCCGGTGGCGGCGCGTCGATCACCGCCATCGCCTTCGGCGGCGACCGGGCCTACGCCGTCGACACGAGCGGCACCGTCTTCGCCCGGTCGCCCGACGAGGCCGACGGCCCGGACGGCAGCCCCGACGACTGGCGTCGCATCGGCATCGACGGCGCCGGCGTCGACTTCCACGACGTAGCCGCCGACGGCGAGCACCTGTTCGTCGCCGGCGACGACGGCCTCGTCTTCCGGTACGACCGGGGCTGTGCGAACTGGACGCCGGTCCGGGTCGGCGACGCGGACGTCTACGGCGTCGACGTCGGAGACGACGCGGCCGTCGCCGTCGGGGACGAGGGACTGTTCGCCCGGCGGAGCGGCGACAGCAACTGGCGCCGTCTCGAGACCCCCGTCGAGGTGGAACTGACCGCCGTCACACGCGGGGACCGGACCTACGCCGTCGGCGAAGAAGGGGTGGTCCTCGCAGGTGACGACGGATGAGTGTGGACGTCGCCCTGGCGCTCCTCCAGCTGGTGGCGCTGACGATTCCACCCATCGCGGTGTTGATCCAGCTGCTGCGCAAGTCCGAGAACCTCCCCTGGAAGATGCGCAAGTGGAGTTTCGCGATGGCCATCGTCAGCGTCGTGTCGTTCATCGGCACCGGCGCCGTCGTCGTCACCTACTTCTTCCTGACGATGGACCTGCCGACGCTACTCGACGCCGGCCTCCTCCTGACCGTCGTCGGACTGGTCCCGTTCGCCCTCTACACCCTGATCCTCTACCGGGAACACAAGGCCGAGTTCGGGCCGTGACCCCGGCTGGCGGTGGGACGGCGGGGGTGCCAGACCAGGTACCCATGTCATCACGAACTCACGCAGACGACGACCCGACGTACAGTGGCGAAACCGACCGCGACCGACTGCCGGCCGAGACCGACGAGACGTCCCAGGCCGGCGACGGACGGACCCCGCCCGACAGCTGTCCGGCCTGCGGCGCCGAGCCCCGGACCGACGAGAAGCGCGGCGAGCGGGTCTGTCCCGGCTGCGGGCTGGTGGTCGACGAGACGCTCCTGGACCGCCGTCCGCCCCGGACCGACGGCGACGACGACGTCACCCGGACCGGCCCGCCGACGACGCCGCGGTTCCACGACGGCGGCCTCGGGACGGTGATCGCCGACGAGACGGCCCGCGCCGCGGAGTCGGCCTCGCCCCGCAAACTCCGCCGCCTGCGGCGGTTGCGGACCTGGAACAAGCGGTTTCTCACTCGGTCGTCCGGCGAACGGTCGCTACAGGTCGGCCTCGGCGAACTCGAGCGGATGGCCTCGTCGATTTCGGCGCCAGACGACGTCAGAGAGACGGCAAGCGTCATCTTCCGAAAGGCCCACGAGGCGGGTCTCCAGCTCGGCCGGTCGATAGAGGCCACCGCGACGGCGGCGCTGTTTGCCGCCCTCCGCCGCGAGGACGTCCCCGTCACGCTCGAGGACGTCACCGGCCGGAGTCGCGTCGACCACGAGGAGTGCGAGCGGGCCTACCGTCACCTCCTCCGGGAGCTGTCCCTCGAGATCGGCCCGCCCGACCCGACGTCCCACGTCTCCCGGATCGCCTCGGCCCTGTCCGCCGACGACGCCGTCGAGCGGCGGGCCCGGACGCTGCTGGAGGCCGCGAAAGACCGAGGTGAACACGTCGGCAAGCACCCCGTCGGCCAGGCCGCGGCGGCGATCTACGCGGCGGCGCTGGTCGAAGACCGCGAGTTGACCCAGGAGGCGATCGCGTCGACCGCCGACGTCTCCACGCCCACCATCCGCAAGCACTACCGGACGATGCTCGACGCCTGGCGGTCGGGCGAGGCCTGAGGTGGCAGCCGTGTCGTTCCCCGACGACCGCGTGCGGTTCGTCGCCCCGGCCGTCGGCCTGGTCGTCGCCGTCGGGACGGCCCTGGCGGTGGGCCTGCTCGCAGTCGGCGGATACGACTCGACGACGGAGACCCACCTCCGCTCGCTCCACCGCACCCTGCTGGTGGTCGCTGCCCCGCTCGTCCTGCTCGTCGAGGGGCTGCTCGTCTACGCCGTCGTCCGTCGGTCTCCGGCCGAGCCTGCCGAGAGCGGCGACTCTCGGGCCGAACTCGCGTGGACGGTCGGCACGGCCGCCATCTTGCTGCTGGTGGGCCTGCTGTCCTACGGGGCGATGGGCCAGCCGTCGGTGCTGGGCGGCCCCGCCCCGGACGGCCCGCCCGGCGAAGCGGTCACGGTCACCGTCACGGCCGAACGCTACGACTGGACGTTCGCCTACGACGACGGCTCGGTCCGGACCAACGACCGACTCGTGTTGCCCGCCAACCGGACGGTTGTCCTCCGGGTCACCTCCCGCGACGTGATCCACTCGCTGTCGATCCCCGGCCTCGGGATCAAACGCGACGCCATGCCGGGGCAGTACACCGCCGTCCGGACGACGGCGACGACCACCGGCACCTACCGGCTCTACTGCGCCGAATTTTGTGGCGCCGGTCACGCCGAGATGACGGCGACCGTCGCTGTCGTTCCGCCGGGGGAATTCGACGCCTGGCTCCGGACTCACGGCGCGACGGCGCCGACCACACCGACGCCGGGGTTCGGTGAGGCGTGAGTCGAGCGGCCGACGAGCCGTCGGCGAGCGCCTGGCCCGTCGCCGTCGCTGGCGGCGTCGCCGGGCTGTACGGAACGGTCGGACTGGCGCTGCTCGGCGCGACCGGGCCGGCACTCGCCGTCCTCGTCGCCGGAGCGGCCCTCCTGCTGGTCGGTCTCGTCGGCTGGCTCCGCCAGGGACCGGCCGACCGGGCGCCGGCTCCCACCGGGATCGCCACCGCCCGAACCACGACGCTCCTTTTCGTCTGCGTCGAGGTCGCCACGTTCGGGGCCGGCCTGGCAACCTACGGCTGGACCCTGGCCGGCTCTGCGGTGGCCTGGCGAGTCCTCCCGGCAACCCCGGGGAGGGTCGCCGCAGCCACGCTCCTGCTGGTCACCAGTGGCTTCACCGTCCACGACGCCGTGGTGGCGGCCGACCGCGGCGACGCCCGCCGCCTCGCCACCCAGTTGCGCCTGACCCTGGCGCTCGGCGCGCTCTTTCTCGTCGGCCTGGCCGGCGATTACTACGAACTGGCCGGCTCCGGGGTCACAGGCCACTCGTTTCTGGACGCCTACCTCGCACTCACCGGCCTCCACGGCCTGCACGTCCTCGGCGGCCTCGTCGCCGTCGGCGTGGCCCTCGTTCGCACCGACGGCACCTCGACCGCCGGGCGACGCCCCCGACTGGTGGCCGTTTCGCTGTACTGGTACGCCGTGGTCGGCGGCTGGCTGGTACTCGCCGCCGCACTCGCCGTCGGCCCGCTGCTCTCCCACTGAGACCGCCCCGTTTCGATACCAGAACGCTTTCATGACGCGAAAATCAGACAGTTCTCCGTCCACCAGCCGCACCGCCAGTGACGACACCGCCGACGAGGCTGCCGACGAGGCTGCCGACGCCAGTTCCGCCCCAGCTTCGCCCGACGCGTCGCTGGCCGTGGCGACGGAAGCGGCACGGCAGACGCTGGACGCACAGCACGACGCCCTGACCGGCGTCGACGCCAGGGCGGTCAAACTGTTACAGTTTACCGTCGCGCTGCTCGGCGTGGCCGTCTCGGGTATTTCGCTGCTGGACGTCGGCCTCGGCTCCGTCGCACCGTCGCTGGTCGTCGGACTGGCCCTGCTCGTCGCCGGTGCCGTCGTCGCGGTCGTGACCACGGCAGTCACGCCGCGAATCGTCGGTGTCGACCCGGACGGTCTCCCGGACAGGGCGATCCAGACGGCCGAGGCGCCGTTCCGCCGGGCGCTTCTAGAGGGGTACGCCGACTGGATCCACTTCAACAGCTACGTCAACCGGCGCGGGGCGACGTTCGTCTCTGCGACGATACTGCTCGTCCTCGGCGGGACGCTCGGAGTCCTGCTTGGGTTCCTCCGGCACCTCGCCGGTCCGTTCCCGACGGTCCTCTACGGCGGAGCGGCCGTCGCGCTGGTCGTCGCCGGCTACGCCACGCGGTTCCACAGACAGGTCTGGCGACTGTGGACTACTGACCGGCCGTCTGCGGGACCGACCACCAGGTCCCGGTCGAGGACCGGCGAGGAAGGCCCACGCCTCGACGGCCAGGAAGTGTTCGTCGGGGAGACGGCCGACGACGTCGTCGCCGATTCCGACGGTGGGACGGAGTCGAGGTAACGCAATCTTCCCCCTCTCCCCACCTCCCGGCAATCGTCGTTTAAGAGCGACTCGGCCAGCCGCCCGCTCAGACCCAGGTTCCCTCGACTTCGACGGCGACCGTGAGGTCGCGGTCCGAGAGGCCCGGGGCAGTCCGGGAACCGGTCGACTTCGTCGTGGTACTCTCGGTGGTGCGGTCGACCGACCGCTCGACGATCGTTCCGCCGCTCCCGACGGCCACGTCGAAGGACGACGACCGGACGACGCCGCGGAGCGACTTCGACACCGGCGTCTGCATCCGTCGCCACTGGCCCGCGGACTGGCGTTCGTACACCTTGCCGCCGGCACCGGCTGCGAGCCCGGCGTCGCCGTCGCGGTCGAGGGCCCGGATCGCCTGGCGGTCGTGGTCGATGACGTGTGGCGTCCACCGGAAGCCGTCGTACCGGTAGACGATGCCGGACCCGGCGGCCACGTTGACGTCCCTGGCGCCCTCGCTGGCGATGTCGTAGAAGGCGGCACCGGAGAAGTCGATCCCGATGCGGGTCCAGGAGGCGCCGCCGTCGGTGGACTCGGAGACGAGTTGGCTCGTGCTACAGACGTGGCCGGCCGTCCGGGCGTGGAAGTCGATGCCGGGGATCGTAGACCCGCCGCCGGGCTTGACCACGTCCCGGTACTCGACGGCGCCGCTATCCTGTCGCTCGCCGACCAGCAGTTCGCCGGAGCCGTTGACGAAGTACAGCCGCTCGTTCTCGCCGGCAGTTCCCCGGACGGCACAGTCCTCCCAGGTGCTCGTCTTGCCCTTCGGCGCCGAGTAGTTCGTCAGCGTGTTGGTCTCGACGTCGTACTCGCCGATGACGCCGCTGCCGCCGACGAACCAGACGCGCGTGCCGTCGTCGGTCACGTCGGCCCCCGTCAGCGGCCGACTCCGGGCCTGGGGGCCGAACTCGACTACCTTTTGCCACCCGCTCTGGCGACGGGCGAGCACGTCCCCGCCACCGCCGACGGCGACCGGCCCCTCGACCGTCTCGACCGCGCTGTGTAACGTCTTCGTCGTCGGGGACTCGACCGTCGACCAGCCGGACCCGGACGAATCGGCGCCAGCAGCCGACCCGAGGGCGGGCAGACCGCTCGCAGCGAGGACGCTCGTCCCAGCCATCCGTGCGAAGTCACGCCGTGTGAGGTCTGTCATCGCTTCGGTACGGGTAGACGATAGGCACCTAAACCGTGCCGAGACGGTGCTGTTGACGACAGAATCGGGATTATCTACGCCGTCCGCTGGACAACCGGGTGGACGCGACGCCGGACGGCCGTGCAGGCCGCCGAGCGCCGCAACGTACTCCTGTTAGAACTCCTGTGCCGCGATCCATGTCTCGTCGTCGTCCAACGTCTCCTCCCACTCGCGCTGTGGCAACCGGGAACGCCCCCTGCGCTCCCGCCCCTCTACTCGCTCCCGATGTGGTATCGGCCTCATGGGGATAGAAATCAACGACGAGCAACGGCTTATACGTTTGTATCAACTTCTATTCGTTTGGTTTCGGAATTGATGTGTGTATGCGTAACAATGGCATGATTCGAGTCCGGCGAGTTAGAGCGCCGGGCAACCGAGAGGTCGCTAGACCAGGCCGAGCTGCTGAAACATTCCGAGCGAGTCGAAACAGAGGTTGTACTCGGCGATCAGTCCGTTCTCGAGTCGGGCGAATCCGATTCCCTGTGCCTCGATCGATTTGCCGGTCGGAGGGACTCCCTCGAACTCACCGGTGTGGGTCCCCCGGATCGTGTATCGAAAGGAGATCCGGCTGCCGTCGACGACCGTCTCGTGAATGTCCGCCTCGAGGTCCTCGAACGCTTCGCTGAACCGCTCCGCGTCGTCGACGAGGTCGTCGAGCGTCGCCGGTTCGTCGTCCGAGCGGTAGTAGTCGGCGTCGTCAGTGTAAAACCGATACGTCTCCTCGACGTTGCCTTGCTTGAGCGTCTCGATGCAGCCGTATCGGACGAGCGTCTCCGGGTCCATCTTCGCTGGCTCGTCGGTCATTCGGCACGTATCGACGCTCCAGTCCAATAGTTCTAGGGCCGCGTCTCCGGGGCGGCGGCGTCCACGCTGTCGCTTCGGTCGGGTCGGCCTTCGTAGCGTCCGCTGGTCTTGATGATAGAGAGGGCCGTCATCACGTCCGACCGGGTGAGCAGGCCGACGAACTCGCCGTCGTCCTCGACGACGAGGCGGCCGATGTCGTGTTGCTCCATCGTCGTCAGGGCGTCCATCACGTCGGTGTCCGGGCCGACGGACTCGACCTCCGTCGTCATGACGTCGCCGACGGTGTAGGCGTCGCGTTCGACCTCACGGACGGCCCGGGCGTCCTCCAGTGTCACGAGGCCGACGACGTCGCCGTTGCGTTCGACCGGATAGCCGGTGTGGCGCTGGCGGAACATCGTGTCGATCAGTTCTGCCACGCGGGTGTCCTCGGTGACGGTGTCGACGCGGTCGGCGGGCGTCATGATGTCCTGGACGACGACGCCCTCGAACGCCGCCCGCATCACGGTTTGCTGGGCCTCGCTTGCGGCGCCGATGTAGATGAAGAAGGCGATGGCGATCAGGAAGGGGTTGAACGTGGCGAGCAGGCCGAAGAGCCCGAGGACGATGGCGAACGCCTTGCCGACCTCGGCGGCGATCTGGGTGGCCCGGGCGTAGGGTCGACGGCGGGCAAGCAGCGCCCGGAGGACGCGTCCACCGTCCATCGGGAAGCCGGGAAGGAGGTTGAACGCCGCCAGGGCGACGTTCATCACCGCGAGATAGCCGAAGGTGAACCGGGTGGCCTCGAGGGCGAGGGAGTCGCTAGCCGGGAGGACCTGGAAGGCGACGTACGAGGCGACGCCGAGGACGATGCTGACGACCGGTCCGGCGACCGCGATGTACAGCTCCTGGCGCCAGTCCTCGGGCATCTCGGTCAGCTGGGCGATGCCGCCGAACAGCCAGAGCGTGATCGAGTCGATGGGGAAGCCGTACCGCCTGGCGACGAGCGAGTGACCGAGTTCGTGGAGGACGACGCCCACGAACAGCCCGACCGCTGCGACGACGCCGAGGATCCAGGGCAGGGCACCCTCGTCGAACGTGGCAGGGTCGAACGCGGCGCCCCACGTCCCGTTGAGGAGGTCGACCCAGAGCCCGATCTGGGCGCCGATGATGTACGCGAACAGCGGCAACACCAGCAGGAAGGTGAGGTCCAACTGCACGGGGATGCCGAACGCGGTGCCGATACGAAACCGTCGCATGTCCTGACCTTCGAGCGGACGGCCCTTAAGCCCGCCCCGCCGATGCCAGTCGCGGACCGTACCGCCGAGACGCGGGCGAGTCGACCGGCGACACGCCTTAGGCCTCGCCGGCCCCAGCAGGGGTATGGCAGCCGACGACCCGACCCCGGTCATCCGCCGGGCCGACGACGTGACGTACGAACAGGTCGACGCCGCCGACGGGCTCCGGAAGGGTGTTCTCGTGGGTCCCGACGACGACGCGCCGAACCTGGCCATCCGCCGGTTTACGCTGGCGCCGGGCGCCGAGGTACCCCGCCACACCAACGAGATCGAACACGAGCAGTACGTTCTGGAGGGTGAGTACGTCGTCGGTATCGAAGACGAGGAACACACCGTGACCGCGGGCGACTCACTGTTCATCCCGGCCGGGGCGGTCCACTGGTACCGCAACGAGAGTGCCTGGCCGGGAGCGTTCATCTGTGCGGTCCCCACCGGTGACGACGAGATCCGCCTCGTGGAGTGAGAGGAGCCGGTACGGGAGCGGTAGTAACCGCCTACTGGCGTATGATACGCCTGATAGACAGTTCGCAGCCTGGAAGTCGGCGTAATATATACCGTACGAGACAGGTACAGAGAGCGTATAACAATACAGGCTGCCTCCGGACCACCAGTTGCCCCGACGACGACCGTCCGGGGGATAGTCGTCGCGGGGGATTCGCCAGTGCACGCTGGCAGGGAGTCCGCCGACCATCGGGCCGGCGGCCGGGCTCCACTTCGGGGGAGTACACGCGGGGGTGGCAGCCGTCCACGGCTTCGCCGCACGTCGGTGTCCGGGACTGCCGGCATCGACGCGTGCCACCATCTGTTTCCTGGCTCGCGGAAGCGAATCTGTCAAATACGGCCAGTCACTACTGCCGGGCGTGTCCCGGCAGGTCGCGAACGTCGATACGCTCTTTCTCCACGGCGACGGTGACGACTACCGCGTCGCGGTGACTAGCAACGGCGACCGGGTGTTCCAGGGTCGCCTCGAGGTCAAAGCCACCGACGCCGGCCCCCGACCGGCCAGACTGCGAGAAACCGAGGGGACCAGCGAACAGCTTCACAGCCCAGACCGGTTCGTCGACGTCGCCCGGCGGGCCGAGCGTATCCGAATCTCCGAGCAGACTACCAGCAGCGGCCGCGACGAACTCCGTGCTCTCCTCGATGGCTACCAGCTCGACGCGTCGGTCGTCCGGACCTGTCGACTCTGTGCGAACGCCGGCGAGTACTCCCCCATCACCGCAGACACGGCGATCACGACAGAGACGGAAGAGATATGCCCGGACTGCGCCCGGGAACAGCTCGACCGCGAACTCGCCTACCGGGGCGAGATCAGCGGTGCCGCCCGCGACCGGCTCGAAGACCTCCTGCTGGAGGTCCAGGACCTCGAACGCATCACGAACCTCCTCTCCGGCGACCTCGACCCCGACCTCACGAAGTTCGACGAGATGAGCGCCACCGTCGAGGAGGTCGACCCCGTACCGACGGCCGACCTGGGAATGCACCCCGGCATCCAGGAGAAAGTCGAGGACCGCTTCGACGACCTCCTCCCGGTCCAGAGCCTCGCAGTCCGGAACGGCGCGCTCGACGGCCGCGACCAGCTCGTCGTCAGCGCGACGGCCACCGGCAAGACGCTGATCGGGGAGATGGCGGGGCTGGACCGGGCCCTCTCGGGAACGGGCAAGATGCTCTTTCTCGTCCCGCTCGTCGCGCTGGCCAACCAGAAGTACGGCGAGTTCCAGGACCGCTACGGCGACGTCGTCGACGTGAGCCTCCGGGTCGGCGCCAGCCGCATCAACGACGACGGCGAGCGGTTCGACCCCGGCGCCGACGTCATCGTCGGCACCTACGAGGGGATCGACCACGCCCTCCGGGTCGGCCGGGACCTTGGTGACATCGGGACGGTCGTCATCGACGAAATCCACACCCTCGGCGAGGACGAGCGCGGTCACCGCCTCGACGGTCTCATCACCCGACTGCGCCACTACTGCTCTGAGTACAGCGACGGCGACACGCAGTGGCTGTTCCTCTCGGCGACGGTGGGCAACCCCGGCTCGCTGGCCGACGCCCTGGGTGCCCAGCTCATCGAGTTCGAGGAGCGGCCGGTGCCCATCGAGCGCCACGTCACCTTCGTCGAGGGGCGGGAGAAGGCCCACGTCGAGAACAAGCTGGTCCGCCGGGCGTTCGACACCAAGTCCAGCAAGGGGTATCGCGGCCAGACCATCGTCTTCACGAACTCCCGACGGCGGTGTCACGAACTCTCCCGCCAGCTTGACTACTCCTCGGCGCCGTACCACGCAGGGCTGGACCACAAACGACGAAAGCGGGTCGAACAACAGTTCGCAGACCAGGAACTCGCCGCGGTCGTGACGACGGCGGCCCTCGCCGCCGGGGTCGACTTCCCGGCCTCCCAGGTCGTCTTCGACTCGCTGGCGATGGGCATCGAGTGGCTCGGCGTCCAGGAGTTCGAACAGATGCTGGGCAGAGCGGGCCGGCCGGACTACCACGACGAGGGCAAAGTGTACGTCCTGGTCGAACCCGACTGCACCTACCACTCGAGCCAGGAACGCACCGAGGACGAGGTGGCGTTCACGCTGCTGAAGGGCGAGATGGAGCCCGTGGTCACCAGGTACGACGAGTCGTCGGCCGTCGAGGAGACGCTGGCGAACGTCACCGTCGCGGGGGCCGGGGCCAAGGCGCTCAACGACGCCATGGTCGGTGAAGTACCGACGAAACACGCGCTGGGCAAACTGCTGGAGTACGAGTTCATCGACGGTCTGGAACCAACGCCGCTTGGCCGGGCGGTGACGCGACACTTCCTCTCGCCGGCGGACGCCTTCGCGTTGCTGGATAGCATTCGGAAGGGAGAGTCGGCCGGGGATATCGTCGCGGGGATGGAGCTTCGAGAGGAGCGGTGAATTCAACAACATATAGATAGATCAATAGCAGGTGGTACACTGTCGGCGGACGTGAAGGCAGGTCTGCATTCGACAGGACACTTCGCGTTATCGTTTCAATAAATTGAGGGTTGAGAAGTTACCCGTACAAGGCCACCTTTGCTAAATATTCGTGCCAACTTATCTCGCCCTCGTTATACTGCTTTGCCCAATAGGTAGGATAATTAGCTGTCAAATTCACATTCCCACTTTCGGGACTCATGTACTGGAGATGAACAACCATTCCAGGTGTCCCAAACTCAACGTCGTAAAAGTCGTTTCGTAGTAATTGCGCCCACGCAGAACCCACCCATCCAACGCTATCTCCATGCTCATCTTCGCGTTTCTTGATCGTGATGTAAATAACATTCTCGCTACTGTAAGTGACGTTTAGAGACTCGAGCGTCACATTGTAGTGATAGAGACCGCTGTCAACGACGTTTGGTCGCTGACTTGAATTGAATTCAGTCGGCGTCCACACGGGTGAGTTCAACATCTTCTTCAGCCCCCACGCATAGGCCCGCCGAATTTCATCATTCGAGAGATGGTACCGGGGTGGGGACACGTCGTCTGGCTTCTTTTCTCCGTATGTCGTATGCCGGTCGAATTTGTCTACGATCTCGGTCGGCGTCATCTGGAAGCCCATAAATGGATCTGCCCAAGCTTCTTTGACGACAACGCGGGTGTAGAGGGTCCCACTGGTGTTTCGGAGGTTGACGATGACGCGGTCTGGGGGGCTTGCCGTCTCGTTCAGAGCGACGAGAGCAGCCTCCGGCATCGGTTGATTCTCGCCGTCGTACGTGCCGGCCGTCTCCCACGATTTGTTCACCTGGACACGAACTGTGGTCTTGTTGACAACAGACCAGGAACTGATAGTGGCGGCAGAGACATGATCCATGTGGTTGGTAAATCTCCGGAGTTCCAGTTTACGTTGGCCCGAGACATCCGGATCCGGCGTGGCTGTCGGAGTCGCTGTCGACGTTGCCACAGGACTAGGCTCTGGTCCAGGGTCATCTGTAGAACTGCCAGGAATTCCTCCGGCAGCAGCGACTGTAACACCGCCCACCAGAAGAATCCCGACGATGATATAAATGGCTGCCAAGATACCACTATTGCGTCCGCCCTCAGCATTGATTCCTGGCATGAATGAAAAGTGGGTCGCGAGGCTGAAGCGATTCGACGAGATCAGGAATGGTCCGATGATAGGAAATAGAAGGATAGCACCGCTGGCGAGAAGGGCATAGCGTAACGTGGACTTCAATCGCCCACGTCCGATCGTTCTTGTCATGTCATCTATCCCCCATTATGGCGTCCCAGTTCGGATTAGACGTATATTGTTCATTTCCGTTAGTGTTTGACCCGGTACGATTTGGGTCAGCGGTCTCGCTATCACCATTGCTTCTATACGAGTCCGAGCTCGGCCCTTCTCCCCGTACAGCACACCCCAAATTACAGGTATCAGATAGATCAGCCAGATGTGATGTTTCTACCTGTAATTTTCCCGAATAGAACGTTCCTCTGTTTGAGTAATTACCCAACTGCTTCCGAATTGACTGGGCTTGATCGCCAGAAACCACCACTTTTCCATCATCTATCTCAGTGGAGGGGTACTCCAAAATAAGCTTCCAAGCTTTGGTCGTAAATAGATAATCCCGCCCATCGGGTGAGTCTTCAATCGCCCAGATATGTGGACGGACGTCGTCGATGTTATCAGTGTGGATGATGATCTCGCCGGTAGCAG